>CAYLQD010000067.1:0-21008 GCA_964385685.1 uncultured Planctomycetota bacterium | reverse complement strand
TTCGGCTCTCCGATCTACGGAAGTGCTTCAATGTCTTCTAGCGTTGTAGTGCTAGTCCCCAGGGGCGGGCTCCCGCTTGACGATTCGCCCGGTCGGGTCGGCCTTGTCCGTGTAGGCGTAGTGGAGGATCTCGTTTCCGGGGAGCCAGCGGAGAAGGCGGCGGGCGCCGGCCCGAACGCGGCCTTTGGCGTCACGCTTCGGCGGGTCGCGCTGATACCGTACGGTGCGGGCCTTCGTGCACCGCCTCAGCTTGTCCCGGGCCAGCACAATGTGGCCGTCGGCGTTGAACTCTGTTTGCTTGTCGCCTTCGTGGCGCGTCCAGCCGGTGATTTCGCCGCGCTTGTCGTGATCGTACAGGTCGCGCCAGGATTTCGGCGCGGAGAGCGTCCAGTCGACGTAGTTCGTTCGGTAGAAAGGACTGACGATCTCCGGGAAGACCAATCTGACAATGACGGTCTTGTGGAGCCGCTCGAGCTGACTTCGCTCGTACCGGCTGAGTCGCTCGACGGGGGGCGTGTCGCCTTTTCTGAGCGGCCGCGGCTCGTGGGCGAAGTCCGTACTGTCGGTGATGAGGCCGAGCTGCACATATCGCTTCCGCGCTTTCGTCACGGCCGCCTTGGCCGGGGCCGGCGCCTTCGCGAACAGCGCGCCCAGGTTCGCCCGGTGCCGCGGGAGGAAAAGCGGATCGCGAGCGAGCGAATCGAAAGCTGCCTCGACCAGCCCGCGTGTCGAGCGTTTGAGCCCGGGCTCTTTGCGGTCGAGAATCTCGTTCGCCGCCGCGCGAGCCACCTGGTGCGGCTTGCCGATGCGCGACTTCCGGCCGGCGAGCTTCTTCCGTTCCGCCTGCGCGGCCTTCAGCGCAAGCTCGGCCCGGGTCAGGGCCAGCTTGGTCGCGTCGGTCGGCGCCTTCCGGTGCGCCGCCTTCGCGGCGCCGAGCGCCTTCTTGGCCTTGGTCTCGTTCGTGAGCGATTCCTTGTACGCCTTCGCGACGGGCCTGTACGGCTTGCCTGTTGCGACGACGGCCGCGTAGGCCTTCTTGTGGTCGCGCGCGGCACGCGTGACGGTCGCAAGCTCCGCCGCGAGCAGTTGCTTGCGCAGCGCGGCCGCCGCCCAGGCCCGCTCGTTCGGATGAAACAGCGACAAGGCCTTCGGCCAATCCTTGATGAGCAGAACGGGCGAGCCGGCGCCGTACGCGATCTCCAGGAGCCGCCCGTCGGCGGCATACGTCCGCTCCTCGTGGTCGAGCGTGAAGAACGTGATGAAGCCGGGCGCCGAGTAGTGGGCGCCATTGTGCACGAACGCCCCGATGTCGACGCGGTTCGACGCGAGCCGCGACCCCTCGGCGATCGGACGCCAGTGATGATAAGCGACGACGATCTCGACAACAGACTTCGCGTCGTTCTGCGGCGTGATCGTGATGCGGCTCGCGTCGCCGCGAAGTACGCGCCAGGCGTACGTGAGCGCTCGGCCGTTGATGTCCTTAGTCGCCTCCGCGCTGACGACAATCCGCCGGCGGTAGGCGCCGCCCCGGACGATGCGGGCGATCACGCCGGGCGTGTCGGCCAGCTTCTCCGTCTGGCCCGGGTCGAAGAAATCCCGCCCGTGCTTGGGCTCGTCCTCCTCGACGACCTTGAGCCTCATCATCGGCGGGATCGTGTTGAGCCGGACCGCGTGGGCCATCTTCACCATCGCGAGCGCGTCGACGTTCTTCCCGAGGAACACCGTCGGATGGGCCCGGCCGGTCAGGTAGTCGCCCGGCGTCTTCAGGTTCTTGTTCGTGCTCCGGAAGATCATCTGGAGCGTCGGCATCAGCAGGCCCGCCTTGACGAGCCGCTTCTTGACCTCGGGGCGGAATGCGGCGAGCGCGTACGGGATCGCTTTCACGAACGGCTGGTCCGAGCCCGACGACCCCTGTGACGCGATTGCGTAAGGCGTGTTCGTCGGGAAGATGTCGCCGAAGCCTTGGCTCCTGAAGCAGCCGTTGTGTCCGATGTCGTGGTCGAGGTGCTCGGGGTAGACGTAGACGTTGTTGCCGACGTACTGTCTGTGCAGCAGTTGCAGCCCCCAGCGCGAACTGTAGAGCCGCCGGGTATGGCTCCCGCCCTTGGTGACGTACGATGCGGTCGACGAGTTGCCGAACGTGACATGCGGGAGGATCTGCCGTTGGGCGCCCCAGCCGCGTGTGCGAACTGCTGCGCCGTAGTTGGTCCGCTGGAGCTGTGGGTACGGGGCGATGTTCAAGCGGGAGTGCCCGCCGTCGCGGTTGTCGTAGTAGTCGCCCGTGTTGCCTGCCGCGGTCCCTCCCGCGTCCCACTTGCGGAGCAAAGCGCCCACGCTGCCGCCCTTCTTCGCGATGGGCTTGCGCGTCGGGCGCGTGCCGTCGGCCGCGGTCGCGCAAGGCGACCCAGCCACCGCCGCAATGGACAACATCAACAGCAACGGAAGGCCGTGCCTGGCTCTCATCGGTGTTCCTCCGGTCGGGCCATGCTCGATGATACGGGATTGAGGCGCCGGGCGACAGAACTTTGTTGACACCGGGCGAGCAGCGGAGTAGGTTGTCCTTCGGGGCCCGCCGGCCCCGGACGCTGGAGAAGGGAGATCCACTGCTTTAGGAGGGGAACCGATGCCGGAGCAGAAAGTCGGCGTGGTGACGCATTATTTCGGCCACATCCAGGTCGCGGCCATCACGCTCGAGGGCGAACTGAAGGTGGGCGACACCATCCACATCAAGGGCCACACGAGCGACTTCAACGAGACGATCAAGTCGATGCAGCTCGAGCACGAGAAGATCGAGGTCGGCCAGCCGGGACAGGAGATCGCGATTGAGGTCGTCGAGCACGCCCGCGAGCACGACGAGGTCTTCAAGGTCACGGAAGAGTAAGGGGCGCCGCGCCCGCTCTTACGAATCCTCGAGCTGCTTCTCCAGCCGGCAGCCTTGGTCCGCCTGGCTCTCGGCGTGCTCGTACATACGCTGGCGCGCCATCAGCAAGTCGAAGTCGACAAGGTGGGCGTCGAAGTCGGGCCCGTCGACGCACGCGAACTTCGTCTCCCCGCCGACCTCGACACGGCATCCGCCGCACATCCCGGTCCCGTCGACCATGATCGGATTCAAGCTGACGGTCGTTCGGATTCCGTGCGGCCGCGTGGCTTCGGCCACCGCCTTCATCATCACGGTCGGGCCGACGGCGAACACCTCGCCGATCTGATCCGCGCCGAGGCGCTCGACCACCTCCGCGAGCCGCTCCGTCACGAAACCCTGAGCTCCCTTTGAGCCGTCGTCCGTCGTGATAACGAGTTCGTTGCAGGCGGCCCGCATCTCGTCCTCGAAGAAGAGGAGTTGTTCGCTTTTCGCGCCGATGATGCCGATGACGTGGTTGCCGCCCGCGCGGAAGGCCCGCGCAACCGGATGAGCGGCCGCGATGCCGACCCCACCGCCGATGCAAACGATCGTGCCCAGCGGCACGACATGGGTCGGATTGCCGAGCGGACCGACAAGATCAGGTATCGAGTCGCCGACCTCGAGTTCGCCAAGGCGGCGGGTCGACCTGCCGATTTCGAGAAAGACGAGTGTGACCGTGCCCGCGGCCGCGTCGAAGTCGGCGATCGTCAACGGATACCGCTCGCCTTCCTCGTCGTTCCGGAGGATAACAAACTGGCCGCCGGCGGCGCGAGCGGCGATGTCGGGCGCCTCGACGACGATTTCCTTCGTCCTGTCTGCCACCACCCGCTTGCTGATGATCTTGAACACACACGCCTCCGTGAGAATACGGTCTCTGGTCCGGGGATACTAACGAGTCGACGGCGGCCGGTCAAGTTCCTCGCCGCCTGAGGCGCTTCTTGATCTCCTTGGCTGAGAAGAGCCGCCCCTGATTCACGCCCGGGCAGGACCGCGACAGCGCGTCCCAGGCCGCGCGTGATGTCACGTGCTCGCCCCAGAACGGGAACATCTTGCACTGGACCGGACGGACCCGATAGGCGAGGCACCCGCGTCCGTCGCCGCCCCACAACACGCAGTCGCCGCCCGGGAACTCCTTGAGACTCAGGCGCAGTCCGACGCGGCGGACGTAGGCCGCGCGGAACTCATCGACCGTGAGGCCCACGGCCGCGGCCAGCCGTGCGATCTCCTCCTCGGTGACCCATACGTAACCGGGCTCGCCCCGGCAGCACTCGCTGCACTGTTGGCACTCGAACCTCAGCCCGTCCGCGTACCAGGGCTTCTCTGTCGCCAGGGCCGCATCCTCCTTAGTTGCTCACCGACGCCGCTTCTCCCGCTTCGTGAGGTCCACAATCAGCGCGACTCGGGCCTCGAGCATCTCGCGTTCGGCCTCCGTCGCCGAGGTACGGGCCACGAGCTGCCACCACCGGCGTGCGCCCGCGAGATTCAGTTTTCGCTCGGTCAGCGTCGCGATCTCGACGGCCCACGCGCGGTCGTCCGCGACGGCCCGGAGCGCTCGAAGCGAGGCCAGGGCGCCGTCCACGTCGCCCGCGAGGAGCGAGGCAGAGACGTTCAAGCTCGCCTGCACGTGTGCGGCCGTTGCGTCCGAGAACTTGTCCTTGAACCGGTCGAGTCCCGCGGCCTCATAGACCGGCTGAGCCGGGCAGTCCTCATCGAGCGACTTGTAGATGCGCAGCGCTCGCGCCAGCACGTGGAGCGCGTGTCGCTGCAACCGTGACCGTCGCAGGGCTGCATCTCTCCCCGCCTCCAGGCCGGGCAGCGAAACGAGCCCGCATGAGCCGTAACGGAATCCACCGATCGCCGGCCCCTGTCCCGGCCGCTCAACGCGGACGGCCGTGACCGCGATCGCCGCGACGACGTGTGGGGTGCGAGCGAAGCGTCTTTGGACCGCGTCGAGCAGAGCGTCCGCCCGGTAGTGATTTGAGCCGGGCACCCGAGCCGACGCCTGCAGCGGAACGGGTGCGGTGACGGAGGTCTGGACCCCGGTGGCCTTCTCGACGGCCCGTCTCATCAGACGGACTGCCGCCGGATCCACCGGTCCGAGCGCGACGACGGCGATCCGCGCCCGCGACCGGTTCTGCTTCACCCACCACGTCGCCCAGCCCTTCGCATCGGGCTCGTCACGCTTCGTCACACTCTTGAGCCGGCGCGTTGCCGCGTCCTTCTCCGCCTGGCTGCCGACCTTCAGGAGAGCGATGTAGGTTGCGACGCGGGCCGCTTTGCTGGCCTTCAGGCGCTCGAGCGCCGCGTCGGCCGCCTGGCGGCCGCGCGGCGCCCCCCGACTCCGCAGTCGAAGCAGCAGGGCGACGTGCTCCGGCCCCGCCACCTTCTCGATGATGCGCACACCGGTGCGCCCGCCGACGGTCCCGCGCTTGATCAATGCGTCAAGATAGGCGAGCGCCGCCGGCGAGTCGAACTCGATAAGCGCCTGCGCGGCCACGCTCGCCGTGCCGGCCGTGTCGAGCGCCGCCACGAGGTCGCCGAGCGAGATCGGGTCGCGCAGCCGGCCGAGAGACCGAATTGATGCTTTCCGAGCGCGCAGCGATGTTGCCCTGGCTCGATAGAGCGCCGAGATCTGCGGGATCGTATGGGCCGCTCCCATGTCGGCGAGATCGCCCAGCGCGACAACCTGAAGCGCGGCCGGGAGCATCGGAAGGCGGCCGGCGATGAGCTCGGCGGCACTACGTCCGCGGAGTTCGCCCAGCGCTCGGAGCGCAGTCTCCTGAGTCTCCGGTTCGTCGTCGCGCAGCGCCTCGGCGAGAAAGGGGAGGGCGTCAGGCCCTGCCGCGATCAGTTCCTTCGTTGCCTCGGCGGCGCCGGCGCCCCCGCGCCGCATGCGCGTGGCGAGCGTCTTGAGTTGATGGTGGCGCTTCACCCGCAGGCGAAGCTCATCCGTCACTTCGAAGTCCTTCCTCTCGGCACCTGAACCGCGTTCAACCCGTCTCACCTCGGCTTGTTTGACCGCGACGGTGCGCCCCTCGGAGGTCGTCACTTCAAACGTGTCGCCTTTGGTCCGGACGCTCCCCTCGATGCGGGTGCCGTCACGGAGTATCACAACGTCGGCGGGAGAGGTCGCGCAGAGACCAGCCAGGAAACACAGGACACACGAGAGAATCGCACGGAACTTGGTCATTGATAGCCCGTCCCGGAGAGGACGCGGGTCAGGTCTCATCTACGGGCTTCTCACGGCGCAGGCGGTCGAGCAGGCCGGGCGCCGAACTTGACGCGCTCGGTTCAGCCGACGGCGCCGGCTCGGCCGGCCGGTCGCTGTCAGTTGCGCGTTCGAGCGATTCGAGCAGCGACGCAAACTGCTCGCCGGTCTCGCTGCGCGCCCGTCCCTGCGACGCGTCGCCCGAGTCGCTCTCGGGCCCCGCGTGCGGCACCACACAGCTCTTGCAGAAGAGGCGGCCACCGATCTCGGTCGCCTGCCCCGTGTCGACCGGGTCCTCGGGCAGGTCGCGGCCGCACTGCGCGCACACGCATCCGTCCTTCGCGCTCGGCGGCTCGACGGCTTCCGTGTCGGGCACCGAAATCGGCTCGTCCACGGTGAATTCGAATATCATGCCGGCGACGCGGATTTCGTCCCCCGAGTTGAGCCGCGACGACGTCACCTGCTCGCGGTTGACGAGCGTGCCGTTCATGCTGTCGAGGTCGGTGAGCATCCATCTCGCCTCGACGTACTCGATACAGCAGTGCCGCCGCGATGCGTTTTCATCCTGAACACGGACGTCGGCCTCGGCGGAACGCCCGAGTACGGCGACCTCGTTCTCGTTGATCTTGTAGACGTGGTCGACGTTGTGGCCGCCCGTCACGCGGAGTCTCGCTGGCATGGCTTTTCCCTCGCTCTGGATATCGTATCAGCCGCCGTCGAGGCGGTCAAGGCCGCGCGCCCATTGCGCGTTGAACGTCCCAAGCGACTCAGGTAGAATTGTCTGGTCGCCAAGCGGGCTTGGCCGTCAGTATTCCACGCAGGGGCCGGACTTGAACGTCATCCATTTGTTCAGAACCGGGACGGCGGGGTACGGGCTGGAGCGCAACATCCTGTGCACCTTGCCGGGGCTGGCCGAGCGAGGCGTCAGCGTCACGGCGGTCGGCGTGACCGAGCGCCGCTCGGGACCAGCTGCGGCGGACTTTGTCGAACGACTCGAGAAAGCCGGCGTCCACTGGATTCACCTCGAGACCAGCGGACGCCTGCCGCTGCGGCTCGCCCGCCAGTTGGCCGAGGTATTCCGAGCGGAAGCGCCCGACATCATCCACTCGCACGATTACAAGTGCGACCTGGGAATGCTCCTGGCCGACACGGGCCGCGCCGTCCGCATGACGACCATCCACGGCTGGCTCAGCCGAACGGCGCGCGAGCGCCTCTACGAATGGATCAACGTGCAGTGCTGCAAGCGGCTGGACCGCGTGCTCGTTTTCTGTGAGGACTACCGTCGGCGGCTGCTGGCGCGCGGCGTTCCGGAACGCATCGTGCGCGTCATACCGGTCGGGCTCGACGCGGCCGTCGTCCCGCGCGAGGGAACAGATATCCGGGCCGCGTGGGGCGTGCCCGAGGGCGGCGCGCTCGTCGCGCAGATCGGGCGTCTCAGCCCCGAGAAGCACCCCGAGATGTTCGTCGAGGTCGCCGCGCATCTCTCCGCTGAGTTCCCCGACGCTCGGTTTGCGCTTGTCGGTGATGGCGACATGGGGCCCCAACTCCGGGAAGCGGTCGCCGCCGCCGGCAACGAGAATGTGATCCTGTTCCCCGGGTACGTCCGGGCGATGGCCGACGTCGTCGACGCGGTGGATCTCGTCGTGAACTGCTCGTCGACCGAGGGTGTACCGAGGACGCTCCTCGAAGCCGGGGCCGCCGGCGCGCCCGCTGTCGCGACGGATGTCGGCGGCGTGCCCGATGTGGTGGACGGCGGCGTCACCGGCGTCTTGTGCCCGCCGGGCGATGTGACCGCGCTCGAGGACGGCGTCCGGCGGTTGATCGGCGCCCCCGCTCTCCGTGAGCGGATGGGCGCCGCCGCGCGCGAGCGCGTCGCGACCGTCTTCAGCATCGAGACCTGCTCGAATCGGCTCATCGAGGACTACGAACGCCTCCTGCCCGCAGCGCGACCGGGCCCCGGTCTGAAGGTCCTTCAGGTCTTCGAGACCGGCGGCAAGGCCTACGGGGTCGAGCGCACCGTCTTGTCGACGTCCTCCGGCCTGATGAAACAGGGCATCGATGTCCGGCTGGTCGTGGTCGAGGAGACGCGCTGGGGCGGCATGGACGGGCACACCGAGGCCCGCCTGCGCGAATGCGGCTGCGGGATCGACGTGATCAAGACGACCGCCCGTCTTCCATTCGGCGTCGCGAAGGCCCTCCGCCGCATTGTGGCTCGCGAGAAGCCCGACATCGTGCACTCACACGGATACAAGTGCGACATCGCCTCGGTGCTGAGCCGAGCCCCGGCAGCCAAGGTCGCGACGCTCCACGGCTGGTGCAGCCGATCGGCCCGGGAGCGGTTCTTGGAGTGGTTGGGGTTGCAGTTCAACAAGCGCATGGACGGCGTCATCGCGCTCTGTGAGGACTACCGCTCCCGGCTCCGGCGCCGTGGCGTGTCGGATGCGCGGATCCGGGTGGTGCACGCGGGCATCGACCCCAACCTGTCGGCGCCGCGTCGGCGAGACTTCCGACGCGAGTGGGGCGTGGACGACGCCGGCGTGCTGGTGACCCAGGTCGGGCGGCTAAGCCCGGAGAAGAACCCGCAGCTCTTCGTCGAGGTCGCGAAGGAGCTGCGAGCGCGGTTCCCCCACGTTATGTTCGCGCTCGTGGGCGGCGGGCGTCAACTCGAGACGCTCCGAAGCGAGATTGGCGAAGAGGAGCCGGGCATCTTGCTGGCCGGATATGTGGCCGAAGTGGCCGATGTGTTCCGCGCGGCCGACGTCGTGGTGAACTGTTCTCGAACGGAGGGTCTCCCGGGCGCCCTGCTGGAGGCCGGAGCCGTCGGACGGCCCGTGGTGGCGACCGCGGTCGGTGGGGTACCCGAGATCATCGAAGACGGCGTGACCGGCCTGCTCTGTGCGTCGGGCGATGCCGACGCGCTCGAGGCGGGGGTCGCCCGTCTGATCGAGGCCCCCGAACTCCGCTCAGAGATGGGCGCGGCTGCGCGCGATCGAATTGCGACGCTCTTCGACAGCGACAAATGCGCCGCCGACCTGGCGGAAGTCTACCGCTCCCTGGTCGCGCAGCGGGCGAGCCAAGCGTAGGTTCCGGGCGCGCCCGCGGGGCGGGCTCGCGATGGAAATCCCACGATGTCGCTGCTATACTGCGCCTGCCGCGGCTCGCCTGACGGTGCGCGGGAACCTCATATCGAGGTGTGCGAATGAACGTCATTCTGGCCGATCTGCCGAGACACGAGCGGGGCTACAACCTCACGTACCCGAGCCTCGCTCTGACCTATCTGATCGGATACGCGCGCGAGCACTTCGGGCCTGACGCCCACTCCTTCCGCTACCTCGAGGGGTTCTGCACGCTGGAAGAGCACCTCGCGGCCCTGGAAGAACTGAAGCCCGATCTCTACGGCGTCACGGTGGCCGCACTGACGTCCGCGTTGGCGTATCAGACCATTCGCGCCGTTCGCGAACGCTTTCCCGACGTGCCGATCATCTGCGGCGGGCCACACGCCACGGCCGCGCCCGAGGACGTGTTCGAGCAGTGCCCGGCCGACGTCTGCGTCCGCGGCGAGGGGGAGGTCACGTTCGTCGAACTGCTCGATCACTTCGACGGCCGCGGCAAGCCGCTCGCCGACATCTCCGGCATCACGTACCGCGGCGAGGGCGGCGAGATCGCGCGCACGGAGAAACGCGCGCTCATCAAGGACCTCGATGCCATTCCGATGCCCGCGTGGGACCTCGTCGCAGACTTCAATGCCTACACGGGCATGCACTTCCGGAAGGCCTCGCCCCAGTCCTATGTGTTGTGCAGCCGTGGCTGCCCGTTCGACTGCAACTTCTGCTCGAATCCCGTGTGGAAGGAGAACAAGCCGTGGGTCCGGCTGCGGGGGCCGGAGAAGATCGCCGAAGAGGTACAATGGCTCTACGAACTCGGCGTGCGCGAGATCTATCTCGGCGCCGACGAGTTCAACGTCAAGGAGGACTGGGCCGAGGCGGTGTGCGACCGCATCGCCGCGCTCGGCCACAAGGACGACCTCTTCTTCCACATCGACGCCCGCGCCGACAAAATGACGCCGTCACTCGCGAAGAAGCTCGCGGGCATCAACGTGTGGCTGGCGCATCTCGGCATCGAGACGGGCAACCCCGCCACGCTCGAAGGCATCGGCAAGAAGGTGACCGTCGAGCAGATCGAGGACGCGTGCCGCATCATGAAGGCCGCCGGCGTGATGGTCTTCGGCTTCCTCATGCTCTACCACGCCTGGGAGGACAAGGACGGGAACCTCTGCTGGGAGTCGCCCGCGGACGTCGATAACACGATTGATTTCGCCAAGCGGCTCTTCAGGCAGGGCCTGATCGACTACTGCTCCTGGCAGGTGGCGACGCCGTGGCCGGGCTCCCGGCTGTGGGACGTGGCGACGCGACACGATCTCATCATCGATCCGGAGACGTACCACGGCATCCGCACGATGGCCATGCGGCTGCCCGGGCTGACCGAGAAGGACGTGCGGCGCTCGGTGCGACGCGGCGTCCTGCTGAAGACCTACTACGCGCTCCGGGCCGGGCATATCAACTGGCGCGAGCTCTGGCGTCGCGGGTCGGAGTCCCTCAAGAACATCCTCGGCATTGGCACCCTCGGCGGCACGAAGTAGCCCGGCCGCGGGCCCGGATTCTCGAGAACGTTTCGCGCACGAGCGCCGCAGTCGTATTCCGGCTTGAAAAGCCGCCCCGCAACCTCTACGATGAGTCCGCCGTTCTCAGCCGCCCTGAACGAGCCCGGAGGAACCGCTCATGCGCCTGCTGGTGCTTCAGCCCAGGGTTATTTTCCCGGCCGACGGCGGCGCCAAACTCTATTCCGTCAACCTGTGGCGGCGGATGGCCGAGCGGCACGACGTGACCATGCTCGTGCCGTGCCGCTCCGACGATGAGCCGGGCGACATCGCCCGGATGGACGACATTTGCACCCGGAGCATTGCGGTCCCCTGGCGCGAGGCGCCCGCCTCCGGCCCGCGGTTCTGCTGGGCGCTGTTCAAGGCGCTCTTCTCCGGCCTGCCGTACACGATCCTGAAGTATCGCTCGCGAAGGATGATGGCCGAGGCCGCGAGACTGCTGGGCCAGGGCGGGTTCGACGCGATCGTGGCGGACCGCTTGCCGACAATGGGGAATGTCCCTTCTCAGACCCCGTGTCCGGTCGTCCTGATCGACCACAATGTGGAGGCGCTCGTCTTCCGGCGGTTCGCCGACCGCGAGACACGCCCGGTCGCGCACGGGTACCTGGGCCTTCAGGCGAAGCGACTCGAGCGGTTCGAGCAGGCGGCCTGCCGACGCGCCGACCTGTGTATCGCCCTGTCCCAGATTGACCTCGAGGCGCTCGACGTGAACGGCTCCGTCGGGCGAGGGGCCGTCGTGCCTCCCGGCGTCGATCTCGAGTTCTTCCGGCCACTCGACCGGCCGCCGGAGCCGCACAGCATCGTCTTCTGCGGGTCGATGGACTCGTGGCAGAACGTGAATTGTGTGCAGTGGTTCACGTCGGAGGTGCTGCCGCGGGTGCAGCAGGAACTGCCCGACGCCTCGCTGACGATCGTCGGGCGGGATCCGCGGCCGAGCGTATGGAGCTTGGCCGAGACGTGCTCGAACGTGCACGTAACCGGGCGGGTCGACGACGTACGGCCGCACGTGGCCGACGCAGAAGTGTTCGTGGTGCCGCTGCGGTTCGGGAGCGGGGTGCGGCTCAAGATCTTCGAGGCGCTCGCCATGCGGAAGGCCGTGGTCTCGACGTCCATTGGCGCCGAGGGAACGCCCTTCGAGGACGGGACGCACCTGCTGCTCGCCGACACCGCGGCGGCGATGGCCGCGGCCACCACGAAGCTGATGAAGGGCCCCGCGTACCGCGCGCGAATCGAGCAGGCCGGCTATGAGTATGTGACCGAGCACTGCGGATGGGATAAGGCGGCTGAGCGCCTCGAAGACGCTCTCGCGGAACTGATCGCCAGCGCAGCGCAACGACGCGGGAATTCCAAATGATGGAGAACGTGTGACCGTTGTGAGGATCATCTTCTGGGTCGCCGCCGGCCTGTGCGTCTACACGTATTTCGGCTACCCGCTGCTGCTGCTGGTGGTCACGGCCATCGTCCAGACCGTTCGCGATCTGCGGTTCCTGTTCCGGCGCGGGTCGCGCCGGACGAGTCCCGTGCCCGACGAGGGCCTCCCGTTCGTCTCGCTCATCATCCCGGCGCACAACGAAGAGGCGGCCATCGAGACCAAGATCCGGAATTCCCTCGCCGCAGACTACCCGGCCGACAAGCTCGAGATCATCGTGGCGTCGGACGGGTCCGACGATCGCACGAACGAGATCGCCGAGGGCTTTGCCGACGAGGCCGTGACGCTCGTGGCCTATGCCGAGCGCCGCGGCAAGCCGTCCGTCATCAACGACACCATCGAACGGGCGACGGGCGAGATCGTTCTGCTCTCCGACGCGACGACTATCATTGACCCCGACGCCGTGCGCAACATCGTCCGCCACTTTGAAGACCCGGCCGTCGGCGCCGTGAATGGCGAGTTGCGGTTCGCCTCACCCGAAGAGGGCCACAAGGGTGAGGGGCTCTATTGGCGTTACGAGGTGATGATCAAGTTCATGGAGAATCGGCTCGGCGTGGTGCTCGGCTCGAGCGGGGCTTTGTGTGCCGTCCGCAAGAGCGTCTACCGGCCGATCCCGCCGGACTGCATCTGCGATGACTTCGTCATCACGGTCAATGCGATGATCGATCGGCATCGGGTCGTCTATGATCCGGAGGCGCGGTCTGTGGAACAGACGGCCGCGTCGGTCGAGATGGAGTCGAGCCGGCGCGAGCGAATCGGCGCGGGCAACTTCCAGGCCCTCGGCTACACCGCGGCGCTGCTCAACCCGCTCCGCGGCTGGCCGGCGCTCTGTTACGTGTCGCACAAGATCTTCAAGTGGATCACGTGGCTGTTCCTGGCGACGGCCCTCGTCGCCAACGTGGCTCTTGTCGCGGACACGTTCTACCAGGGGCCCCTCATGCTCCAGGTGCTCTTCTACCTGCTTGCCCTCTTGGGAGGGACCGAGGCCCGCGCCGGCGTGGTCTCGAAGTTCGCCCGGATCGCGCACTACTTCGTCGCGATGCACGTCGCGCTCTTCCGCGGGTTCGTGCGATATGTCCGCGGCACGCAGCGCGTGGCGTGGGAGCGGGAGCACCGATAATGGGAGCAGACGGGCAGATCGAGCGGCGAGCCGGCCTGGTCGTCTGTGGCGTCTGGCTCGTGCCATGCGTCGTCAGCTTCGTGTCCACACAGGCGACGGTCGGCGGACGGTATGCGGGCAACGTCGCGTCGCTGCTGTTCGCTCCGCTTTTCGTTCTGCTCGCGGTCGCCCTGGGCGACTGGCTGCTCGGACTGATCGTCCGGCAGCGTGAAATCTTGCCGGGGCGATGGGTCTTCGCCGCCGGTCTCGGGCTCGGCGCCTTCTCGCTCGGCACATTCCTCGTCGGGCTGGTCGTCCTCCCGCACGCGCTGGTGGGGCAGGGCGTGCTGATCGTACTCGCCTTCCTCCTCCGCGCAACGACCGGCGCCTTCCTCGTCGCGCTTCGGCGCAGAATCGCCGAGTTCTTCCGAGCCCGGAATTGGATCAGCTTCGCCCTCGTCGTCATCATCGCCGTCCTTGTCTTGCTGAACGTGCTTCGGGCGTTTGTGCCGCCGATCGAATACGACGAGATGGAGTATCACCTTGCCGCGCCGGCGACGTATGCGCGTGACGGCCGCATCTCGTTCATCGCGGACAACGTGTATGCGAGTTTCCCGGCGAACGTCGAGATGCTCTTCCTCGACGGGATGATCCTGCGAGGCGGCGTGATCGAGGGCCTGGCGCTCGGGCGGCTCATCAATGTGTCGCTCGGGCTGCTCGCGGCCTGCGCGGCGGGAGCGGCCGCCGCGGCGTTGTTCGACAGGCGGGCGGTGCTGCCGGCCGCGGCCATCCTCTACACGTGGCCGCGGGTCAACTCGCTCGCCATCGTCGGCTACGTTGAGCTGGGGCTGATGCTCTACGTCGCGCTCGCGCTGCTCGCTGCGTACGAATACCGGCGTAGCGGAGGACGTCTTGGCTACCTCGCTCTGCTCGGCATGACCTGCGGGCTCGCCGCGGGCTGCAAGTATCCTGCGGTCTTGTTCGCGTGTGTGCCCGCCGGCATCTGGGTCTTGGCGACGGCCGGCTGGCGACGCCTCTGGCACGTAGCCCTTATCGCAGCGGTGATACTCGCCGTCGTCTCGCCGTGGCTTGTCAAGAACACGATCTGCACCGGCAATCCGGTCTATCCACTGTTGGGCGCTCGCATTCCAGCGCGCAGCTGGTCGCCGCGGAAGGAAGCTCGCTGGCACAAAGCCCATCAGCCGTACGGCCATCTGAAGCCAGCCGGCCGAGCGGCGTGGAACGCGGTCACGCACAGATATCCGCCCGTGGTGCAGACGGCACAGGGCAAAGAGCCGGGTCCCTTTGCGATGTCGCTCCTGCTGGTCGTCTTCATTCCGCTCGCGTTCGTTGGGCGGGGGAGGGCGGTGAAGACGGGTACGCTTCTGGGCCTCGCGCTCTTCTGTATTGCGGCGTGGCTCGCGCTGACACACCGAATCCCCCGCTTCCTTATGCCGTGGCTCGTGCCGCTTGTCCTTATCAACGCGGCTGGCGCGGTGGCGTTGGCGAAGTACCGAATCGTGCACGTCGTGCTCGGGATCCTGCTCGCGACGCTCGTCGGGTTCGAGGCGTGGGCGACGATTCGTGTGCGCGCCCCCGTGCTGGAGACGGCCTGGCTGCTCGGCCACCTGGACACAAACGAGGAACTCGCGAAGCCGGGCCGCCCGTCACAGGACGGGGACACCTGGAGCTACAACCACGACTCAATCATGTTCATTGAAGGGCTTCCTCCCAAGAGCCGGACGCTCTTCTATGGTGAGGCCCGCACGCTTTACTGTACGGCCGACGTGATCGCGCCGACGGTCTTCGATGAGAATCCGCTCGACGAGATGGTCCGCACGGCTGCGTCGCCCGACGAAATCCGCGAGAGACTCCGCGAGCTTGGCGTGACGCACATCTACGTGAACCTCGAGGAACTCCATCGGTTCCAGTGGAGCTACGCATTCGAGCACAATGGCGTGGTGCTCCACGGCCAGACCGCGTGTCCCGGCGACGAACCAAGGCGGAGCGCCTTCCCCCGGTTCCTCGCGCTCCACTGCACCCTCGTCTATCCGGCGCTCCCGCCGGGTGCGCCCGAATCGATGCTCGACCGGGCGCTCATCTACGAGATGAGCCACCGCGACCGGGAACGCCGCGCCCCCGCGCCCGCCGGCCATTTCATCTACGAGATTCGGTAGGCGCCCCGGTGGCGCATCCGCACGGAACCGTGTATCATCGGGCCATGCAGCCCGCAGACCGCCTGATGTGTTCGGGGATGGAATGGAACCCGGCGGGCCCGCGCGCGAAGGCCGTCGCGATCCTCATGAGCGGCGGCGTCGACAGCAGCGTCGCGGCCGCGACATTGTCTCGCTCGGGGCGCGAGGTCGTCGGCATCACGATGCTCATCCCGAGCGCGCTCGGCCCGGTCCAGTGCGGCGTCGAGCTGCGAGCGTGCTGCGGGACCGGCGCGTCTGAGGTGGCTCGACAGCTCGGCATCCCACACTACTTCCTCGACGTACGCGACGAGTTCCGCCGGTTCGTCATCGAGCCGTTCCGCGAGGCCTACCGCACGGGCCGCACGCCCAGCCCGTGCATCGACTGCAACACCTATGTGAAGTTCGGGGCCGTCATGGATGTCGTCCACGAGGTGCTCGGCATCGAGCACGTCGCCACGGGGCATTACGCTCGCATCGCCGGTGGCGGGCTCTGGGCCGGCACCGATCACTCGAAAGATCAGAGCTACTTCCTCTATGGCATTCGGCGCGAGCGCCTGCCGCACATTCTCTTCCCGGTCGGCGCCCAGACGAAGCAGGAGACACGCGAAGCCGCCGCGTCGTTCGGCCTGGGCTTCTCGGAACGCGAGGAGAGCGTCGAGCTGTGCTTCGCCGGACAGGGTGACTACCGAGCCGCGCTCGGCGACAACCCCGACGCGGGGCCGGGCGACGTCATCGACCTCGGAGGCCGCGTCGTCGGCACGCACCCGGGCGTCTCCGGCTACACGGTCGGCCAGCGCGGCGGCTTGGGGATCGCGGCCGGCGTGCCGCTGTATGTGGTCGACATCGATCCAGAGAGTAATCAGATCACGGTGGGGGACCGCGACGCAGCCAGCTCCCGCCATGTCCTGGCGCGGAACGTCAATCTGCTCGTCCCGGACCTCGTCCGGCCCGGCGGGCGTCTGCTCGGGAAGGTTCGCTCGCGCACTAAGGCCGCGCCGTGCACGATCACCGAGGCGGACTCGAAGCAGCTACTTGTGGAGTTCGACGAACCGGAGCACGGTGTCGCGCCGGGTCAGCATCTCGTGCTCTACTCGGAGGACGGGCGGGTGGTCGGCGGCGGCGAGATCACGCGTCCGATCCGTCCGGCAGGCCATCTTCGAAGATAGCGATCCGGCCGCGGCCGCGGCTCTTGGCGGCGTAGAGCGCGGTGTCGGCGCTCCGCAACAACTCGGCAGCCGAGCTCTTCCCCTTCGCTGATGCGATACCGATGCTCACCCCGAGCCCGAGGTCGGTCCCGGGAAGCTCGCTCTCGTTGATCTTGGCATGGAGACGGGACGCGGCGATCCTTGCCCCATCGACGTCAGTTGCGGGCAGCAGCACGGCAAACTCGTCACCGCCGAACCGCGCAACGAGATCGCAACTACGGACGTGCTCGCTGAGAACCGCGCCGAGGGCCCGAATCGCCTCGTCACCCGTGTCGTGGCCGTGGGTATCGTTTATCGCCTTGAAGTTGTCCATGTCGATCATGACGAAACAAAACTCGGATTGGGCGCGGCGGAAGCGCTCCCATTCGACCCGCAGCGCTTCCTCGAACGCTCGCCGATTCCTGACGCCCGTCAACGCGTCTTCGTTCGCGAGCCGGAGCGTTTCCGAGTAGGTGAGGGCGTGCCGGATATTCGCACCGACTACGTCGTTGATGAGCATCCCCTTGTACTCGACCGACTCAGCAGATAGGGCTCCTTCGCCCTCGATACCGCCCAGGCACAGGGTGGCCGTTCGAGGCCCGCCGGCCGCGTCGTCCTCCGGCAACCGAATGGGCAGAACAATGCAGCCACGTTCGTCGTGGGCCCGTTCGAGCGAGCCAACGCACGGGCCGCGGCACGGCCACATGGTCAGTCGTTGCGTTTCCTCGGCCTCGAGCAGGAGAGCGTTCGGGTGATCGCCGTCCGGAGGCGGGGCAAGACACTGGCAGCGCCGCTCGTAACCGGCAAAGAGCCGGCTGTGCGGGTCGGGAACGAAGAGAAAGCAACATTTCGCCTCGAAGAGACGCGGAAGCCACTCGACCATCTGGTCCAGTACCACATCGATTTCCAGCGTTCGCATCTCACGGAAGAAGTAGGCGACGTTCTCCGCCGTTCGCTTCATGCGTTCCAGCGACAGGTTGATGTCGCGGAGTGCGCGGTCTTGAGTCTCGATCCTCTCGGCCTGGATAGCTTGGGTACGGCGGAGGTGGAAGCGCTCGAGTTCGGAGACAATGATCGCGGCGAACTCGTCGGGCGCCTCAATGGGCTTGCTCGTATAGCGATCGAGGAGCTGCTTGTTGATGGCGTAGCGAGCCGACTCCAGGCCCGCGTAGCCGGTGAGCAGGACGCACGACGTGTCCGGGTGCTTCGGCTTCATCTCCTCGATCAGCTCGAGCCCGGAGCAGCCGGGCATGATCTGGTCGGTGATGAGGACGGCGACTTCATCGCCGTTCTCGCCCGCCTCGGCCAGGATTTCGCGGCACTCATCGGGGCCGCAGCCCAGTTCGACCTCGCAGTGTCGGGCGAGGGGATGGCCGTCCAAGGCCTTCCTGACAATCCCGCCGAGCGACTGAAGGAATGGGGCGTCGTCGTCGACGCACAACACCAGGTAGCTCGTGGTCGGGGTCGTCTCGGTCGTCATGCTCAGGGCGCGACTCCCATACACAGAGTGCGCTCTTGCCTCCCGCAAGCCGCACAGAAACCAATCTAATACTAGGCCTTTTAGGCAGTTAAATGAATCAGGAAAAGCCCGATTTGGGGGTTCCAAATCCCGTACGCTCTTGTGGGCGATAGAGCGCACTGGCGTATGAAGGCGCCGAGAAAGGGCTAGGCGTCCAACTCGCTCAAGCCTTCGCGCACCGCGTACTTCGTTAGTTCCGCGATGCTCCGGATGTTGAGCTTGCTCATCACGTTCCGACGGTGGGTCTCGATCGTCTTGCCGCTGACGTTGAGGCGGCTCGCGACTTCCTTCGTGCTGTGTCCCTCGGCCAGAAGCTGCACGACCTCGCGCTCTCGCGCCGTCAACTCGGGCGAGGAGGCGGCAGCCCCCCTTCCAAGAGAGCGCACGTAGTCGGCAACCACGATGCCTGAGATAGCGGGACTTAGGTATATTTCCCCGGAGACAACCGTCCGGATGCCGACCGCGAGTTCCTCAAAGGCCGACTTCTTGAGCAGGTACCCGCTCGCGCCGGCCTCGAGCATGCCGGAGATGAACCGCCGGTCGGAGTACATCGACAGAGCCAGCACCTTGACGCCGGACGCAGCCGCGACGATCTGTCGGGTCGCATCGACTCCGTTCAGGTCCGGCACGCCGATGTCCATGACGACAACGTCGGGCCGAAGCTCGGCGGCGAGTTGTACCGCCGTCCGGCCGTCGGCCGCCTCGCCGACGACCTCCACGTCCGCTTCGCCGTCCAGCAGGGAGCGAACACCCTCGCGCACGATTGCGTGGTCGTCGACAAGAAGAACACGGATGCTCATCTCAGGCGTCTCCAACGGGCAACGGCTCGCCGTTGAGGGGGGCGACCATCGTCGCTCGCGTTCCCCGCCCAGGTGCGGATTCAACTCGGAACGTTCCGCCCAGATAGCTCATGCGCTCGCGGATGCTGAAAAGGCCGTAGCCGCCATCCTCAAGGCGAATAAACCGTTCCGGCACCTCGAACCCGTCGCCGTCGTCGACGACCTCCACGTGGACGTGGCCGGGCGCTCTACGAATGATCACCGTCACGGAACTCGCGTTCGCATGCTTGACGACATTCAGCAGGAGTTCCCGGATGGACTGAAAGAGCGTAACGCCGACGTCGTCGTCCAGTCGCAGGGGCCCGTTGCGGGTGTCGAGCGTGACGGCGATCCCGTGCTCATCCCGAACGCGGTCGGCGAGTTGCCCCACCGCCGCCCCAAGGCCCAGAGTGTGAAGAAGCGGCGAGCCGATGTCGAACGTCAATGTGCGGACCTTTTCGATCGCCTGATCGAGCAGGCTGCGCACGTCGCCCAACACGGCGGAAGTGCCGTCTTCTTCGGCAGGCGCGGTGAGCGCCCCCAGCTTGATCCTCGACAGCGACAGGATTTGCCCGAGGTCGTCGTGCAGACTTGCCGCAAACCGCTGCCGCTCACGCTCCTCGGCCAGCGCAAGTTGCGACGAGAGTGAACGGAGTTGTTCCTGATACTCGAGACGTTCCTCTTCGGCTCGCTTCTTCTCGGTAATGTCCTCTACCATCGAGAGCAGCGCTTCCTGCCCACCGAAGTTGATCGGCGTGACGTTCAGCAGGCCAGCGAAGGGCGTTCCGTCTCGTCGCTTCAGGCGCACCTCATAATCGCAGACGGAACCGTCCTCGCGCACACGCGCCAGCAGCTTTGTGCGGTCTTCCAGGCTCTCGTAGGCATCAGCGAGTGTGAAACCGTCGGCCTCAGACAGCGAATACCCGGTAGAGCGAACCATGTAGTCGTTCAGGGCCAAGACCTGGCCATCGTAGGAAGAGACCCCAATGCCAACGGGAGCGTTCTCGAACAACGTCCGGTAGCGCTCTTCGCTCTCGCGAAGCGCCTGCTCCGCCCGCTTGCGCTCGGTGATGTCCTCGATCGTCCCCTGGTAGTAGAGCGGCTCACCTGCCTCGTTACAGATGGTGGCCGCGCTCTCGCGAACAAAAACCGCGGTCCCATCGCGCCGCATCCAAGCCGACTCGAGGCCCCTCACCTCGCCATCGCGCTGCAGCCGTTCCTTGAACTCCGAGCGCGGGTAATCGGGCTCATACCATTCCTCCTCGTCCAAGTTCCGCGTGGCGAGTTCGTCGAGCGAGGAATACCCGAGCATTTGCAGCGTCGCCGGGTTCGCATCAAGAATACGGCCGTCCGGCGTGGTACGATAGACCCCGATTGGAGACGCCTCAAAGATGCTCCGGAACCGCTCTTCCGAGGCTCGCAGGGCCTCCTCCGCGCGCTTGCGATCGGTGACGTCAAAAACGATGCCCTGAACATGCGTCGGCGAGCCGTCCGGCGCCCGGAACACGATGTTGCTGTCCTCCACCCAATGATACGTGCCCGAGCTGTCGCGCAAGCGGTATTCCTGCCCAAATCCAGGATGACCCTCTTCAATGGATCGGCTCACCTCTGCCTCGAGGCGCGGCACGTCGTCGGGGTGCGTGATCCCGGGCCACGACACCTCGCCCGAGACGAACTGCTCAGGCGTATAGCCCAGACGCGACACGCCCCGCGAGGCAAACTCGACCGGCCAACCCTCGGTTATCCGCCAGCGAAAAACCATCGCGGAACTTCGGTCGATGAGTGACTCGAGTACGGCAAGCTCTTTGACGACGGCCGCATGCGACGGCGCAGCGGCCCCCGGACGTTCGAGCTGTGCCACGCGGTCGCGCAGGACGTCCAGCTCGTCGATCAATTCGGCCTTGGTCTTGCTCGTGTCAGCCACCCTGATGCCCCTCATCTGCGCCAACAGACTAGCGGGCAGGGTGACGAATGTCAAATGCCGCGCACGGCCCGCCACC
>CAYLQD010000066.1:0-21010 GCA_964385685.1 uncultured Planctomycetota bacterium | reverse complement strand
AGCGGCGTGCCCATCGACGTGCGGCGCGACGACCCCTACGCCGTCTACGACCGCGTCGACTGGAAGGTCATCACCGCCCCCGGCGGCGACGTCTTCGGCAAGGCCGTCGTCCGCCTGCTCGAGTGCTTCGAGGCGGTCAAGATCATCGAGCAGTGCGTCGACCACCTGCTCAAGAACCCCGGCGGCGAGATCGACGCCAAGGTCGAGTCGATCCCGCCCGGCGAGGGCGTCGGACACGTCGAGGCGCCGCGCGGCGAGACGTTCCATTATGTCCGGAGCGACGGCTCGAACCGGCCCGTGCGCCACAAGGTCCGTGCCCCGAGCTTCAACAACATCCCAACGTTCAAGGCCTCGTGTATCGGCCAGCAGATTCCGGACGTGGCCATCACGCTCGCGAGCGTCGACCCGTGCTACTCCTGCACCGAGCGGATGTGCGTCGCCGTCGATGCCGACACGCACAAGCCGCTCTATACGTTCCAGGAGCTGGTGCGGCTCTCGCAGCTCAGGACTGAGGAGTTGCGCAAGCAATGCTAGAACCCGTGACCGTCTGTGACATCACGTTGAACCCGCTCTTGTGGCCGATCCTGATCGCTGCGGCGGCGGGCCTGCTCGCGCTCGTGCTGTCCCGCTGGTCGCGGCTCGCGTGCAAGGTCATCGCGCTGCTCGCCAGCGGCTGCGTGCTCGCGTGCGGGATTGCGATCCTCTCGAAGGGGTCCGCTCCGTTCGACAAGACCTGGATCGAGATCACGGAGACCGTCTCGTTCGACATCCACCTCATGGCCGACGGGCTGGGCGGGCTGAGCGGGCTCGTCGTGCTCGGGGCCGGCGCGTTCGGCGTCCTCATCACGCTCTACAGCTTGAGCGACATGGCCGGATCGCGCTGGGAGGGGAAGTTCTACACCTATCTGATCTGGTCGCTGATGGGCGCCTCCATCGTCGGCCTCGCGGGCAATCTGCTCGTGCTGCTCGTCGGCTGGGAGATCGTCACGCTGATGCTGTTCCTGATGGTCAACCAGGGCCGCGAGGGCGCTCCCAAGGGTGCGTTCAAGGCCTACGCCATCCTGGGCTTCTCCGACGCGTGCCTGCTGCTCGCCGTCGTGCTGCTGCTCTCGCTGCCGGGCGGCTCGGCCAACCTTGCGCTGTTCCCCGGCGCGCCCACCGTCGTCGGCAGCCTCGGCTGGATCGGCTACGCGATCTACGCCCTCATCCTGATCGCCGCGCTGGCCAAGGCGGGCGCCATCCCGCTGCACACGTGGCTCCCCGACATCGCCAAAGACGCCCCCACGCCCGTGATGGCCTTTCTGCCCGCGGCGATGGACAAGCTGCTCGGCATCTACCTGCTGGCCGTCCTGGCGCTCGGGATGTTCGAGCCCGACAAGAGCATGCAGGTCATCATGATCGTCATCGGCGCAGTCACAATTCTGTGCGCCGTGCTGATGGCCATGATGCAGCACAACCTCAAGCGGCTGCTCTCGTTCCACGCCGTCAGCCAGGTCGGGTATATGGTCCTGGGCATCGGGACGGGAACCGTCATCGGCGTCATCGGCGGCCTGTTCCACATGCTCAACAACACCATCTACAAGAGCAACCTCTTTCTGATGAGCGGCACGGTCGGCCGCGCGTCGGGCAGCGACGAGATCGAGGACATGGGCGGCCTGGCCCGAGCGCTCCCCGTCACGTTCGTCTGCGCCGTGATCAGCGCCGCCGCCATCTCCGGCGTCCCGCCGTTCAATGGATTCGCGAGCAAGTGGCTCGTCTACCAGGGGGCGCTGTCCATCACCAACCGGCCGCTGGCCCTCATCGCCGTGATTGTCGCCGTCTTCGGCAGCGCGCTGACGCTCGCGAGCTTCGTCAAGGTCATCTACGCCGCGTTCCTCTCGCCCGTGCCTCGCGACCGCGCCGCCCAGCGGCCGCCGGCCTCGGAGAGCGTCGTGCGCGTCGTCCCGATGGTCGTGCTCGCCGCGGCCTGCATCCTGTTCGGCCTCTGGCCCGGCCTCATCACGCACGGCGTGCTCGCGAAGGCCGTGCCAGAAGCTGTCCAGAAGGCTTCCGCCGACGCCGGCCAGCAGATCACCGCCGAGGGCACCGCGCTCCAGACCGGCGAACTCGGTTACTGGAGCCCGGGCGGAGCGACCGGACTCATCCTCATCGGCCTCGCGCTCGGCCTGATCTTCCTCGCCCTGACGACGATCGGCAAGCGCGCCCGCATCGTCCGGCCGTTCCTGGGCGGCGAGGTGCCCGAGCCCGATGACGACCGCTTCCGCGTGCCCGGCACCGGCTTCTACGCCACCATTGCGCAACTCCCCCTCATCGGCCCGTGGCTCACGCACGGCGAGCAGGGGGCGATGGACCCGTATCACTGGTCCGAACGGCACGGCAACACGTTCGTGCAGTTCCTCCGGGGCCTGCACACCGGCCTCATCAGCTTGTACGTCGCATGGTGCCTGTCCGGACTGACGATCATTCTCGTCTACCTGTTGGTCGCGAGGACCTGACCGTGGGAATCGAGTGGCTCATTCTCGTGCTGATCGCCTTCATGCTGCTGGCGGCCCTCATCGCCGTCGAGGCCCGCGACCTGCTGAGTTCGGTCATCGCGGTCGGAGCGGCCGGCTTCGCGCTGAGCGTCATCGACCTGCTTGTCGGCGCGCCCGACCTCGCCATCACCCAGGTCGTCGTCGAGGTCATCGCTCTCGTGCTCCTCATCCGCGTCGTATTGACGCGGCGCGACACGTCCTCGACGGCCCCGCGCGACGTCCTGCGGACCGGCGCCATCCTTTTCGCGGCCGGCCTCATCCTGGTCGGCACGTTCCTGGCCGTCCGCCCAGGCAAGGGAACGATCCCGCCGTTCGGGAAGCCGGTTCTCGCCGGCACCGAGCCCGGCGTGTCGAAAGACTACCTGAACAACGCCGCGACCGAGACCGGCGCGGCCAACGTCGTCACCGCCGTCCTGCTCGACTACCGTGCCTACGACACGCTCGGCGAAGCGACGGTCATCTTCGTGTCCATCCTGGGCGTCTATGCAATCCTGCGGAAGGTCGGCCGGAAGCGGGCCGACGCTCCGAACGGTGGTGAGGAAGCGGCATGAACAAGACGACGGGCATGACGTCGATCGTGAAGAACACGGCCCGGCTCGTGTCGGGCTTCATCGCGGTGTTCGGCATCTACATCGCGGCGACGGGGCACCTGTCGCCCGGCGGCGGGTTCGCCGGGGGCGTGATCCTCGCGGCCGCCGCCGCGCTCGTCGTCCTCGCGTTCGGGCGAGGGTTCACCGAACGCGTCCTCGGCGAGACCGAGTGTCACGTGTGGGACGCGGCCGGCGCCATGGCCTTCCTGGCCGTCGCGCTCTGCGGCTACTTCGGCGGCGCGTTCTTCGCGCACTTCTTCGCGCTCGGAACCGTCCACGAACTGCGGTCGGGCGGGGCGATCCCGCTCTCGAACCTCGCAATTCTCGTCAAGGTCGGCGCGGGCCTCGCGGGCGCGTTCCTCGCGCTCTCGGCCTATCGGCTCGCGAAACCCGGACAGGAGGCGTGACATGGGCGTGGCCGTGTACGTGATGACATTCGCGATCCTCCTCGTGGGGGTCTACGCCGTCGTCGCCAAAAAGAACATCGTCAAGATCATCATCGGCGTGTTGTTCCTCGACTACGCCGTGAACCTGCTTCTCGTGCTGGTCGGCTACCGCGCGGGCGGGTCGGCGCCGATTCTGGAGAAGGGGCAGCCGGTCGGCGAGTTCGCCGCCGCATCGGTCGACCCCCTCCCCCAGGCGATGGTGCTGACAAGCATCGTCATCGGGCTCGGGCTGACGGCCCTGATGGTCGCGATGGCCATCCGGCTCTACGAGAAGTATCACACGTTCGACATGGACGATATCCGCAAACTGAGGGGCTAGCGCATGGAATCGTCGTGGGTGCCGTTGTTCGTGGTTTTTCCGCTCGGGATGGCATTCCTCATCGTCATCCTCGCCCACATCAAGGCCGTGAACCGGATCGTGGCGCTGCTGGCAGTCATTGCGGTGCTCTTCACCGCGGGGCTGGCGGTCCGGATGCTGGGGGCCGACGTCGACCCGGTCTTTGTCGGCGGCTGGGGCGCGGGCAAGACCCTCGGCATCGCGATGGTCTGCGACGGGCTCGCGAAGCTCATGCTCATCGTCATCAACTGCGTCGCGCTCGTGTCCGTCATCTACGCCGGCGCCTACATGCGCCGGTTCACGAAGACGTGGCTCTTCTACTCGCTCTTCCTGCTGATGACGGCGGCGATGAACGGCGTCGTGCTCGCCGGCGACCTCTTCAACATGTTCGTGTTCCTCGAAGTCGCCGCCATCGCGTCGTACGCGCTCGTCGGGTTCGGATGCGAGTCCGAGGAACTCGAGGCCGCGTTCAAGTACCTCGTCCTCGGCACGGTGGGCTCGGTCCTCATCCTGCTCGGCGTCACCGTGCTCTACTCGCTGACCGGGCACCTGAACATGGCGATGGTCGCCGGACTGCTGCCGAAGCCCGCCGGGAGCCCGGCCGTCTTGCTGGCTGCGGCCGCTTTGATTGCCGGGCTGGCCGTCAAGGCGGCGATGGTGCCGTTCCACGCGTGGCTGCCCGACGCGCACCCGTCGGCGCCCGCGCCGATCTCCGCGATGCTCTCCGGCGTGCTCATCAAGGCCGCCGGCGTCTACGCCATCGCACGGATCGTGTTCAACGTACTCGGGGCCGACGCCACCTACGCCAACATTCTCATCACCCTCGGCGTGCTCTCGATGGTCGTCGGCATGTTCCTGGCCATCGGGCAGTGGGACTTCAAGCGCCTGCTGGCCTACAGCAGCATCTCGCAGGCGGGCTACATTATGCTCGCTCTCGGAGTGGCGGCGGGACTCATCGCCGCCGATGCCAAGGCAAACCGGGCTCTCGCCGGGCTGTGCCTGCTCGGCGGGCTCTTCCACATGTTCAACCACGCCGCGTTCAAGAGCCTCCTCTTCCTGACGTCCGGCTCCATCGAGCAGCAGGCCGGCACGCGCGACCTGCGCGACATGGGCGGCCTGACCCGCAGCATGCCCGTGACGAGCTTCTGCTGCCGGATCGGCGCCCTCAGCATCGCCGGCGTCCCGCCGTTCAACGGGTTCTTCTCCAAGCTCATCATCCTGATCGCGCTGGCCCTGTCCGGCCACTATGTGCTGTGCACGATCGCAGCCGCCGTCGCCGTGGGCACGCTCGTGATGTACGTCAAGACACAACGATACGCGCTGGAGGGCGAGCCGTCGCCCGCCGCCGCCTCGGCCCGCGAGGCGCCCGTGCTGATGTGCGTGTCGCTCGTCCTGCTCGCCGTCGTCTGCGTCGCCGCCGGTCTGGCGCTCTTCCCGCTCCGCGAGCATCTGTTCGGGCCGGCCAGCGACGTGCTGCTCCAAGGAACGAAGGACCTGGTTGGAGTCGCATCATGAAGTGGCTGATGTGCGTACTCGTCGTCTTCGTCCTCTGGCTCCTGCTCTTCTGGTCCGTCGACCCGTGGGTCCTCGGCACCGGCGCCTTCTTCTCGCTCCTCCTCGGCGCCTTCCTTGGCGTTGTCTATCCCGACCGGATGAACCGCGCGCTCGACCCGCGCCGATGGTTCTACTTCATCGTCTACGTGCCCTACTTCCTCTACTGGTGTCTCTCGGCGAACCTCGACGTCGCCCTGCGCGTCATCCATCCCGACGTCCCGATCAACCCCGGCATCGTCAAGGTCCGCACGACACTGACCGGCGAGATGGCCAAGACCTTCCTCGCCAACAGCATCACGCTGACACCCGGCACCCTGACGATCGACATCGACGGCCAGGACTTCTACGTCCACTGGATCAATATCGACACGGCGGAGGCGGAGCGCCGCACGGCCGAGATCTGCGGCCGGTTCGAGCCCCTCCTGCGGAGGATCTTTGAATGAGCCCGCTCGTCCAGACCGCGTTCCTCGTGCTCGTCCTCTCCTCGTTCCTCTGCCTGTACCGCATCGCGCGCGGGCCGACGGCGCCCGACCGGACCGTCGCGATCGATATCCTCGGCACCCTCGTCGTCGGCTTCTGCTGCCTGATGGCGCTGGTGACGGGCCGCGAGTATTACATGAACATCGCCATCGCGTGGGCGCTCCTCAGCTTCATCGGCACCCTCGCACTGGCCAAGTATCTGGAAGGCAGGACGTACGATGACTGAAGACGTCGCCTGGTGGATCATCGGAATCGGGCTCGCGTTCGACCTGTTCGGCTGCATCGGCCTCGTCCGACTGCCCGACGTGTATAACCGCGCGCAGGCCGCGACCAAATGCGTCACCCTCGGCACCTGCATGATCTTGCTGGGGACGGCGCTCTGGGCCATCGGAGCCGGCGAGTGCAACGCGCCCATGGCCGTCAAGGCCATCCTCTGCGCCGCCTTCATCCTGCTGACCAGCCCCGTCGGCGCCCACGCCGTCTGCCGCGGCGCCTATCTCTCCGGCGTGCCGCTGTGGGAGGGCAGCGTCGAAGACGCCTTTGCCGAACGCGCCAAAGACATCCGGACCCAGGAAGGAACAGCCCCCGATGCGGAAACCGAAACTACGTGAGCTGAAGGAGGCCATCCGCTCGGTCCTCTCCAAGCCCTACACCACCAAGTTCCCGTTCGAGCCGCACACACCGCCCGAGGGATTCCGCGGCGCGCCGCGGTTCCAGGAAGACGACTGCATCGGCTGCGCCGCCTGCGCCGAAGTCTGTCCTTCGCTCGCGATCCAGTACGTCGACGACGTCGACGACGACCCGCCGATGCGGCGGTTCGAGCTGCGGCACGACAAGTGCGTCTTCTGCGGGCAGTGCGAACTCAACTGCACGACCAAGGAGGGCGTCAAGCTCACCGCCGAATATGACCTGACCGGCACCGACCGGTCCGTGATGCGCGAACGCATCGAGCACGACCTCGTCATCTGCGACGCCTGCGACGCCATCGTCGGCACGAAAAAGCACCTCCGCTGGGTCGCCGACCAGCTCGGCGCCAAGGCCTACGCCAACCCGACCCTCATCGTCGCCACCGACGGCACGATGCAGCTTGCGACGCCCGACGCCGGCCGGCCCGGCGAGCCCGACCTCGCCCGAAGCGACACGATGCGCGTGCTCTGCCCCGCCTGCCGCCGAACCAACGTCGTCCGCGAGCTGTGGGGCGAGTGAGCCCGTGGCCCCCGAAGCCGACTCCCAACACGACACGTTTCACTCCGCCGCAGAACTCGCCGCGCGCCTCCGCGAGACCCTCGCACCGTCGTCCGTGATTGTCTGCGTCGGCAGCGACCTCTGCGGCGACGACGGGGCCGGGCCGGCCGTCGCCGGCGGCCTGGGCGACACGCTCCCCTGGCAGGTGCTCGACACCGGCAACGCGCCGGAGAACTTCCTCGGCCGGATCGTCACGCTCGAGCCCGAGTCCGTCCTGCTCGTCGACGCGCTGCATCTCGGCGCCGAGCCCGGCTCGGCCGCATTGCTCGACGCCGCCCGGATCGCGGGCGTCGGGCCCAGCACACACGGCCCCGCACCCGTCACGTTCCTCGACGCGCTCGACCAGATGCACCCCTGCCGCCGGTTCGTTCTGGGCATTCAGCCGGAGCAGACCGCGGTGGGCTCTCCCCTCAGCCCCGCCGTCCAGCGGGGCGTTGCGCTGGCCGTCGATGCGCTCCGACGCTGCGCCGAGGCACCGTAGGTCCTGTCCGAGAGCCCGGCAGACAGGATCTCGCCCGCCGTCTTGTCAAAGCTGCAAGCTACTGAGCGCAAGCGCAACGATGCACAGGCGACGCATCCGCGCCGGTGGACTCGCGCGTTCGGTTGCGGGCTCCGGAGTAATTGACGGGCGACGGCGTAAGTCACTGTCTCCCAACCACATCCGCCTCCGAAGTGTGCCTGTCACACTACGGAGCCATAACAGCTTGTCGCATAGGAAGTTATGGCGGCCCTGTGCATTGTCCGCCGACGGATGGGGCAAGCACCGTGGATCAACGGGTGCGCAGAGCCCGAATAAGCCAACTGACGGCGAAGACCGCGCACAGCACGAGCACGATCAGCGGGCCCGTGCTCAAGCTGCCGAAGGCGATCGCCAGGAACAGCCCCGCAGCCACGCAGCCCGCCGCGCACACCACGGCAATGAGGGTCACGCGCCGGATGTGGCGCGACCACAAGCTCGCGATCGCACCCGGCAGGATCAGCAGCGCGCTGCACAGGATGACGCCCAGAAGCCGCATCGCCACGACGATGGTCACCGCGATGCAGACGAGCAGGCCGTAGTAGACCAGCCCGGTCGGCACGCCGAACACCTTCGCGGCCTCTTCGTCGCACGTGAAGAAGACGAGTTCCTTGAAGAACGCGAAGACGAGCGCGAGCACGACGGCCGCCTCGATGCACGCCGTCCAGACCGCCGCTCGCGAAATCCCGAGGATGCTGCCAAACAGGATGCTGTGGAACGGCGGCGTGTAGCCCAGCCCCTTCCGCAGGTCGAGCAGCAGCATGCCGAGGGCCATCGCCGCCACGAGGCAGATCCCGATGGCCGAGTCTTCCGTCACCCGCCGCCCGCGGCTGACCCGCCCGATCAGCAGGGCCGTCGCGATACAGAACGCCGCGATCACGCCGTCGCGCAGCGCGGCGACCGCGAACGCGGGCAGGGCCACCTCGAGCAGCAGCGCCGCGCCGACCCCGCCGAACGCCGCGTGGCTGATCCCCTGCCCGATGAAGGCCATCCGCTTGTAGACCACGAACACGCTCAGCACGGCGCACGCGACGCCGACCGCGACGCCCGCGATCAGCGCGTTGTGGTAGAACGGATATTGCAGGAACCGCGACCACACCGTCGCATAAATAGGGACAGTCACCTATTCCCCTTCCCCCAAGACAGGGGCAATGGAGCTGTGGAGAATGTCTGGTTCTTGCCCCGAAGGGGCAAGAGCGGCAGCTTGGCTGCCGTCGCAGTTTGCCCAAGGCAAACTGCCAGGCGAGCGACGCTCGCCCACTAGCCCAGGGCGAAACCCTGGGGAAGGGTGGGCCGGACGAGAGAGCCCTGTAGGGGCGATAGAGAATCTGTGGCGCCCCTTCAGGGCTTGCCGTGAACGGGCCCGGTACCCAGGGCTTCGCCCTGGGCTGATGAATCCGAGCCTTTCAGGCTCAATAAGCCACTTCTTCAACGGCCCTACAGTCACCTATTTCTCCTCCGGCGAGCCGTGGTCGTGGTGCGGGATGGACACGCCCTCGAGGTCGTAGTGGAACACGTGGCTGAGGACCTCGGGCGTCAGGCGCTCGGGCAGATCGTGGAAGTGGAGCGTCCGCGCGAGACACGCGATCCGCTGGCTCCTCTCGAGGATGGTCCGCAGGTCGTGCGAGACCATCAGCAGCGTCACGCCGAACTCGGCCTTGACCGACTCGAGCAGCTCGTGGAACCGCTCCTGCCCGCCCACGTCGATCGCGGTGAACGGCTCGTCGAGGAGCAGAACCTTCGGCCGCGGCGCGAGCGCCCGCGCGACGAGCGCCCGCTGCAACTGACCGCCCGAGATGTGCGCGATCGGCCGGTCGGCGATCTCCGCCAACTCCAGCAGCTCGAGAATCTGATGCACGTAGTCCAGATCGTCCCGCGCAAACGCGCGCAGCAGCCCCGTCTTGCCGACGAGCCCGAGCCGCGCAACCTGCCGGACCGTGATCGGAAACGCCGTGTTGAGTTGACTGCGCTGCGGGACCCACGTCGCGACGCCGTGGTGCCGCGCCTCGGCCGGGGCCATCCCGTCGATCAGCACGCGGCCCGCGCTCCCCTCGAGGAGCCCGAGCAGAATCCTGAGCAGCGTCGTCTTGCCCGCGCCGTTGGGGCCGACGATCGCGAGCGTCGTCCCCCGCGCCACGTGCAGGTTGATGTGCTCGAGCGCGAGCGTGCCGTCGGGGTAGCGAAACGACACGTCATCGATACAGACGACGCCCTCCGCGACGTGATCGTGACTCGCCCCGTGCTCGTGCTCCGGCTTCGACATCGTTCACTCCGACAGCGCCGTGACGAGGGCGCCAAGGTTCGACCGCATCATGTCGAGGTAGCTCCCGTAGCCGTCGACGGCCGGATTGCCGAGCGGGTCGAGCCGGCTCACCGACGCGCCCGTCTGCTCCTCGAGCCACCGGAGCTTTTCGGCGGGGAACTGCGGCTCGGCGAACACGACCTTGATCCGATGCTCCTTGACGAACTCGACGACGCGCTCGAGCGCCGCCGGGCCGCCCTCACTCGCGTGCGACGCGGCCAGCGTCGCCTGTGTCAGCCCGTACCGCTTCGCGACGTGCGAGAACGCGGGATGGAACGAGACGAACGCCCTGCCCTTCACCTCGCCGAGGGCCTCGCGGTATTCGGCGTCCAGCTTGTCCACTTCGTCCGCGAAGGCGGCGCCGCGCTCGCGATAGTGGGCCGCGTTCGGCGGATCCAGCTTCGCCATCTCGTCCGCGACGGCGGCGGCGAACGTCTTCATCAGCGCGGGGTCGAGCCACAGGTGCGGGTCGGCCGCGTCAGCGCCGGCCGCCTTGCCCATCCGCAGCACGGTGATTCCGGCCCCTCCGGCCTCGGCCGCACGCTCGGCCCAGGGGTCCACGCCGAGGCCGACGGCCAGCAGCAGCCGGCAGTCCGCGAGCTGCTCGACCTGCCGCGGCTGCGGCTCGAACCCGTGGGGCGTCGCTCCCGGCGGCAGCAGCGTCGCGACCTCGACATGCTCGCCGCCGATCTGCTTCGCCACGTCGGCCAGCGGAAAGATACTCGCCGCGACCGAGAGCTTGTCCGTTGCCCGCGACTCCGGCTCGTCGCTGCCGCATCCGGGGGCCGCGATGGATACGAGAACGGCGAGCGCTGCCGCGACGACCGGGCGGCGATTACGATTAGGATTACGATTACGAAGTAGCACGGCTCATTCGTCCGCCCATTCGAGGATGACCTTGCCGGACTCGCCCGACTTCATCACCTCGAACGCGTCCTCGAACTCGGCGCAGGGGAAGTGATGCGTGATGACGGGCGTGATGTCGAGCCCGCTCTGGATCATCGCGGTCATCTTGTACCAGGTCTCGTACATCTCGCGGCCGTAGATGCCCTTGATCGTGAGGCCGTTGAAGACGACGACATCCCAGTCGACCTCGGCCCGCGGCAGGATGCCGAGCATGGCGATCTTGCCGCCGTGGCACATGTTCGCGAGCATCGACCGGAACGCGTCGGGACTGCCCGACATCTCGAGGCCGACGTCGAACCCCTCCTTCATCCCGAGGTCCCGCTGCGCGTCCTCGACCGTCCCCGTCCGCACGTCGAGCGCGACCGTGGCTCCCATCTGCTTCGCAAGCTCGAGCCGATAGGGATTGATGTCGGTCACGACGACGTATCGCGCGCCGCAGTGCTTGACGATCGCCGTCGCCATCAGTCCGATCGGCCCGGCTCCGGTGATGAGCACGTCCTCGCCGAGGACGTCGAACGAGAGCGCGGTGTGCGCGGCGTTGCCGAGCGGATCGAAGCAACTGATCACGTCGAGCGGGATGTTCCGGTCGGCCGGCCAGACGTTGGCCACGGGGATGCAGAGGTGCTCGGCGTACGCGCCGTCGCGCTCGACGCCGACGCAGCTCGGATGCGCGCACAGGTGCCGCCGGCCCGCGAGGCAGTTGCGGCAGCGCCCGCAGACAAGGTGCCCCTCGCCGCTGACCAGGTCGCCCTTCGCATAGTCGTGGACGTTGTCACCGAATCGGTCGACGACGCCGACGAACTCGTGCCCGACGACCGTCGGCACGCGGACCGTCCTCTGCGCCCATTCGTCCCAGTTCCAGATGTGGACGTCCGTGCCGCAGATGCTCGTCTTGAGGATCCGGATCAGCACGTCGTTCGTCCCGACCTCGGGGACCGGCACGTCCTCGAGCCACAGTCCCTCTTCGGGTTTGGACTTGACGAGCGCTTTCATGTTCTCAGGCGGGCCTCCCGGTCATCATGCCAACTCGGACGCGCCATTATAGGGATTCGGCACGGCGATGTCACTGCCCGCGGTACCATCGCGTCGATCCCAAGAACTCGGAGTATTAGCCGGAAAGCCGGGACAGCCAGCGGGTGGCAGTGGGGCTGTTGAAAAAGCGCCTCCTTGAGCCTGAAAGGCTCGAATTCATCAGCCCAGGGCGAAGCCCTGGGAAAATGTGGGTGAGGCAGGAAAGCCCTGACAGGGCGACAGAAGCTGTGACGCCCTTACAGGGCTCGGCTCAGGGCGCATCTGCTACCCAGGGCTTCGCCCTGGGCTGGCGAATGTTGCCCCTTCGGGGCAAGAAACAGACTTTTTCAACAGCCCCACTGGCACCGGCGGAGCGAAGCGGAGACGTGCCCGCTTCGAAGATGCGCGTCACCGCTCCTTGCCCGCAAGACTCGCGTCGACGCGGTACCATCGGGCGAGCCGGTCGGGGCTGACGCCGAGATGATAGGCGAGGACGACGGCCCAGTTGAGCAGCGTCGTCCGCAGCGGCCCGAGCCGCGCCCAGCGGCGGGCCGAGGCGAGCGCGGGCGCCGGCACGATGGCGATCCGCCCCCTGCGCCGCAGCCGCCGCACCAGTTCGTAGTCCTCGAGGATCGGCAGGTCGGGGAATCCGCCGACCTCGCGGAAGACCTCTGCCCGCAGGAAGATCGCCTGGTCGCCGTAGGGCGTCCCGAGCTGCCGCGCGCGCCAGTTGGCGCCCCACTCAATCGCCCGGAGCGGCCGGCCGGGGGCGTCGATGGCCAGTTCGAACGCGCCGGCGGCCGTGCGCGGTTCGGCGAGCGTCGCTCGCACGTGTCGCGCAAAGCCGACCGGCAGCCGCGTATCGGCGTGGAGAAAGAGCAGGATGCCGCCGGTTGCGGCCGCGGCCCCCGCGTTCATCTGCGCCGCGCGGCCGCGGGCGCTCTCGATCACGTGCGCGCCGCCGGCCCGCGCCGCGTCGGGTGTCCCGTCGGCGCTGTCGCCGTCGACAACGATGACGTCGACGTTGTAGGCGCCCCGCAGGCATTCGAGCGTCGCCGGCAGGTTGTCGGCCTCATTGAGAGCGGGGATGACGACTGAGATCGGCGCGGCCGCCAGCGCCGCCTGTGGGCCGGCCGCCTCCGCCTCCCAGACCGCGAGGTCCTCGGGCCGGTCGACATCGCTCAGCTCGTCGAGCAGCCGGACATCGAGCCCGAGCCGCGCGGCGGCGGCCGTCGTCCGCTCGAGCACGTCGCCCGTGCCCCAGGCGATGCCGTCGAACAGCTCCGGAGCCGGGCGCCGAAGCCCGATCAGGTAGTATCCGCCGTCGGCGGCCGGCCCGAGCACGAGGTCCGCGCCGTCGAGCGCGTCCATCGCCTCGGCGAGGTGCGTGCCCGAGAGGCCGGGGCAGTCGGTCCCGATGATGACCGCCCGTTTCGCGCCTGCTGCGAACGAGTCATCGAACGCCCGGGCCATCCGTTCGCCGAGGTCGCCCTCGCCCTGCGGGACGCACTCGACCTCGGGCCCAAGCCACTGCGCCATCGAGCGCTCGTCGCCGCCCTCGGTGCGCACGCCGAGCCGAGCGCCGCTTCGCGCGGCGAACGCTTCGGCTCGCGCGATCGTGTGGAGCGCCATGCAGCCGTGGAGGTCGGCCGCGCCCTGCGGCCCGAGCGCGGGGATGAGGCGGGTCTTCGTGCGGCCCGGCTCGGGGTAGCGGGTGAAGACGAGGATCGCGTCGTGCGTCGTGTCGGTCATTCGCTCGGGGCCGCGGCCGCCTATCGGGTCCACGTGAGCACGTTCGCAAACAGCTTCTTCACGAACGGCGTCAGGCGGGTCCGGTTGTAGGCGTCGCCCGCCTGCTTGATCGCCTCGGCCTGCGTCGGATAGGGATGGATAACGCCGCCGATGGCGCCGAGCCCGACCTTGCCGACGATGGCGAGGGTGAGTTCGCTGATCGTCTCGCCGGCGTGCCGCGACACGAGCGTCGCGCCGACGATCCGGTCGGTCCCCTTCCGGACGTGCACTTTGAGGAGCCCCTCCTCGTCGCCGTCGGCGATCGCGCGGTCGACCTCCTCGAACCGCCGCACGAACGTCTCGATCTCGATCCCGCGCTCGGCCGCGTCGCGCTCATACATCCCGACGTGCGCGATCTCGGGATCGGTATACGTGCACCACGGGACGGTCAGGGCGCTCAGCTTCTTCCGGCCCCAGAAGAGCGCGTTCTGGATGACGATCCGCGCGGCCGCGTCGGCGGCGTGGGTGAACTTGTACCGCATGCAGATGTCGCCGGCCGCGTAGATCCGCGGGTTCGTCGTCCGCAGGCGATCGTCGACGACCACCCCTTCACGCGGGTCGTATTCGACGCCGACGCCTTCGAGGTCCAGACCCTCGACGTTCGGCTGGCGGCCCACGCCGATCAGGATTTCGTCGGCGATGATGACGTCGTCCCCGTCCCCGGTCGTCACGTGAATCCGCTTGCCCTCGGCCGCGCCGGTCGCGCGGACGGGTTTCGTGTTGAGCCGGAGCGAGACGCCGTCGCGGCGGAACGCCTCCTCGACGATCCGCGCCGCGTCGGGGTCTTCGCGTGTGAGGATCTGCCCGCGCCGCTCGATGATGGTGACCTGCGAGCCGAGGCGCTGCAGCGCCTGCGCCAGCTCGCATCCGATGGGCCCCGCGCCGAGCACGGCGAGCCGCGCCGGCCGCTCGGTCAACGAGAAGACCGTCTCATTCGTCAGGTAACCGGCTTCGTCGATGCCCTCGACCCGCGGCCGGACGGCGCGGGCGCCCGCGGTGATGACGGCCTTCTTGAAGCGAAGCGTCGCCCCGGCGACCTCGACGGTGTCGGGCCCGGAGAACCGGCCCTCGCCGAAGAAGACGTCGACGCCGAGCGAGCGGCAGCGCTCGGCCGAGTCGTTCGGGCTGATGCTGCTGCGGACCCGCCGCATCCGCTTCATCACCGCGGCGAAGTCGACCTCGACGCCGTCGGGTACGCGGACGCCGAACTCGGCGGCGTTGCGGACCTCGGCCGCGGCGCGCGACGACCGGATGAGGCATTTCGAGGGCACGCAGCCGACGTTGAGGCAGTCGCCGCCGAGCAGGTGCTTTTCGACGAGGGCGACCTTCGCGCCGAGCCCCGCCGCGCCGATCGCCGTCACGAGCCCCGCGGTGCCCGCGCCGATCACGACCAGGTTGTACCGCGGCGCCGGCTCGGGGTTCGCCCAGTCGGGCGGGTGCACGTTCTCGACGAGCGAGCGGTTGTGCTCGTCCATCGGTTCCACGCGGATGGCGTCTGTCATTCGATCATCCCTGCGGGTCAGGAGGAGGATTGGTCCGGCGCGTCGAGTTGCGGCGCGGCCTCGCGGAGCGCCCGCCGCGCGACACGCGTGACGAACACGGCGACGGCGACCGCGACGACGAGCCCGCCCCAGAAGAAGACGTATTCCAGCGCCGACTTCTCGCGCTGAGCTGTGACCTCGGCCAGCGACTTGAACGCGCTGCCGATGTAGACATACATCACGGTTCCGGGCAGCATGCCGACCCACGAGGCGAGCAGGTAGTCGCGGAACCGGACCTTCGTCAGGCCGAACGCGTAGTTGAGAAGGTTGAACGGAAAGATCGGACTCAGCCGCGTCAGCAGGACCATCTTGAACCCCTGCCCGCCGACGGCCTCGTCGACGGCCGCGAACTTCGGATTGCCGGCGACCTTGCCGCCGATCCACTCGCGCGCGACGGTCCGCCCGACCCAGAACGCGGCGCAGGCGCCCAGCACGCTGCCGGCCGAGACGACGGCCGTGCCCCTCAGCACGCCGAAGAGGAAGCCGGCTCCGAGGGTGAGGATCGAGCCCGGCAGCATGAACACGCAGGCCACGATGTAGATGGCGATGACGATGGCCGGGCCCCAGAAGCCGAGCCCGTCGATCCACGTGAGCAGCTTGTCGGCGTAGTCCTTGACCGGCAGGAACGTGGCCGCGACGACCAGCGCAACGACAATCGCGGCGAAGACGACGCGCAGCCGGCCGCGACGCGGATGCTCCCGTTCCGCTTCTTCCATTCAGTGGCCCCTCGGGATCGCCCCTGTTCCTCCCCGTTGTTCCCTCACGATACCACGAGGGCAGCAGATTGCAAGGCCGGGCCGCAAGCCCGTTCCGCCGCGGCCCGCACGCCATTGCCATGCCTCGGCGCGGCCGCTATAATGTCGTTTCCGGCACGCCAGAACCGCCAGAGGGCAGGATGAAAATCACGCGCCTGACCGTCCGTGAGTGGGCCGAAAGCATCGCCATCGCCTTTGTCGTGGCGATGGTGATCCGCCATTTCGTCGTCGAGGCCTTCCGAATCCCGACGGCGTCGATGGCCCCGACCCTCGTCGGGCGCGAACGCAACGGCGACCGCATCCTCGTCAGCAAATTCCAGTACGCTCTGCACGAGCCCCAACGGTGGGACATCGTCGTCTTCAAGGTCGACGAGCGCCGGATCAACTACTACCGGGCGGGCGGGACGAACCGCAAGCCCGGGAAGAACGGGATGGTCGAGCTGGACGGCAGCCCGAGCTACATCAACTACGTCAAGCGCCTCGTCGGGCGCCCGGACGAGAAGATTCAGGTCATCGACGGGGATGTTTTCATCAACGGCAAGATCGCACGGAAGCCGCCGCACGCCGAGCAGAGCTTGCTCGTGCCGGTGATGAACGACCGGCAGATGAGCACCGACAAGTTCTTCGGTATCTGGGAGCCGACCGATCGCGACGTGATCTCGCGCAGTCCGGACGGCTTGATCACGGTTGCCGGCTCGCGCGTCGATTGCGGACTGAGCTACACCGGGGACATCTACGACCGCGCGAACAACCGCGTCGGCGATCTGAAGCTCGCGTTTCGCTTCCACCACACAGGCGGCGCCGGGAACTTGATCTGCAAACTGTCGGATGAGGACGCCCGCGACAGCGAGGCGGAGTACGAGTTTGTCTTGCCCCTGGGCAAGCCGGGCGCCGTTCCGGAGATCGTGGTCGACGGCCAGGTCGCGGCCCGCGCCACCGCCCCCTTCACGCCGACGGGCGAGCACCTCCTCGAGGTGTCGAACATCGATGCGCGGGCTGTCCTCCGCGTCGACGGGCAGGTCCTGGTCCAGTTTGAGAACGACGAAAGCGCGAAGCGCGTCGCGTACGCTCTGTCGGCGAAAGACGGCGTCGGATTCGACGCGAACGGATGCGACGTGACCGTGCGCGACGTGGAAATCTGGCGCGACGTCTACTACACGACCGCGTCCAGAGGCGGGGTGTCCCCGAGGTTCGCCGTCCGGAGCGCTCTCCAGTTGGGCGACGACGAGTATTTCATGATGGGCGACAACAGCCCGAACAGCTTCGACGGCCGCAACTGGGGCGTGGTCAAGCGGAGCAGTCTGGTCGGCGAGGCGTTCTTCGTCTTCTGGCCACCGAATCGCCTGCGGTTCGTCAACTGAGGCCAAGCGATGGCGCTACTCGAAGTCAAAGGGCTCGTGAAACGCTACGGCCGCAAGACGGTCGTCAACGAGGTCTGCTTCTCGGTCGATCCGGGCCGGGTCATCGGGCTGCTCGGGCCGAACGGCGCGGGCAAGACGACCTCGTTCCGCATGACGATCGGCATGATCTCGCCCGAGAGCGGGTCGGTCTTCCTGAAGGGCGAAGAGGTCACGCATCTGCCGATGTACCGGCGGGCGCGGCGCGGCATGGGCTATCTCTCGCAGGAGCCGTCCGTCTTCCAGCGGATGACGGTGCTCGACAACATCGTCGCCGTCATCGAGACGCTCGACGTCCCGAAGCGCGAGCACAAGAGCCGCGGGATGGCCGTGCTCGAAGATCTCGGGCTCGAGAACCTGGCCGGCTCGCTGGCCCTCAACCTCTCGGGCGGCGAGCGGCGGCGGCTCGAGATCGCCCGCGCGCTCGTGACCGACCCGGCGGTCATCATGCTCGACGAGCCGTTCTCCGGCGTCGACCCGAAGAAGGTCTCCGACATCAAGCAGATGATCGCGAAGATGCGCGACCGCGGCATCGGGATCCTGCTGACCGATCACAACGTCCGCGACACCCTGTCGATCACCGACCGGGCTTACATCATCGACGAAGGCGTGATCCTGATGAGCGGGGAGCCCGACGAGGTCATCGCCGACGAGGCCGTGCGCGCGCGCTACCTCGGCGACGATTTCCAGATGTGACCACGGGGGCCGCCTTGTCCGATCCCGAAAACGAGCTGGCCCATTTCGCGGCGCAGGGCATGACGTGGGTCTCGACGAAAGCGTTCGAGCCCGCGCTCCGCGAGGCCATCCTGCCCGGCCTCGGCTCGCTCGAAGACGCCGGCGCGACGCTCCTCAAGCGCACGCTCACGCGAACCGTCCACCGCATGGCGGCCGGCGGCACGACGGTCTTCGTGAAACACCACCGCATCGTCTCGCTCAAGGAACGACTCAAGTACCTCGTGCTGCCGTCGCGCGCGTCGTCGGAATGGGAGGCGTCGCGGGCCCTCCGCGAACTCGCGATCCCCGCGGCCCGGGCGCTCGCGTTCGGCGAGCGGCGCGTCGCCGGCGTGCTGACCGAGGCGGTGCTCGTGTCGGAGGAGGTGGCCGACGCCACGCCGCTCGGCCGGGCCCTCGAGGAGGCGGGATCGAAGGATGAGATTCTCGCGAGCGTGGCGGAGCTGGTTCGCCGCGCCCACGACCGCAACGTGCTTCACCGCGACCTGCACGGCGGAAACATCCTGCTCGCCGCCGGCCGGCCGTTCTTCATCGACCTCCATCGGATGACGATCGGCCGCCGCGTGCCCACGCGACGCCGCATCCGAAACATCGGCCACCTCCTGGCGTTCGCGGGCGACCGGCCGAGCGACGCGGACCGCGCGATCTTCGTCCGCGCCTACCTCGGATCGGACGCACCCGAACCGGAGGTCGACCGCCTCGGTCGCCGGGTCGAACACGCCGCACGACGCCTCCGCGAGCGACGCTACGCCAGCCGGACGAAGCGGTGCATCGGGCGGTCGACGGGCTTTCGGATCGAGCGCCAGGGCGGGATGACCGTCTACCGCCGCGCCGACTTCGAGCCCGACCGGGTGCTCGAAGCGATCGAGCAGCACCGGAGCACGCTGGCCGACGGGCCGGAGGAGCACGTCCTCAAGCGCGACCACCGCGCCGGCGTGACCGTCGTCGACCTGGCAACGCCGGGCGGCCCGCAGCGGCTGTGCGTCAAGGAATTCGTCCGGCCGGGCGTGTGGCGCCGGCTGGGCGACCTGATCCGCGGCTCCCGCGCCCGCGTGGCGTGGGTCGGCTCGAATGCGTGCCGGGTGCGGGGCATCGCGACGCCGCTCGCCTGCGCCGCGGCTGAGGCCGGGCCGCGCTCGTATTTCATCACCGAGTACATCGACGGGGCGCAGCGGTTCAACGACTACGTCGCCGACCACGGCCGCCCGGCGGGCCCGGCGGTCGCTCGCTGGCGCCGGTTCGTGCTCGAGGCGGCCGAGTTCGTCCGGGGCCTCCACGCCCACCGGCTGCGGCACCGCGACCTCTCGGCCAAGAACATCCTCGTCCGCGAGCGCGGCGACGGATGGGACCTGTACCTCGTCGACATGAGCGACGTCCGGCTCGGGCGCGCGCCCGGCCTCGACTTCAAGATCCGAAACCTCGGCCAGCTCGACCAAATCTACGTGATGCCGTCGCGGACCGACCGGTTGCGGTTCTACCGCCACTACGCGAGCGGCCGGCCCGAGTTCGACGACCGCTCGCTCCTCGCCGAGATCAACGCGACCAGCCGCTCGCGCCACGAGAACTGGCTGACGGCCGGCGGCGGGGCGAAGATTCTCGAAGAACGAAAACAACAGGGCAAGCCCGTATGAAACTGCTCCATCTGTTCAGCAACCACAAGGTGACCGGGCCCGCGGAGCCGGCCGTCCGCCTTGCCGCGGAGCTTGCCCGGCGCGGGCACGAGGTCGTCCTCGCCCACAAGCCGCTGCCGCAATCGGGCGAGGGATACATCGACGAGCTTGCCGCGGCACACGGGCTCACGACGACGACGGACTTCGCACTCCCGAAGCACTTCAAGCTCTGCACGATCCTGCGCGACTCGCGCCGGCTCGCGGCCTTCATCGACGAGCGCGGCTTCGAGGTCGTGCACTGCAACTTGGTGAACGATCACGTGACCGCGGCGCTGGCGGCCGCTCGCTGCGAGGGCCGCCCGAAGATCGTTCGCACAAACCACGACGCGCGGCCGATGCATCGCGACCTGCGCAACCGGTTCCTGTTCCCGACGCGAACCGACGCGCTGCTCGAGTTCTCGCGGCGGGCGCGCGACGCCGACGCCGACCGATTCCGGCTCGCGCCGGAGCAGGTGCATTGCATCAACACGTCCGTCGATCTGGCGCGGTTCGATCCCGGCCGCGACCTGCCCGACATGCGGGCGCACTTGGGGCTGGCCGCCGACGAGTTCGTCGTCGGGATCGCGGCCCGAATCCAGAAGCGGCGGCTCTTTCACGTGCTGCTCGACGCGGTCGCGATGGCTCGGGATCGCGTGCCGGACCTCCGGCTCGTCATCATCGGCCGCGGCACGCACAAGGAGAAGGTCGCGGTCCGGCCCGCGCAGAAACGCGGGCTGGGGGACATCGTCGTCTTCCCGGGCTACCTGCGCGGCGACGAGTACGTCGGGGCGCTGCTTGCGCTCGACGTCAAGGTCTTCCTCTTCCCCGGAACGGACGGATCGTGCCGAGCCGCGCGCGAGGCGCTCGCGCTCGGCCGGCCCGTCGTCGCGTCGCAGCGCGGCATGCTGCCCGAATTGATCGACGACGGAGAGACCGGCTTCGTCGTCCCCGACAGCCCGGAAGAGCTCGCGGAGGCCATCGTGCGCCTGGCCGAGTCGCCGGACGCCCGCCGCAGCATGGGCGACGCCGCGCGGCGCACGGCGCTCGAACGCTTCGATCCCGGCCGCCAGGCCGAGCAGGTCGAACGCATCTACGAGCAACTGCTCGGCGGCGAGTAGAGCCGCATCCCCATCCCGCCGGCTGAGTGCGTGCCTAGAAAATGTACCATTACGAGCAACTGCTCGGCGGCGAGTAGAGCCGCATCCCCATCCCGCCGGCTGAGT
>CAYLQD010000065.1:0-21259 GCA_964385685.1 uncultured Planctomycetota bacterium | reverse complement strand
GTCAGGATCTGGATCGTGCGGTCGATGTCCGCCTCGCGCATGACCTCGTTCGCGATCTCCTGCGCGTCTTCGATCTTGATGAGCCGGACGATGCGCTTCATCTCGGGCAGGACCTTCGGGCTGGCGCTGAACTCCCGCAGGCCGAGCCCGAGCAGGAGCACGAGATAGGACAGGTCGCCCGACATCTCCCCGCACATGGAGACGGGCACGCCGGCGGCGTCGCCCGCGTCGATCGTGTGCTTGATGAGCTTCATCACCGCCGGATGCGCCGGCTGAAACAGATACGACACGACCGGGTTGCCGCGGTCGACGGCGAGTGTGTATTGCACGAGATCGTTGGTGCCGATGGAGAAGAAATCGACCTCCTTCGCGAACACGTCGGCCATGACGGCCGCGCCGGGCACCTCGATCATGATGCCGAGCTGGATGTCGCCCTCGTAGGGCAGGCCGTCGGCGTCGAGTCCCGACCGAACCTCGGCCAGGATCTCCTTGACCTGGATGATCTCGGCGAGCGAGGTGATCATCGGCAGCAGAATCTTGGTGAAGCCGTAGACGGACGCGCGGAGGATGGCGCGAAGCTGCGTCTTGAACATGCCGACGCGGTCGAGGCAGAGGCGGATCGAGCGGCATCCGAGGAAGGGGTTGGGCTCGCCGGTGGTCGGGCCCTCGGCTCCGATGGCGACCTTGTCGGCGCCCAGGTCGAACGTGCGGATGACGATCGGCTTCGGCCAGAGGGCCTCTGCGGCGGTGCGGTACGCCTCGAAGTGCTCCTCCTCCGTCGGCTCGCGGCCCTTTTCCATATACAGGTATTCGGTTCGGTAGAGCCCGATCCCCTCCGCACCCTGGTCGAGCGCGGTCTGAACTTCGTAGGGGAACTCGATGTTCGCGTAGAGGGTGACGCGGCGGCCGTCGAGCGTCTCGGCCGGCAGCTCGTGCTGCTCGACGATGAGCCGCCGGTCGGACTCGACGATGTCGCGTTCGATCTCGACGTACCGCTCGAGCGTCGCCTCGTCGGGATCCATGATGACCTGGCCGCCGCCGCCATCGACGACGAGGCGAGCGCCGGCCTCGACCTCGGCCGTCAGGCCGCGCAGGCCGACGACGGCCGGGATGCCGAGCGCCTTGGCGATGATGGCCGTGTGCGAGGTCTTCCCGCCGGCCTCCATCACGATCGCCCGGACCTTCGACCGGTCGAACGTGACGGTTTGCGAGGGCATCAGCTCCTTGGCGACGATGACGACGGGCTCGGTCAGCTCGCCCACGTCGCCGGAGCCGCGGCCGAGTAGCACGCGGTGGAGCCGGCTCTGCACGTCGTAGACGTCGGAGACCCAGCGCGCGGTGCTCTTGTCCTGGAAGAGGAGCTTGATCTGGCGCTCGAGCACGTCGTCGACGGCGGCCTCGGCCGTCATGAGCTCGGTCCGGATGCGCTGGATGACATCGCTGCGCAGGCGCGAGTCGTCGAGCATCTTGACGTGCGCATCGAATATCTGGAGGTACTCCTTTCCGAGCGAGGGCGCGAGGCGGCGCTGATCGCCGCGGATGCCCGCGATGGCCGCGGCGACGGCGTTGCGGAACCGCTTGATCTCCGGCTTGACCTCGGCCGCGTCGACGTGCCGGCGGCGCACGGGCATGCGTTCGCTCTCGATCACGAACGCGTCGCCGACGGCGACGCCGCGAGACACGCCAATGCCCTGGAATATCTCCACCGGCTATTCCTTCCGGAGTTCGGCCCGCATCAGGTCTTCGAGCGCCCGGATCGCCTCGTCGGCGTCGGCGCCGGCGGCGTGGAGCCGCAGCGGCCCCTTCTCGGCCGCGAGCATCATCACGTCGAGGATGCTCTTCGCGTCGGCGGTCTTGTCGCCGCGCTCGGCCTGCGTGTTCGACTGAAACTTGTTGGCGTACTCGACGAGCAGTTGCATCGGGCGCAGATGCAGACTGTCGTCGCCTTCCACCGGAATCTCAGCCGAGCATTCGGACATCGCTCACCTAGCTTCCGCCCTCCCTGTCCGCTTCGGCGAACAGGTCCACGATCTGCTTCTTGTCGGCCGCTGCGTGCAGCCGTTCGAGGAAATGGTCGCGTCTCAGCACCTGGCTGACCCGCGCGATGGCCTCGAGGTGCGGGCCGATGACGCCCTCGGGCCAGAGCAGCAGGAAGAACGACCGGACCGGCGCGCCGTCGGACGAGGCGAAGTCGACGCCGCCGTCGCTGCGCGCGTACCCGCCGACCAGGCGCCGGACGGCCGTGTGTTTCGCGTGGGGGATGGCGACGCCGTGCCCGACGCCCGTGCTGCCGATTTCTTCGCGCTGCAGAAGCGCCTCGATAACCGAGTCCGCCGCCTCCGGCTCGATACAGCCCGACTGCACAATCGCCCGGACCAGCTCGGCGATCACGTCGGGCTTCGTCTCGGCCTGCAGGTCGCTGATGATCGACTCTTCGAGGATGAAGTCGGCGAGACGCATCTACTCGTCCTCCCCCAGCTCCGACTCGTCGAACACATCGTCGTCGCCCTCCTCCTCGGGCTCGGGCGGCGGCAGCCCGTGCAGCCGGCGGTCGTGCAGCTTCGCCTTGTGTTTCTTGAGCTGCCGGACCATGTTGTCCGAGGCGATCTCCAGCGCCTCGTGGATCGTGCGGCCGTGCTCGTTCGCGACGAGCGTCTTCCCGCCGCTGACCGTGCAGATGATCTCGGCCTTGAGCCGCTCGGTGTGCTCGAGTTCGAACGTGATCTGCACCCCGTTGACGCCGTCGAAGAATCTCCCGAGCTTCTCCGCCTCGGCCTCGGCGTGGGCCGTCTGGTCGTCTCCAAGCGACATATGCCGCCCAATCACGTCGACCTGCATAGCGTTCCTTTCTCCTGTGCTGTCCGTGGTCACCCCGTTGGCTGGCTTTCGTCGAGACAGTATAGCCCACCCTCGCAAAGGGTGTCAATACGGAGCGCCTTGCCCGTCGCCGTGCGGCCCCCGCCCCCAAGCCCGAAACCGGTTGCCAAATCGGCCCGTCTGCGCTATAAGGACCAATCCGAACCGCCCGACGCACGGACAACACCGAGCGTGGACGGATGATGGACGACGAAAGGGCGTGTATGACCAGCAGCGACGGGCCGGCGGAAGCGGTCCGCGCCGCCGGTTTGCCCCAACCAACCGGTCTGTATCACCCCGCATTCGAACACGATAGCTGCGGTGTCGGCTTTGTTGCGCGCCTCGACGCCGGGCGGCACCACGCCGTCGTCGAAGACGCCGTTCGCGTGCTCATCAACCTCGAACACCGCGGCGCCGTCGGCGGCGACAAGGCGACCGGCGACGGGGCCGGCCTGCTGCTCCAACTGCCCGACCCGCTGTTCCGCGGGACCTGCGCCGAAGACGGCCTTGCGCTCCCCGAGCCCGGCGACTACGCCGTCGGCATGTTCTTCCTGCCCGTCGGGCCCGCGCTCGCCGAGCGCTGCGGCGCGGCGTTCGAGCGGATCGCCGTCTCCGAGGGCTGCCCCGTCCTCGGCTGGCGCGACGTGCCCGTCGACGACTCCCCACTCGGCGAGTTCGCACGCGACAACCAGCCCCTCATCCGGCAGGTGGTCGTCGCGCGGGCCGACACGCCGCCCGACGCGTTCGAGCGAAAGCTCACCGTCATCCGCCGGCTCATCGAGAAGGAAATCGCCGGCTGGCCTCAGGAGGGAGCCGACCGGTTCTACGTCGTCAGCTTGTCGGCCCGCACGATTGTCTACAAGGGCATGCTCGTCGGGTCGCAGCTCGCGACGTTCTATCCCGACCTCGCCGACGAGCGGTTCGTCAGCGCGTTCGCCATCGTCCACCAGCGCTACAGCACCAACACGTTTCCGAGCTGGTCGCTCGCGCAGCCGTTCCGCATCCTCGCGCACAACGGCGAGATCAACACGCTCCGCGGCAACGTCAACCGGATGCGGGCGCGCGAGGCCATCCTCCGGTCCGACGCGTTCGGACGCGACATCGACAAGCTCAAGCCCGTCATCGTCGAGGGCGGCAGCGACTCGGCCATGCTCGACAACGCGGTCGAACTTCTGCTCCTCGGCGGGCGCTCGCTCCCGCACGCGGTTCTGATGACCGTGCCCGAGGCGTGGGGCGCGAAGTACGTGCTCGGCGAAGACCGCCGCGCCTTCTACGAATACCACGCCGCCATCATGGAGCCGTGGGACGGGCCCGCCGCGCTCGTCTTCACCGACGGCCGCTATATCGGCGGCACGCTCGACCGCAACGGCCTCCGACCCTCGCGATACACCATCACCAAAGACGGGCTCGTCGTGCTCGCGTCGGAGACCGGCGCTCTCGATATCCCCGGCGACCGCATCCGCGAGCGCGGCCGGCTCCAGCCCGGCCGCATGCTGCTCGTCGACCTCGAGCAACGCCGCGTCATCCCCGACCGCGAGGTCAAGGCGACCCTCTCGCTCCAGCGGCCCTACCGCCGCTGGCTCGGCGAGAACCGTATCGAGCTGCGCGGGCTCCTGATGCCCTCGCACATCCCCGCCGAGAGCCCCGACGTGCTCCTCCGGAAGCAGCACGCCTTCGGCTACACGCAGGAGGAGGTCCGGCGCGTCGTCGCGCCGATGGCGGCCCGCGGGCAGGAGGCCGTCGGCTCGATGGGCAACGACGCCGCGCTCGCCGTGTTGTCCGAACGGCCGCAGCTCCTCTTCAGCTACTTCAAGCAGCACTTCGCCCAGGTGACGAACCCGCCGATCGACCCGCTGCGCGAGGAGCTGGTCATGTCGCTGATGAGCTTCGTCGGCCGCCAGCGCGGCCTGCTCGAAGAGAGCCCCGAACACTGCCGCCAGCTCAAGCTCCACCATCCGATCCTCACGCCCGAAGACATGCACCGCCTGCGAAGCGCCGACCACCCCGACATCGTCGTGCGCGAGATCGACATCCTCTTCCCCGCCAACGGCGGACGGGGCGCGCTCGCCAGCGCCATGCAGGCTGTCTTCGACGAGGCTGAGAAACTCATCACCCGCGGCGCGACCATCCTCGTGCTCACCGACCGGAATCTCGACGCACGCCGGGCGCCGATCCCCTCGCTCCTCGCGACCGCCGGGCTCCACCACTACCTCATCCGCCGTGGCCTCCGAACCGCCGCCGGCATCATCGTCGAGACCGGCGAGGCACGCGAGGTCATCCACTTCGCACAGCTCATCGGCTACGGCGCCAACGCCGTCTGCCCGACGGTCGCGTTCTCGACCGTCCGCGACCTGGCCGAGTCGGGCCTGCTCGACCCGCCGACCTCGCCCGACCGCGCGGCCGACGCCTACACGACCGCCGTCAAGAAGGGCCTCCTCAAGACGTTCAGCCGGATGGGCATCTCGACGATCCGCAGCTTCTTCGGCTCGCAGATCTTCGAGGCCGTCGGGCTCGCGCCCGATGTCGTGCAGAAATACTTCTGCGGGACCGAGTCGCGCGTCGGCGGGATCGGGCTCGACGGGATCGCGGCCGAGGCCGTCGCCCGCCACCGCCGCGCGTTCCCCGAGACCGGTGCGCCCGACCCCCTGCTCGACGTCGGCGGCGCCTACCACGTCCGAGCCGGCGGCGACAAGCATCTCTGGAATCCCGAGGCGATCTACAAACTCCAGCAGGCGACGCGGCTCGACGACGGCGCGGCGTTCAAGGAGTACGCTCGCATCATCGACGAGCAGGCCGGCGGCCGCGTCACGCTCCGCAGTCTCCTGCGGTTCAAGCCCGCCGAGCCCGTGCCCATCGACGAGGTCGAGCCCGTCGAATCGATCGTCAAGCGGTTCGCCGGCGCCGCCATGTCGCATGGCTCGATCAGCAAGGAGGCGCACGAGACGGTCGCCATCGCCCTCAACCGGCTCGGCGCACGGAGCAACTCGGGCGAGGGCGGCGAGGATCCTGCCCGCTACACGCCGCTCCCCAACGGCGACAGCAAACGCTCGGCGACCAAGCAGGTCGCGTCCGGCCGGTTCGGCGTCACGATCGAGTACCTCGTCAACGCCGATGAGCTTCAGATCAAGATGGCGCAGGGCGCGAAGCCCGGCGAGGGCGGCCAACTCCCCGGCCACAAGGTCAGCGAGGAGATCGCCCGCATCCGCCACACGACGCCGGGCGTCACGCTCATCTCGCCGCCGCCGCACCACGACATCTATTCGATCGAGGACATCGCGCAGCTGATCCACGACCTCAAGTGCGCGAACCCCGCCGCGCGCGTGTCCGTCAAGCTTGTCTCCGAGGCAGGCGTCGGGACGATCGCCGCCGGCGTCGCCAAGGCCAAGGCCGACATGGTCCTTATCTCCGGGCACGACGGCGGCACGGGCGCCTCGCCCCTCACCGCCATCAAGCACACCGGGCTCCCGTGGGAGCTGGGGCTCGCCGAGACGCAGGACACGCTTCGCGCCAACCGCCTGCGCGACCGCATCCGCGTGCAGGTCGACGGCCAGCTCCGGACCGGCCGCGACCTCGCCATCGCCACGCTGCTCGGGGCCGAGGAGTTCGGCTTCGGCTGCTCGCTCCTCGTCTGCCTCGGCTGCGTCATGCTGCGGAAGTGCCACCTGAACACGTGCTCGGTCGGCGTGGCGACGCAGGACCCCGAGCTGCGGAAGCGGTTCGCCGGCAAGCCCGAGTACGTCGAGCGGTTCCTCCGGTTCATCGCGCAGGATCTCCGCGAGCACATGGCCCGGCTCGGGTTCCGGACCGTTAACGAGATGGTCGGCCGGTCGGACCTCCTCGACTTCGAGGCGCCGACCGTGCATCCGAAGGTGGGCGGGCTCGACTTCGGCCGCCTGCTCAACGCCAACGTCGACGGCGACGCGCGCTGCGTCCGCGAGCAGGACCACCAGCTCGACGAGACGCTCGAGAGCGGCCTGCTGCCCCGCGTGCGCCCGGCCATCGACGGCGGCGGGCCGGTCGCGATCGAGATGCCCATCCGCAACATCCACCGTACGGTCGGCGCGATGGTGAGCGGCGAGATCGCGAAGAAGCACGGGCTCGCCGGCCTGCCCGACGACACGATCCGGCTCTCGTTCACGGGCTCGGCCGGGCAGAGCCTGGGCGCCTTCCTCGCCGCGGGCGTCACGATTCGCGTCGAGGGCGACGCGAACGACTACGTCGGCAAGGGGCTCTCCGGCGGCCGCATCACCGTCGTCCCGCCGGCCAACGCGACGTTCGCCCCGCACGAGAACATCATCATCGGCAACACCGCCCTCTACGGCGCGGTCGGCGGCGAACTCCACGCGGCCGGTGCCGCCGGCGAACGGTTCGCCGTGCGGAACAGCGGCGCCCGGGCCGTCGTCGAGGGCGTCGGCGACCACGGCTGCGAATACATGACCGGCGGGGTGGTCGTCGTGCTCGGCGAGACCGGCTACAACTTCGCCGCGGGCATGAGCGGCGGCGTCGCATACGTCTACGACGAATCGACCCTCTTCGGCACGCGCTGCAACCTCGACATGGTCGACCTCGAAAGCATCACCGCCGAGCCCGACCGGCGCGAGCTACGGGCGATGCTCGAACGGCACCTCGAACTGACCGGCAGCGCCCGGGCGAAGGCCATCCTCGACGACTGGGAGACGCGCCTCCCGCTGTTCGTCAAGGTCATGCCGATCGACTACCGTCGCGCCCTCGAGCGGATGCGGATGGGCGAGGACGTCAACCGCGAGACCGTCTCGGCCACGGAGGAAGTCTATGGGTGAGCCGAGGGGATTCCTGCTCTACGGGCGCGAAGACGCCCCCAAGCGCACCGTCGCCGAGCGCACCCGCGACTTCGGCGAGGTCGAGCTGCACATCCCCGAGCGCCGGCTCGAACTCCAGGCCGCGCGCTGCATGGACTGCGGCATCCCCTATTGCCACACCTTCGGCTGCCCCGTCCGCAACCTCATCCCCGACTGGAACGAGATGGTCTGCCGCGGACACTGGCGCCGCGCCCTCGACCTGCTCCACGCGACGAACAACCTGCCGGAGATCACGGGCCGCGTCTGCCCCGCGCCCTGCGAGCCCGCGTGCACCCTCGCCATCAACCAGCCCGCCGTGTCGATCCGGCAGATCGAGCTTCAGATCGTCGAGCGCGGCTGGGAGAAGGGCTGGATCAAGCCCCGGCCCGCGGCCGTGAAGAGCGGCAAGAAGGTCGCCGTCGTCGGGTCCGGCCCGTCGGGCCTGCCGGCCGCGCAGCAGCTTGTCCGCGCGGGCCACGACGTCGTGCTCTACGAGCGGGCCGACCGCATCGGCGGCATCCTCCGGTACGGCATCCCCGACTTCAAGCTCGAGAAGTGGGTGCTCGACCGGCGGCTCGGGCAGATGCAGGCCGAGGGCATCGTCTTCGAGACCGGCGTCGACGTCGGCGAGGACCTGTCCGTCCGCTACATCGACAAGAACTTCGACGCCGTCGTCATCGCCGCGGGCGCCCGCGTCCCCCGCGACCTCGACGTGCCCGGCCGCGACCTCGACGGCATCCACCTCGCGATGCAGTACCTCAGCCAGCAGAATCGCGTCAACGCGGGCGAGACGATTTCGACCGCCGAGCGCATCGACGCCAAGGGCAAGAACGTCGTCGTCATCGGCGGCGGCGACACCGGCGCCGATTGTGTCGGGACCGCGCGGCGCCAGGGCGCGAAGCAGATCGTCCAGATCGAGCTGCTGCCCGAGCCGCCCGCCGAGCGCACGCCCGGCAACCCGTGGCCCGAGTGGCCGCAGACGCTGCGGACCTCGAGTTCGCACGAGGAAGGGTGCGAGCGGCGCTGGAGCGTCCTCACGAAAGAGTGCGTCGGCGAGGACGGCCGGCTCAAGAAACTCCGGTGCGCCAAGCTCGAGTGGGGCGCGCCCGACGAGACCGGCCGCGCGTCGTTCAAGGAGATCCCCGGTTCCGAGTTCGCGCTCGACGCCGACCTCGTCCTGCTCGCGATGGGCTTCCTGCGCGTCGAGCACGCCTCGCTCAAGCAGGACTTCGAGCTTGCGACCGACGAGCGCGGCAACCTGAAGGTCGACGCCAACCTGATGACGTCACATCCGGGAGTCTTTGCTGCGGGCGATGCCGTGTTGGGCGCCTCGCTCGTCGTCCGCGCCATTTATCTCGGCCGCCAGGCCGCCGCCGCAGTCGACGCGTATCTGAGAAACACATAACGACTTGGTGAACGGAGGCGAGCGGTCGATGAAAGAGGGGCGAGTGCCGAGCGTCCGCAGGCGTCCCTGTGGCTTGGCGCCGCCCGAAATGACAGCCGTCGTCGTAACACCAATGACACCAAGCGGTTAGCTTTTCGCAAGGTGACAGGCACCTTGCTGGGGCGTAACATCTGGCTTGACAAGGCGTTACGACGCGGGCGGTCATCGAGGCGGGGGCCCGCGTGGCATCGCGCTAACATGCATAGCCCAAATGAGTTACGCCGCACGCCTTGGGCTTCGGCCGCTGTGATTCGCTGTTGCAGCCCGTCTCGCACGATGCTAAACTGCTCCGCATGCAAGTCCTGAAGATCATCGCTCTGTGCGTCATCGCGGCCTGCGCATACGGCGTCGTGCAGGACCAGGTCACGGCGCGCGTCTGCATCGAGTACTTCACGATCGGGCATCCGCGCCTGTTTGCCGACGACTCACCCGCATTGCACGGTCTGGCATGGGGGATCATCGCCACGTGGTGGGTCGGGGCTCTGTTGGGGATCATCCTGGCCATCGCGGCGCGTGCCGGCCGGGCGCCGAAGCTCGCAGCGAAGGATCTGGTCCGGCCGCTCGGCGTCCTTCTGGTCTGCATCGCTGTCGTTGCCGCCTTCGCGGGCACCATCGGATACGTTGCCGCGCGGAATAAAGTCGTCTGGCTTTTGGAACCACTGGCGTCACGAGTCCCTGCGGACCGGCACGTCCCGTTCATCGGCGTCCTCTGGGCGCACGTGGCTGCGTACGGTGCCGGATTCCTCGGCGGCCTCGCGATCTGCGCATTCCTCGTCTACCGCCGGACGAAAAGGGCGACGCTCGAGGCGGCGCCCCCAGAGCCGCCGCCCCCGCCGCTATCCTAATTCACGCGCCCCGCCGGCTCCAACAGATCGCTCCAAATCGCTAAAGCGGTTGCACTTCGGGTCGATAACCAAGTTCGGACGCGGGGTTTCGGCCCCGCGGCCACGGGCAGGAGGAAAGCCACGGTGACGCACTCCACGCACATAACCGCACCGAACTCAAGCACTTACAATACGTTTCCGGCTCCGGGCCTGCGCCCGGGGAGCCGCCCCACCGGCCCCCTTGCTACATCGGAGCATCCACTTGGCTAACCACCACAAGAACGACCCCATTGATCGCCTTTTGGCCCCGGTGCAGGAGCCGCCCGACGTCTGGCCCCGCCCGGCGGCGGCCGACGAGGTGTCCCGCGTGCTCGCCGTCTGCGAGACGGGCGCGCTCGAAGACCGCCTCCGCACGGCCGCCCGGACGCTCGGCCAGCACATCCGCTTCTTCCGCGCGTTCCCCGAGGCGCTGGCGACGCTCGCCGAGCAGTTCTATGAGATCATCGTCGTCGGCAAGGCGAGCAACGGGATGCCGGTCCGCGATTTCGTGCGCGAGGTGAAGCGCATCAGCGACGATTCCGTCGTCGTCGTCGCCGCGCCCGGCCCCGGCCATCTGACCGAGTTGATGGTCGAGGGCGCCTACGACCTCCTGCCGCGCGAGGCCGACGACGGCCAGCTCCGGCTGATGCTCGGCCGCGCGATGGACCACTCGCGCCTGCGGCGCCGGAGCAACCGGCTCGAGCGGGCGCTCGACGCGCAGACCTCGTCGCTCCAGCAGCGGCTCAACGAGTTGGCGATGCTGAACGAGGTCACGCAGGACCTGATCTCCGTGTCCGACCTCGATGAGATTCTGTCGCGCGCGCTGCGGCGCCTGGTCGACGTGTTTGGGTCGGGATGCGGGTCGTTCCTGATTCTCGAGCCCGGGACGAGCGAGCTGGTCGTCCGCGCCGCGGAGGGCCCCGGCGCCGCCGAACTGCTCGGGCGCCGGCAGAAGATGGGCGAGGGCGTCGCCGGGCGCGTCGCGTCGGCGCGTCATCCCGTGCTCGTGACCGACGTGACGCAGGACTCGCGCTTCCGGTCGGTCGCGCTGAGCGCCGAGGGCGTGCGGCATTACCGGTCCGGGTCGTTCATCGCCGTGCCGCTCCTCTATCGCGGCCGGCTCCTAGGCGAGATGAACATCGCCGAGAAGGGCGCGGGCAGCCCGTTCACGCAAGACGACCTGCGGCTCCTCGCGACGCTCGCCGGCCACATCGCGAGCGCCATCGACAGTGCGCTCGGGGCCGAGGAGCTTCGCAAGGCGAACGACGCCCTCCGTGCCGAGATGGCCGCGGCCAAGGGCCGCCTCCGGCTCACCAACGAGAAGCTCGTGCAGGCCGAGGGCCTTGCCATCGAGGTTGTCGAGCGCCTGCCGACCGCCATGGCCGCGTTCGACGCGGACCTGAACGTCACGTTCGCCAACGCAACCGCACGCGCGCAGCTCGGCCTCGACCCGGGCTGTTCGCTGGAGACGCTCGCCGCCCGCCGCGAACTCGCGCCCGTGCTCGACGCCGCTCGACAGGTCGTCGGGCGCGGCGCGATGAGCCACCTGGCCGTCGACGCGGGCCCCGAAGGCCGGCCGGCCGCGCGGCTGAGCGTTGCGCTCGCGCCGCTTCGGCAGGCCGACGGCGCTCGGGCCGGCGGCACGCTCGTCGCCGCGCCGCTCGAGTGCCCCGTTATGAAACGCGTGATGGAGAAGAGGTAGAGACCGATGAATACCACCGCCACCGTTCTGGTCGTCGATGACGACGAAATCGTGCTGAACTCGCTCGTCGAGTTCCTGAGGTCCGAGGGGCACACGGTCCACGGCGCCCAATCGTTCCACGGCGCGATCGAGGCCATCGGGTCGCAGCCGCTCGACCTCGTGCTCGCCGACGTGTACATGCCCGACGGGACCGCCTTCAAGCTGCTCGGCGAGATCCGAAAGACGCACCCGGACCTCGAGGTTGTGCTCGTCACGGGGTACGGCACGATCGAGGACGCGATCCAGGCGATCAAGGCGGGCGCGTCGAACTACGTGACGAAGCCGCTGGTCGACAGCGAGGTCCGGCTCGTCATCGAGCAGGCGCTCCGGCGGAAGGGACTCCGCAGCGAGACCGAGGAGCTTCGGGCGACGGCGCGGCACGAGCTGGGGCTCGAGAGCATCGTCTGCGAGGATCCCGAGATGCTCAAGGTCGTCCGCATGGCGCGGACGATGGCCAAGGCGAAGACGAACGTCCTGCTCACGGGCGAGAGCGGGACGGGCAAGACGATGATCGCGCGGGCCATGCACTACGAGTCGGACCGCGCCCACGGCCCCTTCATCGAGGTCACGTGCGGCGCGCTGACCGAGTCGCTGCTCGAGGCGGAGCTCTTCGGCCACGAGGCCGGCGCCTTCACCGGCGCGACCCACGAGAAGAAAGGCAAGTTCGAGGCGGCCGACGGCGGCACCATCTTCCTCGACGAGATCGCGACCGCGAGCCCCTCGCTCCAGGTCAAGCTGCTGCGCGTCATCCAAGACGGATGCCTCGAACGCGTCGGCGGGACGGAGACGATCCAGATCGACACCCGCGTCATCCTCGCGACGAACGTCGACCTCGCCCGCGAGGTCGAGGAGGGCCGGTTCCGCGAGGACCTCTACTACCGCATCAACGTCGTGCCCGTCCACGTGTCCCCGCTTCGCGAGCGCCGGGCCGACATCCCCGAACTCGCGCGGCACTTCATCCTCAAGCACGCGGCCGAGCTTGAGAAGACCGTGGCCAGCATCTCGCCCGCGGCGCTCGACGCGCTCAGCGAGCACAACTGGCCCGGGAACGTCCGCGAACTCGAGAACACGATCGAGCGGGCCATCGTCCTGACCGAGAAGGAGCGGATCGAGCTGTCCGACCTGCCGCTCGACGTCGCGAAGGACTCCGCGATGGCCGTGCACGTGCCGAAGACCGAGGCCGTCCTGCCGCTGAAGAAAGCTCTCGAGGAGCCGGAGCGGCAGATCATCCGCCGCGCGCTCGAATACACCGGCGGCAACCGCGACCACGCCGCGAAGCTGCTTGGCATCAACCGGTCGACGCTGTTCTACAAGCTTCGGAAGTTGCGGCTCAACGGCGCGCCCGTCGCGGCCGCGAGCTAGAAGGCCGCGCCGACGGCCTTTCAATCGTGATCATAATCTGTCGCCAACTAGGGGATTACGATTACTGGCGCATGCGTTGACCATGGCAACCCCGGTCTTCGCATCAGAGATTCTTCACGTCGTTCAGAATGACAAAAGGGCACGGTTCCTGTCATTCTGAGCGTCAGCGAAGAATCTCCACCGCAAATGCGCGCCGTCCGTTATCAGAACATGCCGCAAATAGCATTACGATTACGATAGGGACAGCGCCCGAAGCGCTCACTCCCCAATGGGCTTGATCGGGATCTGGCTCTCGACCCGGCCCTCGTGATAGAACTCGAGCGCCGGCCCGGCCGCCTCGACACCGTTCGCCCGCATCCACTCCGCCATCTTCGGATAGACCTTGAGCGCCGCGACCGACGGATGTGCCTCGACGCGGGCGACGAGTACCGCCCGCTTCGGCACGTCGACGATCACAAGCGGCTTGACCACGGTCAACTCCCCCTCAAACACATAGCCCCCTTTGCTGCGGAGCTGCGACTTCGCCACCTTCTGCGGGTCGTCGTAGTAGATGCCGCATGCCACGCCGAGCCGGTCCTCCGAATCTCCGACCAGCTCGCGCACCTTGAGAATCTTGCTCGCGATCTCGTGGTACGGCCCGGTGTGCTCGAGGCAAACGATCCGGTAGGGCCCGAGTTCCTCCCGCGCCAGCTCGACCGTGCTGAACCCGCCGAGCCACCAGGCGCCGATCAGAGCCACGCCCATCAACCCGCACGTGACGCCCGAGATGAGGATCAGGATCTTCTTCAACATCGGCCGACTCCGCTCTCTTCTTCCAGGCGGCATTCTACCTTCCGCCCGCGACCCCGGCAACCGCGTTGCGCCGAGATGCCGGGCCAGTCAACCTGAACTCTGAGCGTTCAGGTGAACGCTCAGAATCGCAATTGTGGGAGAGGTTGAGGCGCCGACGCGGAGAGGCTATTGCGGCGCCGGCAACCGCGTTGCGCCGAGATGCCGGGCCAGTCAACCTGAACTCTGAGCGTTCAGGTGAACGCTCAGAATCCGAATTGTGGGGAGGTCGCGGCGCCGACGCGGAGACGAAAAGCGGGTACAGGCACGTCTACGCTCACTTCGTTCGCTTCGCTGGTGCCAGTCCCCGTTTTTCGCCAGCACTCAGGCGCCACGGGGCCGGAAAACCGGGACTGCCACTCGTTGGCTGTACCGGCTTTTTCCGGCAAATAGCCCCCGCTCAGAGCATCCGCTCTCTTTGGGGTTGCACGCGGCGGCCCGTATCCCTATCATCTTGGCCGCGGTCTTCCGGCGCACACCTGCGAGGAACTGAATGACGGCCGAGCGACCTGCGTCTGGATTCGGGCTGGCGATGCTGGTCTTCGTGGCCGGCGCGGGCCTGATGTGCGCCGAGCTGGTCGGCGGGATGACGATCGCGCCGTACTTCGGCAGCAACGTCTACGTCTGGGGCAGTGTTATCAGCGTGTTCATGGCGGCGCTCTCCCTGGGCTACGTGCTGGGCGGCCGGCTCGCCGACCGGAGCCGCCGCACGGGCGCCCTTGCGATCCTGGCGGCCGCCGCCGGCCTGCTCGTGATAGCCGTGCCGCTCATCTGCGAGCCGATTTCGACCGGCCTGCTCCGGGCCGACCTCGGCCTCTTTCTGAACACCCTCCGCCCGCTCGCCGCGCTCGTACTCATCTACTTTCTGCCGACGATGTGTTTCGGGATGATCCTCCCGATCGCGGTCCGCATCGCGTCGACGACGCTCGGCACGGTCGGGCGTGTGGTCGGGCGGCTCTACGCGCTGAACGCGCTCGGCAGCGTCGTCGGCGCGCTCGGCACGATGTTCCTGCTCGTGCCGTTCTTCGGGAACCGCGCGATCCTGTTCGGCTGCGGCGCGGCGATGGTCGTGGCCGCGGCCGCCTGCGCCGTCCAGCAGCGGCGCGGCGCCGTCCGCGCGGCCGAGCCCCCGTGCGAGGAGGGGGCCGAATCTGCAGACGCTCAGCCGGTCGCGGGGCTGCGCCCGCTCGTCTTCACGTGCGGGCTCGTGTTCATGGGGCTCGAGGTCGTCGGCGGGGCCGAGATCGCCCCCTACCTCGGCAGCAGCATCTTCGTCTGGGGCAGCGTCATCACGCTCTTCCTCGTCGCCCTGTCCGTCGGCTACCGGCTCGGGGGCCTGCTGGCCGACCGGCGTCCGACGATGATGACGCTCGCCACGATCGTCGTGGCCGCGGGCATCGCGACGCTCCTCATCCCGCTGCTCGTCCCGACCGTGTGCTCGGCGGTGGCGGGCATCTCGTTCGCCGGCCGCTTCAACCTCGTCGTGCAGGCGCTGATCGCGTGCGCCGCGCTCTACCTCGTGCCGACCGTGCTGTTCGCGATGGTCGCGCCGTTCGCCGTGCGACTCTCGACGCGTGACGTGAGCGGCGTCGGCGGCGTGGCCGGCAAGCTCTACGCTCTCTCGACGTTCGGCAACGTGGCCGGGGTGTTGCTGACGACGTTCGTGCTGATCGCGACGGTCGGGAAGACGCGGCTGCTCGAGGGGGCCGGCGTGCTGGCCGTTGTGGTCGCCGTGGTCGCGGCGTTCTTGCACAGCCGCGCGGAGCAGAAGCCCCCGCCCGTGATCGTCTCGGCCGCGCTTGTTGTCGTGACGCTTCTGTTCGCGATCCTGCCGAAGCCGCCGCTCGTCCCGGTCGTGGCGGGCGAGTCCGAGGCCGTCGGCACCGTCGAGGCTGTCGAGAGCGGGCGATGGCTGGTCGTCGAAGCGACGGTGCCGGCGGCGGACGGGACGAAAGTGAAGCGTCACTACCTCCGCCGCCTGCGGGCGGAACGCGAGTCGCCCTACCACCACATCGCCATCATCGAGCAGGCGGCCATCACGCCCGACGTGCTCGGCGACACCGTCCTGCGGGGCGACATCCTCACGACCGTCGACGGGCGGAAGATGACGGTGAAACCGGCCGCGCATGTCGGCAACAAACGCGACCTGCGGTTCGACCAGTACGTCGAGAGTTCGTTCGAACTCGACGCCGCGGCCAAGGCGCTCCGCAAGCCGCTCAGGGCCGGGACAACGTACTCCGACCTGCTGCACCTGCCGTTCCTGTTCGACACCGAGATCCGCGACGTGCTGGTCATCGGCGGCGGTGGCGGGGTCGTCCCGACCATCTTCGCACGGGCCTACCCGGACGTGACGGTCGACGTCGTCGAGATCGACCCCGTGGTGGTCGACGTCGCGACGAATTGGTTCAAGCTGACCCCGAGCGACCGGCTGCGGGTCCACGTGCAGGACGGCCGGATGTTCGTCCACAACACGCCGAAGAAGTTCGACCTCATCATCCTCGACGCCTACACCGCGGGCGGGCGCATCCCCTTCCACCTGACGACGCGCGAGTTCCTGCTCGATGTGCGGAGCCGCGTGCGGCCGAACGGCGTCGTGCTGATGAACGTGATCAGCGCGCTCCGCGGCCCGAGCAGCCGGCTCTTCCGGTCGGAGTACAAGACGTTCGAGGACGTGTTCAAGCGGGAGCGCGGCGAGTACGTCTACGTGTTTCCGAAGCGGTCGCTGAAGAACTTGCCCGAGGTGTCGACCAACGTCATCCTGATCGCGACCGGGCCGGAGTACGGGGCGCGGCACAACCGCCAGGAGATGACGGACCGGGCGCGGGAGAGGGTCGATTCGGGCCTGGTCAGGATGCCGACGCTCAAGGGCAGCGATGGATACGCGGCGAACATGCTCACGGCCTCCGAGCTTGAGGATGTCCCGCAGGATGACGTCCCGATCCTCACCGACGACTACGCCCCCGTCGACCTGATGGTCCTCGACTAGGCCCGCTTGGCGGTCGCCGTCATCCTGAGCCCTTCGGCTTCGCTCAGGGCAGGCTGCGCGAAGTTCACCCGCCCAAGGCGGGCTTGCCTGCCGCAAGCAGGGATCTCGGTTTTCGACAGGGGAAGCTGAGTTCGTGGTAGAGGCAACGCGGAGGCCGGCGCCCGATGCCTGACTGGAAACCGCTAACGCGCGATGAGGTCGCGTCCGTCGTCGAGGGGCGCTCCGTCGCTTCGCGCGTGCCGGTCAACATCCATTTCTGGGTCCACCCGAACACGTTCGAGGAACGGGAACCGCGGGTCCACGAGATCCTCGACCGCTATCCCGTCGACATCCAGATTCACGGGATGTGGATGCCGAGCCAGTTCCGCGGCCAGCACGAGGCGTGCCCCGAGTTCGCCTGGCTCCCGTGGGAGCCGCCGCCTGCGGCCGAGGGGGCGATCGGGATCGACGCGGCCGTCGCCCTCCCCGACTGGGCCCGCATCGACGAGATCATCGAGCGCTTCCCGACGGCCGGCATGCCGCCGGACGTGATCGGCGGCGCCCTCGAGCACGACGGGACCTACCGCCTGATGCGGTTCTTCTTCTGCCTGTTCGAGCGGCACTGGATGCTCCGCGGAATGACCAACGCCCTGATGGATTACTACACGAACGCGGCCGAGGTTCACCGGCTCTTCGACGCGCTCACGACGCTCTACTGCGGGCTCATCGAGCGGGCCGCGGGCGAACGGAAATGCGACGGGCTGTGGACGAGCGACGACCTCGGCACGCAGACCGCGCCGTTCTTCTCGGTCGACATCTTTCGCGAGTTCTACAAGCCCTACTACAAGCGCATCTTCGACACCTGCCACGCGCTCGGCCTCCACGCCTGGATGCACGCGTGCGGCGACGTCGCCGCCTTCATCCCCGACTGGATCGACGCCGGGCTCGACGTCCTGCACCCGATCCAGAAGTACTGCATGGACGACGAGGCGATCGCCGCGACGTTCGGCGACCGGCTCACGATCTTCAGCGGCATCGAGGTCCAGCAGGTGATTCCGTGGGGCACGCCCGACGAGGTCCGGGCCGAGGTCCGCCGCCTGATGGACGTCTACTGGCGGCCGGGCGAGGGGCGGATGATGTTCACCGCCGGGAACGGCGTCAACGGCGACTGCACGCTCGAATCGCTCGAGGCGCTCTTCGACGAGGCGTTCACGTACGGCGCGAAAACGGCGGGAGGGACGTGAGCACGTGAGCGACGGCAACTGCAAGGGATGCGGCGCGACCGTACGGCTGTCCGACGAGGAGGTCGACCGAATCCTCGCGGACTATCTGCGGGACCACTCCGCCGACCTTGCGGGCGACGCGACCTACGACGGCCGGCTCGCAGCGTGCGGCGCGTGCGACGACCTGCAATACGGAACGACCTGCCGCCACTGCGGTTGCCTCGTGCCCGTGCTGGCGAAGCTCGCCGACAAGCGCTGCCCTCGCCCTGGCAATCCACTGTGGTGATGATCAGGTGACGTGACGGCCGCTTGGACCTACCACGCGTACGCTTCGGGCGCCGCGCCGCCGGGGCCGGGAAAGATCTCGTTCAGCTTCGCCATCGCCGCGTCGTCCAGGCCGATCTCGACGGTCCGGAGCGCGCTCCCGACCTGCTCCGCCGTCCGGGGGCCGATGACGACGGACGTCATCGCGGGCTGGGCGAGGACCCACGCCATCGCGACGGTCGCCTCGCTCTCGCCAAGCTCGTTGCACAGGCCGGCGAACGCGACGAGCTTGTCGCGGTGCCCGTCGACGGCCTCGCGCATCTGCTCGGTCCGCGAGCCCGCCTCGGGGTCGAGCGCGCTGCCGCCGAGCAGGCCGCCGGAGAGCGAGCTGTATGCGAGCACGCCGATCCCGAGCGCCTCCGCGGCCGGCAGCACCTCCAACTCGGGCAGGCGGCAGAGCAAGCTATAGCGATGCTGCTCCGAGACGAGCCCCAGGAAGTGCCGGGCCTTCGCCTCGGCCTGCGCCCGTGCCAGACACCAGCCGGGGAAGTTGCTCGACCCGACGTAGCTGATCTTCCCCTGCTGCACGAGGATCTCGAACGCCTCCCAGACCTCGTCCCAAGCCGCCCGGCGGTCGATGTGGTGCATCTGGTAGAGGTCGATGTGGTCGGTCTGGAGCCGGCGGAGCGAGCCCTCGACGTGCCGCCGGATGATGTACTTCGAGAGGCCGGGCGCGTCGTTCGGCCCGTCGAGCGGGTCCTTCATCGGCTGATAGACCTTCGTCGCGAGCACGACCTTCTCGCGCCGCTCGCCGCCCTGCGCGAACCAGCGGCCCATGAACTCCTCCGTGCGGCCGCAGTTGACGAAGTCCGGGTAGTGGTTGGCCGTGTCGAAGAAGTTGATGCCCGCATCGAGGGCGGCGTCCATGATGCGGAACGCTTCCTTCTCGTCCGTGACCTGGCCGAAGTTGACCGTGCCCAGACACAGCCGGCTGACCTTCAGGCCGGACCGTCCCAGGTGGGCGTATTCCATTTCGGTGTGCCTCCTGCGCCAGTTTCTCTTCTTAGGGCCTCTAACAAGACAGTGGGGCGGATGGCCTTCTTCGCCTCGATGGCTCAGAAGGCTGGATTCTTGTCCGCCATCTGGCAGGCCCCGCTGGAACAGCGGACGGAATGCCTGCCCCACCGGGGTCCCGTTAGAGCCCCTTAATCGTAATCTTAATCTTGCTCGTAATCCACTCTCATAACGGCGATTACGATCAGGATTATGATTGCGACTCCGACCGCAGCATCGCCGCGGTTTCACAATCCCCTGCTACCACTCCAGCAGGATGCCAGTCATCTGTTCGGGCGTGTTGTAGATCATGTCGAACGCCTTCTGCGCGTCGGTGTAGGGCATGCGGTGCGAGATGATGTGGTCCACCGGCAGCGAGCCGGCGGCCATGAGCCGCCACGAGCTGAGCACGCGTGCCCCTTCGAGCGTCCACGGGAAACACGCCTCGAACACTCGCGAGCACTGGAAGTTCGGCAGGTTGAAGTTCGGCCCCTTGCACCACGCGAGGAAGACGTACTTGCCGCGGCGGCGGAGGACTTCGACCGATTTGTCGATGACCTCGTAGTTCCCCGTCGAGTCGGCGACGATGTCGGCGCCGTCGGGCCAGATCGCGCGGATCGCCTCGACCATGTCCTCCGTCGAGCAGTTGATGACGTGATCGACGCCGCCCTCCTTCGCCATGTGAAGGCGGTTCTCGTGGATGTCGGCGACGGCGACCTCCGCACCACGCAGCCGGAAGTGCTGGGCCGCGTAGTGACCGATCACGCCCTGACCGATGACGAACGCCTTGTCGCCGACGTTCGGCCTCGCCAAGCTCACGCCCAGGCACGAGACCGCGGACACGCCGCCGAATGCCGCGCGGGCCGACGACAGTTCCTCGGGCACCTTGACGACGTAGCAGTCGGGGCCGAGCAGGTCGCGGCTCTCGGGGTCGACGTTGCAGATCGCCGGGCTCTGGTGTCCGCCGCAACGCTGCCCGATGCCGACCGGCGGCGACGGCGCGAAGTACGACACGCGGTCGCCGACCTTGTACGAATCGGCCGCCTTCGCGCCGACGTCGACGACCCGCCCGACGGGCGCGTAGCCCAGGATGAACGGATCGCCGCCGCCGTACGCGGCGAGGCCATACGACTCGGTGCCCGCGCTGATGGCCGACGCCTCGAGTTCTACCCGCAGGTCCCACTCGCCCATCGGCCCGGGGTCGACCTCCCGGATCTCGACCTTCTTGCTCTCGACCGCCACAACTGCCATCGCCGCCACGTTCGTTCCTCCGTGAGTCAACCGGGCTGTTGGACAGACCCGTTTCTTGCCCCGAAGGGGCAGCATTCAATAGCCCAGGGCGAAGCCCTGGGTAGCAGATGGGTCTTAGGCCAAGCCCTGTAAGGGCGTCACAGAATCTCTATCGCCCTTTCAGGGCTCTCCTGTCTCACCGACGCTGTCCCAGGGCTTCGCCCTGGGCTAACGAATCCGAGCCCGTCGGGCTCGAGGAACAACTCCTTCAGCGGCCCCTGTTCCGTTGGGCGCCGCCAAGGGGATATGTGTTCGTCTGAGTGCTCACACGAACACAGCCGATTGCCTGACAGGCCCGGCCCAGCGGCCAACAGCGTACTCATCTCTCAGCGGCAATGCCAGCAGTATCTCGCCAGTTCGCGACCGGCCTTCGCAGGGCAACGCAGGTGGGAACGCGTTTCGGGCGGCCAAGGCCGCCCGCGACTGAAACGCCCCCGTTCTGCGCCGTTGTTCAGGCCCGTTCACGGGCCTTTGCGAGTCCGCCAGTGGCGGACGAGTATAGGCCCCGGCTTTAGCCCTTGTCTTTACCCACATCTTAAGCGCCTCCCTGGGC
>CAYLQD010000064.1:0-21339 GCA_964385685.1 uncultured Planctomycetota bacterium | reverse complement strand
GCCGAGCGCCGGCGGGTCGGGCGGGAGCGTCTCCAGGCGCTCCTTCCTCAGATAGGTCGCGTAGGGCTCACCGACCGGGCGCATCTCGACGACCGTCCCGCCGCGCCACGCGGCCGTGTATTCGGCATCGTTAATCCGGTACTCGCGCCGTGTCTCGTCAATCGGGTAGGTCAGCCGCAGCGTGTCGCCTTCCGCGAGTTCGTCGAGAGTGAGGTGGCGCCCGTCGAACACGGGCGCGACCGCCGCGTCGTTGCGAGCAACCTTCAACGCGTTCTTCTCAATCCACTTCGGCAGTCGAAGCCGCACGCTGCACGGTTGCCTGATTCTGAGCGTGATCGCGCCCTCCCACGGCTCGTGGCAGAGCAGGTCGAGACAAGAATGCGCGCGGCTGAAGGGCATGTGGATCGACACGCGGCCGCTGCTCTCCTCGATCGCGTGCTGCCAGGCGAAATAACACGCGCGCACCAGCGCCCCGGTGCAGCAGCCCTCCAGCCCGTTGGCGTTGCCGACGAGCGAATTCGGCGTGGCCCACGATTCCACGGAACCGCGGAGGCCCTCGGCAATCGGCTGGTCGGCGCGGCGGATCTGGTCCTCCGTGAACAGCCGATGCGGGTCGCGGAACTGCTGTTCGAGGATCTGGTTTCGGGCCGCCGAGTCGATGAAGTCCCAATAGTCTCCGACGCCGGCCGCCATCAACTGGAGAGCGGTGTGGAACGCGTCGGTGAGGTTGCAGATTTCGGACTGCCCGTTGGACTTCCCTTCCTCCGGCGTGTTGACGTCGGTCGGCATCCAGCCGAAGTCGGTGGCGAAGGAGATGATGTTCTCGAAGACGCGCCGGCAGAAGTCGAGCAGCCGGTCATCGCCGGCGGCGCGAGCGATCCGGACGGCGGCGGCCGTGGCGGGCAGGCCACCGCCCCAGTGCGTGTTCCCGAAGAATGTTCCGTCCGAGCGGAAGTGGAAGGTGTCGCCGCGGGCCGCGCCCTCGGTCAGCACGAAGCCCTCCACCAGCCCCTTTGCCAGTCCCAGCGCCGCGTCCGAGCCGCTCGCCTCGTGGTACCGCATGGTCATTGGGGCGATGTTCGCGGCAAAGCCGGCGGCGATCTGCGGGCACCCGCCTTCCTTCTGCCATCCGCGCCCCTGCAGATAGCGGAGGGCGGGCGCCCGGCACGCCGTTCCCTCGCGCGGCATAATCGCCAGCAGGCGCCTGAGCAGGCGTTCGATCCGCTCCTCGATCTCGGCGCTGCCGGTCTCGAGGTACCACGTTGTCAGCGCGACCATGATCCTGGCCTGGCAGAACATGTCCGCGAAGACGCCTTCGGGAACTTCGCCGATGGCGATGATGGCCTTGGATTCGGCCGGCTCGTTGTAGAAGAGGCCGTCCGGGCCCTGCCGCGCGAGCATGTAGTCCTTCAGGCGCTGCTCGAGTTCCGGCCGCTCCCGCCCGGTCATGAGCCGCGCGAGCATGACGGCGTTCGTCCACCGCCCGGACATGTCGCAGAAGTCCCAGTAGTCGTGCACGAGGCGGGGCGGGTCGGACTTCAGGTCGAACCAGAACCAGGGGCGGTCTCCCCGGTCCGTGTCCAGCCGGTGCCCGATGTTCTCGGCGGCCAGATCGACCGCGTCCTGCAGCCACGTGTTGACGGGATACTCCGGCCTGCTCATACTCGCACGACCTCGAAGTCCATCGCCTCCGCGAAGGCCGCCAGCTCGTCCGAGTGGTCGCCGATGCCGAGCGCGATGTGGTGGGCGGGCCCCTGCTGGCACCACGAGTCGAAGAACTCATCGATGGGCCGGCTGATCTTGACGCGGCAGTTCGGGTTGCCGATGTTGAGGACCTCGCCCGGCACGATCTCGCCCGTCGTGATGATGAGCTTGAACGTGTCGCCCGCGTTGAACTGGCTGACGTTGAGCATCGTCGCCGGGCCCTTGAGCACGTCGAAGTCGATTCCGAGCCCGTGGCCCGTCTTGCCGTGGTGCACGTCGAGGTGCTGGAGCTTGGGCCGGCCCTTGCTCATGTTGATGTTGCTGGGCCCGTCGTGGCCCATCAGGAGGAAGTCTTCGTCGTAGTCGATGGCGAAGAACTCGACGAACATCCCGCCCGCGCCGAGCAGGTCGAGGATCTTCATCGCCATCGCGGTCTTGATGTCGCCCTCCGTCACGCCCGGGCGGCCCATCGCCGCCAGCCGCGACACGGCGAGGTTCGACTGCGCCCGGAGCTGCGTTATCAGCTCCTTCTCGCCCCACCAGTAGTAGCCGAACGCGTAGATGTCGTGCTTGCGGATGATTTCCTCGTAGGCGATCGCCGCCCGCGCGGAGAACGTCATGTGCTCGTCGGTCACGGTCTCGTCGACGTCGTACATCTCGCGGAACTGCCGGTACATGTCCTGAAGCTGCTCATCGGAGACGCGATGATAGGCCTCCTCGATCTCCTCGACCTCCGGCCGGACGAACAGGTTGCCCGTGGCCCGGAGCCAGCGATGCTCGTCCGTCGGCATGTCGACCATGCCCGTGTAGGTGTTGCCGATGATGCCGACGTTCATCGACCGAAACGCGCGCGCCGCGGCCGTGCCGACGCAATCGGCGGCGACCTGCTCCCAGAACCGGTCCGAGCTGTACGGCCCGCTCCGGACGCGGAACGTCCGGCCCATGTTGACGAGGCCGGCGGCGTACTCGGGGATGCAGCAGGGCCCTTCGTGGTAGAGATACGTCGCCGTGTCGGCGCTCTTGTAGTCGTAGGAGCCATCGACGTGCGTGTTGAGGATGCGGACCGGCACGTCGGCGTCGACCTGCCGCACGCACGGGAGGAGAACGAGGCCGGTCGTGTAGCCGAGCGGGAGCACCAGCAGGATATCGATGCCCTCGCGGCGGAACACCTTGCCCGCCTCCCAGGCCTTCTCCGGCGTGTCGACCAGCCCCGGCGAAATCACGTCGCCGATCTGCTCGAGACGCTCGCGGAACGTCTCGTACATCGCCAGACCCCGCTCCTTCAGCCCGGGGAACTGGCCCCAGTACATCAGGTGGCCGGTCGGCAGGAGGCCGATCCGCGGCCGCGCCATACGCGCCTTGAGATCCGTCACGTGCTCCATCCTTTCCTATCGGGCCCCCACGGGCAATGAACAACAGCAGAGATCCTTCGCGGAGCCCGTCCTGAGCGAAGCCGAAGGGCTCAGAATGACATGTCTTGGACATGTGGCGCAGTTGCGGAGCAACTGCAAGCAACTGCCGCAACCGCTTTGCGGTTGCCTGCAGTTGCCGTCATCCTGAGCGTCAGCGAAGAATCTCTCATAACGGTGTTCGGATTCCCTCTTTGACTGCGCAACCTAATGATGTCCTTGTCTGTGGCGAGCCGCGAACTCGGGATCGTTGTAGTTCCGGAAGATGTCGTACATCGTCATCGCCCTTTCCACTGAGATCTCCGGGTGAATCTCCGACGTCGAGCCGGTCAGGACCCGTTCGCCGCCGCAATCGTCGAGCACCTTCCAGCAGGCCTCGGCGATCTCGTCCGTCGTCCCGTGCGCCAGCAGGTCCTGGCAATCGACCGGGCTGGCGAACGCCATCGTCGGGTACTTCTCGCGGAGCGTCTTGATCTCCATCGTGGCGAGTGTCTCACAGGGATCGATGACGTCGGCTCCGAACGCGACGATGTCGTCCAGGATCGGCCACTTGTTGCCGTCGGCGTGGAAAATCACCTTGAAGCCGTGCGACTTGTAGGCGTCGATGATCCGCCGGATGTTGGGATACTGGATTCCCCTGACGAACTCCGGCGGGAAGAGCAGGCCGGTGTTGAACGCGACGGCCTCGGAGAGCAGGGCGACGGGCGCGATGTCGACGAGGTCGGCGAGCGCGTGTATCTTGGCGACCTCGTAATCACAGAACGCATTATACACCGCCAGGAAGTCGGCCGGGTGGTCGTGGTAGGTATAGATGACCATCTCGAAGCCGTAGCGGTTCGTGGCGGTGTACATGCCGGGCAGGGCCTCGGGCGCGACCATGATCGTGCCGTCGAGCTTGCCGGCGATTCTGCGGAACAGCTCCCCGACCTCCTCGAACGTCTTGCAGTGCTCGCCCAGAATCTCCAGGTGCTCGAGCGCCTGCCAGCACACCTCGCCGTTCTCGATGGCCCGCCGGATCTTCTCGACGTCCGCCTTCATCAGGTCGCGGGTCTCGTCGACCGTCTTGTTCGGGCGCTTGATGATCTCCCGCGTCCACCACTGGTAGCGGTAGCTGAATCCATCGTCGTCGCCGTAGGTCCTCTCTTCCAGGTCGGACGGGATGCAGAAGTGCCGGACGAGATCGAGCACCTTGCTCGCGGCCTCGCACGTCAGGTCTTCGGCGTTGCCCGGCGTGATCTTGTCGCCGGTGAGGTGTTCGATAAGATCGACGCTGTGGATGATGTCGTAGACGGCGAGCCGGTCGACCGGCTCCCCGCTGATGGTTCTCAGCACACGTTCCCGCGGGGCCAGTTCGTTCAAGTGAAACTCCATGTCTCTTGCTCTGTTGAACACCGAGATCCTTCGCTCACGCTCAGGATGACAACCCCTACGGATGGCTACTTGCTGTCATTCTGAGCGAAGCGAAGAATCTCTTGCCACCACTGGACCGGCCTCTTCAGCGGAGCGCCTATTCCTTTCTTTGCGGCATCTCGGGGCGTTACGTCGCCGATGATACGGGTGGCGTTCGGGAATGCAAGGGCGCTCTTGGCCGCGGCTCCGCCGCCTGCCGCGTCGAATCGATATCTTCATCGCGGGGCGGTTCCGGACGGAGGCGAAAAGCGGGTACAGGCACGTCTACGCTCGCTTCGTTCGCTCCGCTGGTGCCAGTCCCCGTTTTTCGCCGCCACTCACGCGCCACGGGGCCGGAAAACCGGGACTGCCACTCGCTGGCTGTACCGGCTTTCCGGCAAGTGCCCGCCGTTGGGAGTGTCCACGTGCCGCGCCCCAACGCCTTGCAATCAGGTGCGGGAAAACGCAAGATATGCGGCCGTTCGTGTCCCCGGCGCGCCGGGGCGGCCGCCGTCCTGTCTTCCTGGAGCCCGAAATGATCAGCATATCCGAGCTGACCTGTGAGTACGCCCTGAACCCTCTTGGCATCGACACCCCGCGGCCGCGGTTCTCGTGGGTGCTCGAGTCGGCCGAACGCGCGCAGGCGCAGTCGGCGCATCGGATTCTTGTCGCGAGCCGCGCGGAGACGCTTGCCGCCGACGAGGGCGACAAGTGGGACAGCGGGAAGGTCGAATCGGGCGACTCGGTCAACATCGCCTACGACGGCGCCGACCTCGCGAGCGCGGAGAAGTGCTTCTGGAAGGTGAAGGTCTGGGATCGGGATGGAGCCGAAGCCGAATGGTCCGAGCCAGCCACGTTCGAGATGGCGCTGCTCGACAGAAACGACTGGGCGGGGAAGTGGATCGGAACGGCCGTCGGCGTGCCGACGCCGCTCCTGCGCAAGACGTTCGACCTGCCCGCCGCGGTCAAGACCGCGCGGCTCTACGTCTCCGGCATCGGCTGGTCGGAGGCGTACGTCAACGGCGGGAAGGTGTCCGACCGCGTGCTCGACCCGGCCGCCACCGAATACGGGAAGAGCGTGTGCTACGTCGTCCACGACGTGACCGGCCAGCTTCAGGAAGGGGCCAACGCCATCGGCCTCTGGCTCGGCAACGGCTGGTACAGCGAGCCGGACTACCACCGGAAGTACGGCGACAGCCCGCGTGCGCTCGTGCAGCTCAACGTCGAGCTTGAGAACGGCGAGACCGTGAGCATCGCGAGCGACGAGTCGTGGAAGACGAGCGGCAGTTGCATCATCCTCAACGATTTCTGGCACGGCGAAATCTACGACGCGCGGCTCGAACTGCCCGGCTGGAGCGGCGCGGACTTCGACGACTCGGCGTGGGACGCCGCCGAGATCAAGGAGGCGCCCGCCGGCGTGCTTCGGTCGCAGCTCATGCCGCCGATCCGGGTCATCAGCGTCCGCAAGCCGGTGAAGTTCACCGAGCCGCTGCCGAACGTCTACGTGTATCACTTCGACCAGCTCTTCGGCGGCTGGGCGCGGCTGCGGATCAAGGGCCCCGCCGGCACGAAGATCACGATCAAGTACTCCGGCCGCCTCTTCGAGGACACCGGCCTCCTCGACAAGCGCCGCCACGAACCGCCCAAGGCGACCGACTACTACGTCCTCAAGGGCGACCCCGACGGCGAAGTCTACGAGCCGCGCTTCACGTACCATCCCGTCAACTACGTGCAGATCGACGGCGCCCCCTGCGAGCTGACGATCGACGACCTCGACGGCTGCGTCGTCCATACCGACGAGAATCTCTCGGGCGACTTCGAGTGCGCGAACGACGTCGTCAACCAGATTCACCGGAACGTCGTCTGGACGCTCACGAACGGGCTGTTCGGGATGCCGCTCGACTGCCTGCACCGCGAGCACTGGGCCTGGACCGACCCCGCCACGATCACCGGCTCGCTCTACCCGCGGAAACACATGCCCATCTTCTGGACGAAGTGGCTGCGGGACATCGCCGACAGCCAGTGCGAGGACGGGTCGGTGCCCCACATCGCCCCGGCCTATCACGGCCCCGCGTTCGACGCGGCCTGGGGCGGCAACTATCCGCCGCTCGTCTGGTACCTCCATCGCTACTTCGGCGACGACCGCATGCTGGCCGAGCACTACGAGGGGATGAAGCGGTGCACCGACCACATGGACGGCGTCGCCGAGGACCTCATCATCACGCGAGGACTGTTCGGCGACCACATGCTCCCGGGCACGGAGCCGGGCAAGGAGGAGTTCATCTCGCCCTTCACCCCGCCGCCGCTCGTCTGGACCGGCTACTTCTACCGCGCCGCGGCCGTCATGGTCGAGGCGGCCAAGAAGCTCGGCAAGACCGACGACGCCAAACACTACGCCGACCTCGCCGGCCGGATCAAGGAGGCCTTCAACGCCAAATGGCTCGACACGGCCGCGCACGAATACGAGGGCGGCTCGCAGACGGCCAACGCCTTCGCACTCGCGCTGGGCATCGTGCCCGACTCCGACCGCGCGGGCGTCGTCGACTCGCTCGTCCGCAGCATCACCGAGAAGTACGACAACCACCACCACACGGGCAACACGGGCACGACGTGCCTGATCGACATGCTGGCCGCGCTCGGCCACGGCGACGTGATGTGGAAGATCGTCACGAACCCGACCTATCCCGGCTGGGGCTACATGGTCAGCGAAGGCGCGACGACGATCTGGGAAAGCTGGTCGCTCATCGCCGGCTGCGGCAACGCCGAGAGCATGATCATGTGGGCGACGATTGACGAGTTCTTCTACAACGACCTCGCCGGGATCAAGGGCCCCGACTACTACGGCCCCGAGCACATGACGCCGGGGTTCGGGGAGATTCGGATCGCCCCGTTCACGCCCGACGACCTCTGGCTCGCGCGCGCGTCGATCCGGACGGTGCACGGGGTCGTCTCGTCGGCGTGGTCGCGGACGGGCGACGGCATCCGGCTCGAGGTGCAGATCCCGGCGAACACGACGGCAAAGGTCAGCGTGCCGAAGGTCGGCCTCGGGAACGTCTCCGTCAGCGAAGGTGCGACGCCCGTGTGGCAGGACGGCTCGATCGTCGGCGGGGTCGACGGCGTCGCGGGCGGCGAGGAGACCGACGCCGCCGTCACGTTCGACGTCGGCTCGGGCCGCTACGCATTCGAGCTGAAGGGCAAGAAGTAGAGCCGATGAGCAGCGAACCGACCGCCCTGAAGCCGATTCCGGACCGGCTCGTCGTGCTGACGTTCGACGACGGATGCGAGTCGGACATCGAGAACGTTGCGCCGCTGCTCACCGAGCACGGATTCGGCGCGACGTTCTTCGTGAACGAGGCGCAGAAGCCCACCAACGGCTGGCGGGCGGAGCACTACCTCACGTGGGACGATGTGGCGGAACTGCACGCCGCCGGGTTCGAGATCGGCAACCACACGCGCAACCATCCCGACGTCGCCGGCCTGTCGAAGGCGGAGTTCGTCGAGGAACTCGAATACATCGAGCGGCGCTGCGAAGAGCACGGCGTGCCCCGGCCGACGACGTTCTGCTATCCCGGCTTTCATTGGAGCCGGGGGGCCATCGAGGTGCTCGCCGAAAAGGGGTTCGTGTTTGCGCGGGCCGGGGCGCCGCCGGGGTTCGCCGCGAAACTGGAAATCAAAGGGATGGGCGCCCGCGGCCCCGTCTATGACCCGGTCGTGGACCATCCGCTGCTCGTGCCGACCACCGGTTGCTCCGGGCCGGACTGGGGGTTCGACGACCTCGTCTGGGCCGTCGACCAGGCCCGCGGCGGCAAGATCACGGTCCTCTGCTTCCACGGCGTGCCCGACCTCGACCATCCGTGGGTCCACACCGATCCGGCGGCGTTCGTGAAATACATGGCGACTCTCGATGACGCCGGCTGCACCGTGATCGCGATGCGCGACCTGATTCGATATGTCAATCCAGCCGAGCCCCGGCCGATCCCCTCGTCCCCGTCGAAGGAAGACTGAGATGAAAGTCGTCGATTTGACCTGTGAGTATGACGTGAATCCCCTTGGCATCGACGCCGCGCAGCCGCGGTTCTCGTGGAAGCTCGAGTCGGCCGAACGCGCGCAGGCGCAATCGGCGTATCAGATCCTCGTCGCGAGCAGTCCGGAGAAACTGGCCGCCGACGAGGGCGACAAGTGGGACAGCGGCCGCGTCGAGTCGGACCGCTCGGTCAACGTGCCGTACGAGGGCGGCTCCCTCGCGAGCGCCGAGCAGTGCTGCTGGAAGGTCAAGGTGTGGCCTGCCCTGAGCGGAGTCGAAGGGGACAAGGACGGCGCGGAGACCGGCTGGTCGGAGCCGGCGACGTTCGAGATGGGGCTGCTCGACGCGGGCGACTGGGGCGGGGTGTGGATCGCTGCCGCGACCGAGATCTCCGGCCCGCTCTTCCGCAAGGAGTTCGCGGCCGACAAGCAGGTCACGCGCGCGCGCATCACCATCTGCGGCCTCGGCTGGCATGAACTTCGCCTCAACGGCGAGAAGGTCGGCGACCGCCTGCTGGACCCCGCGCCGACCTGGTACGACAACGTCTTCCCCTTCAAGCTCGGCTCGCGGGCGCTCTACGTGACGCACGACGTGACCGACCTCCTGGCCTCGGGCGCGAACGCGGTCGGCGTGATGCTGGGCCACGGCTGGTATAGCAGCGACGACGGGCACCCGGCCGGCCGACAGCCGTTCGCCCATCATCCGATCCTGCGGCTCCAGATGAACATCGAGTTCGCCGACGGCGAGACGATGAGCATCGCGACGGACGAATCGTGGACCACGAGCGCCGGCCCGATCACGGCCAACGAGATCGTCGTGGGCGAGCAGTACGACGCGCAGCTCGAGCAGCCCGGCTGGGATGCCGCCGGCTTCGACGACTCCGCCTGGGCGCCGGCCGTCGCGGTCGATGCCCCGAGCGGCAAGCTCGTCGCGCAACCGCTCGAGCCCGCCCGGGTCACGCATCGATTCCCCGCGACACGCATGATGAAGTCGGCGAACGGCGGGACCATCTTCGACTTCGGCCAGTACGTCTCGGGCTGGACCGAACTCCGTGTCGAGGGGCCGAAGGGCACGACGGTCACGCTCGAGCACGCCGGCAGGGTCAACTACGAAAGCTCCTCGCTCGACACGCGGAACGCCACGATGGCGTGGGACGGCGTCCTGCAGACGGACTCCTACACGCTCAAGGGCGAAGGGGTCGAGGTCTGGCATCCCCGGTTCACGGTCCACGGCTTCCGATACGTCGAGGTCAGGGGCTATCCCGGCGAGCCGGCGCTCGACGCCGTCGTCAGTTGCGCCGTCAACTCCGACATCGAGACGTCCGGGCGGTTCGAATGCTCGAACGACCTCCTGAACCGCATCCACCACAACATCTGCTGGACGTTCCGCGGCAGCTTCCAGGGCATCCCGCAGGACGCGGCCGAACGCCCCGAGCGGGTCGCGTGGCTGGGCGACCCCGGCTTCGTCGCCGAGGACTACATGCTCAACTTCCGCGACGTGCGGTTCTGGGAGAAGTGGCTCGACGACATGCGCGACTCGCAGAAGGAAGACGGGAGCTTGCCGTTCATCTCGCCGCCCAATTGGGGCGAGGGTAGCTACAGCGAATGGCCGTGTTGGGAGTGCGCCTACGCGCTCTTCGTCTGGCATTGCTATCGCTACCACGACGACGTGCCCATGCTGGCCGACCACTACGACGCCGTGAAGAAGCAGGTCGACTGCTTCCACGCCCGCGCCACGGACGGCATCCTGCCCGAGCCGCTCGGCGATCACATGGAGCCCAGCGGCGAAGGCACGAGCATCTTCGCCCCCCGCCTCACGCCCGCCGACCTGACCGGCACGGCCTACCACTACTTCACCACGTGGATCGTCGCCCAGGCGGCCCAGGTCCTCGGGCACGAGGCCGACGCGAAGACGTACGCCGCCCGCGCCGAGGATATCAAGGCCGCGTTCAACAAGAAGTTCTTCGACCCCGAGACGGACCTCTACGCGGAAGGGAGCCAGACCTCGCAGGCGCTGGCCCTCTACCTCGACCTCGTGCCCGAAGGCCACGAGGAGACCGTCACCGACAAGCTCGTCGAGGACATCCTCGAGAAGCGCCACGGCCACCTGATGACGGGCATCATCGGGACCGACGCGCTCGCGCAGGCGCTGCCGAAGTGCGGCCGCGCCGACGTGATGGCCGGCCTCGCCATGGCGACGACGTTCCCGAGCTGGGGCTACGGCGCGCTCCTCGGGCAGACGACGATCTCCGAGGACTTCGAGTGCAGCCCGCGCCACAGCGTCAGCATGAAGATGTTCGGGAGCGTCGAGAAGTATTTCTACCGCGACGTCGCCGGGATCAATCTCGCGTCGCCCGGCTACCGGACCGTCGTCGTGCGGCCGCGGGTCGTCGGCGATCTCACGTCGGCGAAGGCGTCGATCGAGTCGGGCCGCGGCCTGATCGCCGTCGAGTGGGAGAAGGGCGAGGGCGCGTTCACGATGACGGTGACGGTCCCGCCGAACGCGACGGCCGAGGTCCACGTGCCGAAGCTCGGGCTCAGCGGCGTGTCCGTCACGGAGGGCTCGACGCCCGTGTGGCAGGACGGCTCGTTCGTCGGCGGGGTCGACGGCATCAGCGGCGGCACGGAAACCGACGACGCCGTCTCGCTCGACATCGGCTCCGGCACCTACGCCTTCGAGCTGACCGGCCAGGCGTAGAGGGTGCACACTGTCGGGGGCGCGAAGCGGTGAACTACACAACCATGATCCAGCCCACTACGGTCTCCGGAGCATCACTTTCACACCGACGTTCCTAACATCCTGATACACAAGGGGCTACGCTTCCTTAGTGTGACAGGCACACCGCCCGGGCACACCGCCCGATCCGCTGAATCCTGTCCGAGCTGCGGCGTCGAAGCGTCTGTCTCTCATGATGGTCCTCCGTTCCACTCCCGTGTCGGGGTGCACTATATGGGCTGCGCGTGCCGCGCGCAAGGACTCGGCCATCGGGGCTCGTGGCGGCGCGGACGGATCGAGCGGCGCGGCCCCTAAGTGACCGCACGGCAACGGGATAATTCCGGCTGCGGGGCGTAAACACGAGCCCGCATCGGCCGATACTGGAGTGGGTTCCGCGCGAGGCGGTGCGGGAGCGTCTCGTCCGCGCGGAGTCTGTGTTGGCAGCGAGATGGGCGGACAGGAATGTCCGCCCCCACCAGTGGAAGGCATTGAAGATGACTCGGGAGCAACGATGAGGAACGCAGCAAGACAGTACCGGGTACGGGACCTCCGGATGATCATGTCCGGGTCGGTCCTCGTGGCGGCTTTGTTTTTCGGCGGGCTGGTCTGGTCGGTGACGACGGCGTTCATGTCCGCGGGCACGCATCCCGTGCTGTCGGCAGTCGTGATGCTGGCGGCGACGGCTCTAGGCGCGGCGCTCGGCGTGCTGGCGATCGGCTGGGTTATCCGAACGCGCGTGCCCCGGGTGACTGATGCGCCGGCGTCGGATGAGAAGGAGGAGCCGGACGAGACGGCGGCTCTGCTCGGGCACATCATCGACAGCATGGAAGGCGGCATCATGACGATCAGTTCGTCGGGCACAGTGACGAGCTTCAACGCGGTCGCGCAGCGGACGCTGCGGCGCGACGCGAAGGAGGTCGTCGGCGAGCACTTCGGCGTTGTCTTCCCGAACATCGCCGAGAACCGCCCGGTCCGCGAGATGATCACGTCGGCGTTGACGGCCCACCGCACATTCTCGTCGGTCGAGGTCGATGCGGTCGGCGCCGACGAGGGCTGCGTCGCGCTCGGCGTCACGATCTCGCCGCTCCGGGGGGAGGCCGGCCGGCACCGCGGCATCGTGCTCAACTTCAAGGACCTCGAAGAGCTGAACCGCCTGCGCGAGCAGGTCGAGCGGACGCGGCAGCTCGCCTACCTCGGGCGGCTGAGCGCCGGGATGGCCCACGAGATCCGGAACCCGCTTGGGTCGGTCCGCGGGCTCGTCGAGCTGATGCGCGAGGACTTCCCCGAAGACCACCCCAAGCGCGCCTACACCGACACGATTCTCCGAACGGTCGACCGGCTCAACACGCTCGTCGAGAGCTTGCTCGCGTTCTCGCAGCCGGCCCTCTCCGACCCCGAGCCGACGGACGTCTGCGATCTGACCCGCGAGTGCGTCCGGCTGTGCGGCGTCGAGCACGACGGCCGCAACGTCTCGCTCAAGGAGTTCTACGCCAACGCCGAGCTGCCCGTCCTGGCCGACCGCGACGCGCTGATGCGGGCCATCCTCAACATCCTCCGCAACGCCTGGCAGGCGACGCCGGAGGGCGGCGTCATCGCCGTTTCGGTCCACGCCCGCCCGCCGCGCCACAACGACGAGCTGCCCGACGCCGTCATCGCGATCACCAACTCCGGCTCGTACGTCAACGCCGACGATCACGCCCGCCTCTTCACCCCGTTCTACACGACGAAGTCCGACGGGACGGGCCTGGGGCTGCCGATCGCAAACCAGATTATCACCGCGCACTCGGGCCAGATCGAGCTCGAGAGCGAGATGGACACCGGGACCACGTTCAACATCACGCTGCCGATCTGCCCGGCCGACGAGACCCGCCCCGCCCCCCAGGAAGTGAGGTGTGCCCCGAATGAGTGAACGAGTGCTCATCGTCGACGACGACGAAAGCATGCGGTTCTTCCTGAACGAAGCGCTGGCCAAGCGCGGCTACGAGGCCGTCGTCCTCGGCGACGCCGAGTCGGCCGTCCGCGCGGTCCAGGAGGAAACGTTCGACCTCATCATCCTCGACGTGAAGCTGCCCGGGATGTCGGGCATCGAGGCGATCCCGCTCATCAAGGAGCAGGACCCGCACGCCGTCATCCTCGTCATGACCGCGTTCGGCTCGTCGCACGCGCTCGACGCGGTCCGCGCCGGCGCCTACGACTTCTTCACGAAGCCGTTCAAGATCGAGGAGATGGGCATCGTGATCGAGCGGGCGCTCGAGAAGCGCCGGTTCGAGCGCGAACTCCGCAAGCTCGAGGAGAAGCTCCGCCGCCAGGTCTCGTTCGACAACATCATCGGCACCAGCCACGCGATGGAGCAGGTCTACGGCCTCATCCAGAAGGTCGTGCAGACCGACGTGACCGTGCTCGTCTGCGGCGAGAGCGGCACGGGCAAGGAGCTCATCGCCCAGGCCGTCCACTACCACTCCGCCCGCAAGGAGAACCCGTTCGTCAAGCTCAACTGCGTCGCCATCCCCGAGGGCCTGCTCGAGAGCGAACTCTTCGGCCACGAGAAGGGCTCGTTCACCGGAGCCGTCCAGCGCAAGTGCGGCAAGTTCGAGCTGGCCAACACGGGCACAATTTTCCTCGACGAGATCGGCGACATGTCGCTCGCGACCCAGGCCAAAATCCTCCGCGTGCTCCAGGAGCGCGAGTTCGAGACCGTCGGCGGCATCGAGCCGGTCCAGGTCGACGTCCGCGTCATCGCCGCGACCAACAAAGACCTCTCGAAGGCCGTCGAGGACGGCGAGTTCCGCGAGGACCTCTACTTCCGCCTCAACGTCTTCAGCATCGTCGTCCCGCCGCTCCGCGAGCGCAAGGAAGACATCCCGCTGCTCGTCGACGACTTCCTCCGCGACGCGAACGACGAGATGACGCGCGCCGTCACCGGCGTCTCGAAGGACACGATGGACCTCCTGATGATGTACCACTGGCCCGGCAACGTGCGCGAGCTGGAGAACTGCGTGCACCGCTCGGTCGTCATGGCCGACGAGGACGTCGTGACGCCCAAGTGCCTGCCGGCGCATATTCAGTCGATCGCGCAGCGGCCCCGGTACACCCTGCCCGACTCGGTCGAGTCGCTCGACACGACGCTCGACGACGTCGAGAAGCAGATCATCATGGAGACGCTGCGGGACACGGCCGGTGTTCAGTCGAAGGCCTCGCGGCTGCTGGGGATTTCCGAGCGGAGCTTGTGGCACCGGGTCAAGAAGCTCAGCATTGACGTCGCCAAGATCAAGCAGGGGACGTAGCGCTCCGCCCTGCGCCTGACGAATCGAGCCGCGGGCAGGCCCCTTGGTGCGGGCAACGACAGGTCCCCTCCCCTTGCATTCCCGTCACACGGGCCGTATAAAGGGAAACGGCGGCGATGCGGCGCCGGCGAGACGCACCCAATCCGTCCCCAGGAGAATTGAGTTGACGCGGCCCTGGAACACGCGTCTGAGTGTGCTCGCGGCGGCGGCCATTGCCGCGCTGCTGTGCGTCTACGCGGCCTGGGAGAGCATGGTCAGCGCGACCCCGGGCCCGCCGACGACGTACCGGATCGCAGGCGGGCGGCCAGAGAAGCGCCCGCTCGATGGCAAGGGCTTCCCCGCCCTCTCCCCCGACGGCGCGTGGTGTTGGGTTCAGGATCCGCGGGCCGTCTACCACAAAGGCCGGCACAGGCGGACCTACTCGGGCTGGGTGACCAGGGCCGGCGCGCTCCAGGTCGCCAGCTACGACCACGAGACGCGCGAGGTTAGGGTCGTCACGCTTCGAAAGCGGTGGCACCGAAACGACCACGCGAACCCCGCCTTCCTCGTTCGGGCGGACGGGCGGATCATGGCCTTCTATTCCACGCACAACGGCAAGCGCCTGTTCTCGCGGGTCTCGAAGCGCCCGGAAGACATATCGGCCTGGGACGACGAGATCATCGTCTCGTCCCAGGGCCGGATCACTTACCCCAACCCGATGCAACTGAGCGCCGAGAACGACTGCATCTACGTGCTGTGGCGCGGGAGGACGTGGAAGCCGACGTTCGCCGTCTCCGACGACGGCGTGACGTGGTCCGCCCCCAAGGTCCTCATCCAGGAGAAGGGCCGCGAGGCGCATGATATCCGGCCGTACCTGAAGGCGGCCTGCGACGGGGTGGACACGTTTCACCTCGCGTTCACCGACGGTCATCCGCGCGACGAGCCGCAGAACAGCATCTACTACGCGAAGTACCGGAACGGCGCCTTCCACAAGGCCGACGGCACCCGGATCAAAGGGATCAACGACCTCCCGATCCGCCACAGCGAAGCGGACCGGGTCTATGACGCGCGGCAGACCAACGTCCGGGCGTGGATATGGGACGTCGCGGGCGATGCGTCGCAGAATCCCGTGATCGTCTACACCCGCCTCCCGAAGGAGAGCGATCACCGCTACCACTACGCGCGGTGGGACGGCGCGGAGTGGCGCGACCACGAGATCACGGCGGGCGGCGGATGGTTCCCGCAGACGCGCGAAGGCAAGAAAGAGCGGGAGCCGCACTACTCCGGGGGCATCGCGCTCGACCATGCAGACCCGTCTGTCGTCTATCTGTCGAGGCCGACGGACGGCGTGTTCGAGATCGAGAAATGGACCACGCCGGACGGCGGCGCGACCTGGAACCGGGAGCCGATTTCGGCCGGATCGGCGCACAACAACGTCCGCCCGGTCGTCCCGCACGGCTGGCGTGGTGTCGGCGACCACGTCCTCTGGATGCACGGCGAGTACGTCGGCTACTACGCGGGCTACGACACGGCGATCAGGATGGTGGCGCCCTGAGCGGGTCGCCCGCCGCCCCCCACTCTCTCACCCCCATACCTGTTCCCCCACCCGGTCAACGGTCCAGAGCCGTTCGCTGCCAACTGGTCACTGATTACTGGTCACTGCCGTTTCCTGCTCCTGCTCCCGCTTCCACTCGCCCCTCACCCCTGACCCCTGTTCCCCGCTTCGAGGCATTTGCGTAGAAAAAGTGGGGAGTTGTTTTTCCCGCCCGGCGAAACAACAATTCACCACGAAGCACACGAAGGGCACGAAGAAAAGCGGAAAGGGGAAGACGGGAAAAGGACGCTCCCTCATTCCTTCGCCCCATGGTTCTTAAGAAGTTCGACGACCTCTTTGTGACCATTCTCGGCGGCCAGCTGCATCGGCGTCTTGCCATCCTCCTGCTTCGCGAAAACGTCTGCTCCTTTGGCGATGAGCAGTTCTGCGACCGACGTTCGACCATCGGCGGCGGCGGCATGCAGAGGGGTCCCTCCAGCCTTGTGTTTTGCGTCGACCTCCGCGCCCTTGTTAATGAGCAGGTCGGCCATCTGCACCGACTTGCAGGAGTGCAGTGGCGTCCGCCCGTTCTTCTCCCTGGCCCTGACGTCCGCACCTTCGGCGATGAGCAGTTCCGCCACGTCCTTGCCGTCCGCCGCCGCGGCCCAATGCAGCGCGGTAACTCCTCGATCATCAGGCACGTCAACACCCGTCCCCTTGGTGACGAGCAGTTCCGCCACGTCCTTGTGACCCGTCATCGCGGCGAGGTGCAGCGGGATCCGGCCGCCTTCATCTTCGGCCGTCATGTCCGCTCCTCTGGCAATCAGCAGCTCCGCCACGTCCTCTCGGCCCGTCATCGCGGCCGAGTGCAGCGGAGTGCCGCCGTCTTTGGCCTTGGCTCCGATGTCCGCCCCGTTGGCGAGCAGCAATTCCGCTGCGTTCGCCGAGAAGGCGGAATGTAATGGCGTGGTCCCGTCATTGGCTTTGGCCCTAACATCTGCTCCGCTTGCGATGTGCACCTCCACTACGTCCGCCGGTGGGCCCATGTGCAACGGCGTCTCTCCGCGCTTGGTCTTGGCCTTGACGTCTGCTCCATTCTCAATGAGCAACTTCGCCAACTTGGCCGATGAGGCGAAGTGGAGTGGCGTGTGTCCCTGCTCGTGCTTGATCTTGGGATCTGCTCCCTTGGCGATGAGCAGTTCCGCCACCTCATCACGGTCCGCTATTGCGGCGGAGAGCAACGGCGTGTGCCCAGTGTTGCTCTTGGCGTTGACGTCCGCCCCCTTGGCAATGAGCAACTCCGCCACGTCCTTCGACGCGGCAGCGTGCAGCGCGGTGAACCCCCTCTTGTTTCTCGCGTCCACAGGGACGCCCTTATCAAGAAAGGACTGCACGCCCTTGACGTCGCCAGCATCAGCGGCCAAATGGATGGTGGCGTCCTGCGCACAACAAGTCGTTGTGAATAGCAGGACGCCGAGCGCCAGTTCCACACGTATCGTTCTTTTCACGGCCGCTTGTCCTCGCCAGTGCTCGTGCGAATCGCCCCGCCTATATAACTATATCCCGCTCGGGGGGCATTTGCGTAGAAAAAGTGGGGCGTTGTTTTTCCCGCCCGCCTCCGCAGCCCTATTCCTTCGCCCCGTGCTTCTTGAGGAGCTTCTTGATGTCATCGGCCTCGGCAACGGACAACGGCGTCTGGCCATCCTTGCCTCTGGCGTTGACGTCCGCTCCTTTGGCGATAAGGAGTTCCGCCACGTGCTTGTGGCCGTCCCATGCTGCCTGATGAAGCGGGGTATCGCCTTGGTCGTCTCTGGCGTTGACGTCCGCACCCTTGGCGATGAGCAACTGCGCCACGTCCCTGCGGCCCATCACCGCAGCCCCGTGCAGCGGCGTTGCGCCGTACGTGTTCTCGGTGTTGACGTCCGCACCTTTCGCGATGAGCAGCTCCGCCACGTCCTTGCGGCCCATCCACGCGGCGTCGTTCAGCGGCGTTGCGCTGTACTTGCTCTCGGCGGCGACGTCCGCTCCTTTCGCAATGAGCAGTCCCACCGTCTCTTTCGATTTGGCGAAGTGCAGTGGTGTCGGGCCGCCGCCGTCCTCGGCGTTCACGTCCGCTCCCTTTGCGAGTCTGCAAAGCACGCGCCGCAGCCAACGACAACGACGTCAGGAAGGGAAACAACAGCAATGAAACGCCCTGTGGCGAAGGCCCCTTGACCACGGTTATGGATATCCCCGGAACTCCATATCATGACGCTCGTTTCATGCACCACTTCCGTGCGACCCACGAACCCATCAAACCAGAAAGATGCACGCTGGCAGCTGAGCCGACCCAGAAAATCATACTGGTGAGATGGAAATCACTTATGCCCGCGAAGATAGCCCAACCCCAGAATGCGAGCGAAAAACCTAGGGCGGGGAGTGAAATCGGAACTGATGGTCCACAAGCCCACAATGCCGATGAGATGGCCGAACCTGCCACAGCAACAATACATGGGGCGGCGAAATTCTCAACGGTCGCTGAGTGCGTGAAAGCAACTGCGAATACATAAAACCATGCAATTGTGCCCAGAATGCACTGAGTTAATGCCATAATAATCTTCGTTGTCATCGCATCTCTGCCTTTTCGGAATACCGCTCATAGATATGGTTGGTGGGGATCATATTAGGGATTGTCCTCTCAGCCCTAACCGTCGACACAAGCTTGATCTTGGGCTCTTTCGTATTGACCTGCCCCCAGTTGTTGTACCACCCACTCATCAGGCACCCCGCTGACATCTCAATCTTGTATTGACCTGCCCCCAGTTGTTGTACCACCCACTATGTTATTGAAGCCCATGTCGAAAATGGAACAACACCGAGGAACAACAGAGGTCCTTCGCTTCGCTCAGGATGACACAACTACAGCCCGTTGCGTGGGATATGTCATTCTGAGTGTCAGCGAAGAATCTCCCGAATACATTGGCCATTTCCATTATCAACATGGGGCTCAATAGTACCTCACGCACAGCCTTGGCCTGGAGGCGAGGGGCGGCCCAGCGACTCCGATCGATGATTACTCATTTCTTTCCTCAGCAGCCTACGTGCGAATCGCCGTTACCCGCCCATACAACTATATCCCGCTCGGGGCCATTTGCGTAGAAAAAGTGGGGCGTTGTTTTTCCCGCCCGCCTCCGCAGCCCTATTCCTTCGCCCCGTGCTTCTTGAGGAGCTTCTTGATGTCATCGGCCTCGGCAACGGACAACGGCGTCTGGCCATCCTTGCCTCTGGCGTTGACGTCCGCTCCTTTGGCGATAAGGAGTTCCGCCACGTGCTTGTGGCCGTCCCATGCTGCCTGATGAAGCGGGGTATCGCCTTGGTCGTCTCTGGCGTTGACGTCCGCACCCTTCCCGACAAGCAGTTCCGCCACGCTCCTGTCGCGGACCAAGCCGATCGCCGCGAGGTGCAGCGGCGTCTTGCCGTCCTTGGCCCTAGCGTTAACGTCGGCCCCCTTGGCGATGAGCAGTGCCGCCACGTCCTTGCGGCCCATCGGTATGGCGAGGTGCAGTGGGGTCCAGCCGCTCCCGTCCACGGCTCTGATATCCCCCCCGTTGGCGATGAGCAGTTTTGCTGTCTCTTCCGACCCGGCGTTGTGCAGCGGCGGTCGGCCGCTCTTGTCCCGCGCTCTGATGTCCGCACCCTTGGCGATGAGGAGTTCCGCCACGTCCTTGGGTCCCATCAGTGCGGCTTCATGCAGCGGCGTCCGGCCGTCGTCGTTCCTGGCGTTGACGTCCGCTCCTTCGGCGATGAGGAGTGCCGCCACGTCCTTGTGGGTCATCATTAGGGCTAGGTGCAGCGCGCTATCTCCGTTCTCGTCCTTGGCATTGACGTCTGCTCCCTTGGCAACGAGCAGCTTTGGCACGTCCGTGTCGCTCTCCCATGCCGCGGCGTGCAGCGGCGTCCTGCCGTTCTTGCTCCTAGCGTTGACGTCTGCGCCCTTGGCGATGAGCAGTGCCGCCACCCCCTTGTGGCTCGTCTGTGCGGCCAAGTATAGTGGCGTCCGGCCGTTTTCCTTCTTGGCATCGACGTTCGCTCCTTCGGCGATGAGTAGTCCGGCCACGTCCTTGCGGTCCATCAAGGCGGCCCCATGCAGCGGCGTCTCGCCGTACTGGTTCTTGGCGTCGACGTCCGCCCCCTTGGCGATGAGCAATTCGGCCACGTCCTTGCGGCCCATCAAGGCGGCCTCATGCAGCGGCGTCCAGCCGTAGCCGTAGCCGCCCTTGGCGCCCGTGCCGACGCGTTCATTGGGGAGCGCCTCAACCGCCTTGACGTCGCCGCTTTCCGCGGCCTCGTGGATGGAGGAAGAACACCCCGCCAGCACGAGAGAGAAGATCGCCACCGCGCCGATTGGCTTCCGCCCCATGTCATTTACTCCCGAAGAACCGTACCCGCCCCTACAACTATATCCCGCTCGGGGGGATTTGCGTAGAAAAAGTGGGGCGTTGTTTTTCCCGCCCCGCGAGAAACGGCGGACAAGAGCTTACCACGAAATCCGGCCGCTGCGAGCAGCGGCTTGGAGTTGCCCGCGGCAACGTCCGCCAAGGCACGAAGAAAGGCACAGCGCCGTTCACCGCGGAGGACGCGGAGATCGCAGAGACCAATGTAGCACAGCCGCCCTCGGCTGTGATAGGAGAGGATTCACAGCGGAGGGCCGCCGTGCCACATATCTGCATGAGACCCACAGCCGGGGGCGGCTGTGCCACATATCTGCATGGGATTCACAGCCGGGGCGGCTGTGCCACAGAACGGCTTTGGCCCCATCCCTCTGCGTCCTTTGCCCTTCGATGGACTCAGGGCCGTGAGCGGCCGCGACCGGGCGGTCGCGGGGTGTCGAACGGCGTTCTCTGTCGCAGACCCCGCGCTCCGTCGCGGGGCGACCGAGCGCTCTCTTCCCCCTTTTCCCTCTTTTCCCGTTTCCCTCATCTTACACCTGCTCCGGATCAAATCGAATGTCACGAACGACCGAAAATCCGAGAAAAATCTTCTGGACGCCTTGACATCCACGCATCCGTGTGGTATAGTGCTCAATGGCCGATTTGGCCGTTTGGAGGGCGTTTTGGGGCTCGAGAAGTATGTTTTACGAAACAAAGCCATTTGGGGCGTCGGGCCCTGGAAGGGCTCCGACGCCTCGGAGTTTGCTCCGCAAACTCCACCCGACGCAGGGCGACCGGGGCGTCGGGCCCCAGAGGGGCACCGACGCCTCGGAGTTCGCTCCGCAAACTCCACCCGACGCAGGGCGACCGGGGCGTCGGGCCCCAGAGGGGC
>CAYLQD010000063.1:0-22031 GCA_964385685.1 uncultured Planctomycetota bacterium | reverse complement strand
TTTCTATGTCGTCGCCGACGGATTCCCGGCCGGTGACACGGGGGTGCGGGGCTACGAGTTCAGCATCGACACGTCCGAGCTGCTGGCGGCCCCCGGCATCGTTCTGGACCGCGTCCTCCCGCCGGGCGCGCTCAACATCGGATCGGGCAACAACGTCTTCCTCGCCGTGACTACTCCGCTGCCCACCGTGCCGGAGCCGCTCCTGCTGGCGACGTACCAGGCGATTATCTCTGCGCCCGCCAGCGATATCACGATCTCGCTTGGGCCGTCGGTTCCGAGCAGCACGGGCGGCGTTGCGCCGGCATACGTCAACCAAGATCACAACCTTGCGTCCTTCACCGCCGCGACTTCGCTCGTCATCAATGCGCATGGTGGAGAGCCGCCGCCGATTCCCGAGCCGGCAGGGCTCGCGTTGATCGGGCTGGCGCTCGTTGGGCTGAGGAACAAGAGACGCTGAGAGCAAGCAGGCGCCACAACGGCGCCGGAGAGGAGGAGCGTCATGAGTAAGATGGGATATTGGACGTTGTGTGGTGCGGTGGCGGCGGCCGCTCTGTTCTTCTCGTGCAGCGCTGCGTTGGCGGGAGTCGGGGACAGTTGGGTCCTGCCGGTCGACCACCTTGTGGGCTCCGGCTGGACTGAATACGCGGGCGCCGGATACGCCGGCACCAGCGCCTGGGGGGCCAATACGATGGACGGCGTCCGCCGCGTCTACTGGGAACTGAGCGGCCCCGGCGTTCCGACAACCACCGAACTGTTCACCATCGAGTTCTTCGACCCGACGGCGGGCGGTAATGACTGGCAGCCCATCGAAAGCTGCTTCCACGGCGCCGGCGGCGAGGACTACCATGGAGGCCGACATCCCGTGGGTCGGGGCTTTCGGCACGAACCACCAGTACATCGGGTCCGAGGGCTCGGCAGGCACAGCTGGGGATTGGGGCAGCACCGGTCCCGGCCCGCATGTCCCTGAAAGTGCGGACTACAACGCTGGTTCCAACGGAATCTACATGTGGCTCACGGACGGCTCGTGGCTGTATGCCCGCTGGGATTTCGGCTGGCCGATCGACCGGTCGTGGAGCGCGTTGAGCGTCACACAGGTGGCCGCGAGCCCTGCTATCCCCGAGCCCGCCGGCCTGGGCCTGCTCGGCCTGGCGCTCGTCGGGCTGAGAACGAAGAGACGCTGAGGACAAACAGGCGCCACAACGGCGCCAAGAAGGAGGAGAGCACGATGAAGACGAAGGCTATCGGCGGAGCGGCGGTTGTGCTCGCGGCCGTTGCGTTGGTCGCTGCGGCGGCCCGCGCCGACTGGGACCCCGGCGACGGGCATAAGATGCACTTTCCGCAACTGCCCGACCTGAACGGCTGGGACGTGGCCGCGTATGGTGACACGGTCCTGGCCGACGACTGGACGTGCACGGCGAGCGGACCGGTCACGGACATCCATTTCTGGGGCTCATGGAAGGGCGACACTGTGGGCACGCTCTCCGAGATCCGCCTCAGCATCTACGCGGATGACCAGAGCAAACCGGACGTCCTGCTCTGGCAGCGCGACCTTTACCCAGGGGAATGGGCGGAACGCTTCTACGGTACGGGCGACCAGGGCTGGTTCGACCCGGGCTCGGGTAACTACGCTCAGCACGACCATACCGAGTGCTATCAATACAACGTTGCGAACATCGCCGATCCGTTCTTCCAGGAGGAGGGCACCACCTACTGGCTGGGGATCTCCGTGACGGCTGCCCACGGCAATTGGGGCTGGAAGACCGCCGACGTATCGAGTTACCCCGACCTGATCACGGCCGAGTCGCTCGACCTCGCCTTTGTGATAACGGGTGACGGCGTCCCGCCACCGCCCGTCGTCCCCGAGCCGGCCGGGCTGGCTCTGATCGGGCCGGCGGCGCTGGCCCTTCGACGGGGCTCAGGACGGGCACTGGGAAGAAAGGGGAGACGGCGCTGAGAGACGGGCGGGCCGGATGACAGCCGCCGCCCGCGGAAAGGAGGTGATGCGAGCCAATCGACGACGAAGGGGGCTGGGCTCATCGGCCTGGCGCTGGTGAGTTGGAGCGGACGCAGGCGGCGGTCGCCTGCGTGGTGTTGAAGCAGAGGAACCTTTTGGAGGATGGAGAGATGAGGAAGGCAATCGTGGGTTTGGTGGTGACGGTTTGCGTCGCGGTGTTCGCGGCGCCGCGCGCACAGGCCGCCAAGGTGTACTGGACGGACCATGACGCGCACAAGATCCAGCGCGCCGACCTGGACGGCTCGAACGTCGAGGACCTGGTAACGACAGGGCTGGACGTCCCGGCTGAAATCTCGCTGGATGGTGCCGGGGGCAAGATGTACTGGGCGGACGAGCTCGCAGACAAGGTCCAGCGCGCGAATCTGGACGGCAGCAACGTCCAGGACCTGATCACCGGCGCCGATGGCGCGGCGGGCGTCGCGCTCGACCTGGCCGCGGACAAGGTCTACTGGACCGAGGCGTGGGCGGACGCGATCCGACGCGCGGACCTCGATGGCAGCAACGTGGAGAACCTCGTAACGACCGGCCTCTTGGTCCCCGTTGCCATCGACCTCGACCTGACCAACGGCAAGATGTACTGGGTCGAGCAGCAGGGTGCGGGTGCTGACGACCTGGTCAGGCGCGCCGATCTGGACGGCGGTAACGTCGAGACCCTGGTGAGCAGCGGAATTGAGGACGCTTGGGGGATCGCGGTGGACCCTGCCGGCGGCAAGGTGTACTGGACGGCTTTCGCAACGGACAAGATCCAGCGTGCGAACCTCGATGGCAGCAACGTCGAGGATCTTCTGGTGTCGCAGCCGAACCCCCGTGGGATCGCGCTCGACGTGGCCGCGGGCAAGATGTACTGGGCCGATCGCGACCTGAACTCGATCCAGCGCGCGGATCTCGACGGCAGCAACGCCGAGGACGTCGTGACGGGGCTTTCGGGCCCGGGGGGCGTTGCGTTGGACCTCACCATCATCCCCGAGCCGGCCGGGCTCGGGTTCCTCGGGTTGGCAGCGATCGGGCTGTCGAAGCGGCAGCGAAGACGCTGAGCCCGTCGAAGGGCGGCGACGCAAAAGAAGCTGAGCACCCGCTTGGGCGGGTGGAACAGATCGAGAACGGCCCCTCGGGGGCCGCAATGAGAGGATGCGGCGCGCCTTGCGCGGCGTGATTCCCTGGCCGGAGTCACTACAGTGAGCAAGTGTCTATCCATAGTCATCGCCGGGGCGCTGCTGGCCTCGGCGGTAATGGCGCGGGCCGACAACTTCGGGTTCGTCGCCGTCAACGGCGTGGCCTTTGAACTCGACGGACAGCCCTACAACTTCGTCGGCGCGAACCTCTGGCAGGGGATGAACCTCGGCGTCGTCGGCCCAGACGGCAACCGCGCGCGCCTCAGCCGCGAACTCGACCGCCTCCAGGCCGCCGGCATCACCAACCTGCGCATCCTGGCCGGCTCCGAAGGACCCGACACAGAGCCCTACCGCGCCGTCCCGTCGCTCCAGACCGCGCCCGGCGTCTACAACCCGGCCGTCTTCGGCGGGCTCGACCACCTGCTCGACGAGATGAACCAGCGCGACATGCGGGCCGTGATGGTCCTCAACAACTTCTGGCACTGGTCCGGCGGCATGGCCCAATACGTTCAGTGGGATATCGGCGGATCGATCCCCTATCCCGGCGACTGGAACGCGTTCCAGAACTACAGCGCGCAGTTCTACACGAACGCGCAGTGCCAGACGTGGTTCCGCGACCACATCGACGAGGTCGTTGGCCGCGTCAACACCGTGAACGGGGAGGCGTACAAAGACGACCCGACCATCTTCGCGTGGGAGCTGGCCAACGAGCCGCGGCGGTTCCCCGCCGACTGGATCGACGACACCGCCGCGTACATCAAGTCGCTCGATCCCAACCACCTCGTGACGACCGGCTTCGAGGGCGAGACCGGCGCCGAGACGTGGCTCGCCGGATGGGAGGACCGGACGTTCGTCGAGACGCACAACGGCGAAAAGATCGACTACGCGACGACGCACATCTGGCCGGAGAACTGGGGCTGGTACAACCCGACCGATCCCACAACCTACGCCGCGGCCGAAGCCCAGGCGCTCGCCTACTTCCAGACCCACGAGCAGGAGGCGCTCAACATCCTCGCCAAGCCCGTTGTGCTCGAGGAGTTCGGCCTGGCGCGCGACGGCTGGACCGGGCCCGACCACCACGACCCGGCCGCGCCGACGTCGCACCGCGACGCGTTCTACGCCGCGATGTTCGACGCGGTCTATGCGTCCGCGTCGTCGGGCGGGTCGGCTGCGGGCGACAACTTCTGGGCGTGGGGCGGCGAGGGCCGCCCGGGCGATCCGGTCCCGCAGTGGATCGGCGACCCGCCGCACGAAACGCCCGGCTGGTATTCGGTCTACGACACCGACGCATCGACCCTCGCCGCGATCTCGTCGCACGCGTCGGCCATGCGAGACCTCATCATTCCCGAGCCGGGCGCTCTGGGATTGATCGGCCTGGGGATGCTTGGATTCATACGGCGAAGGAGGTGACGCAGCTGAAGCGCCCGCGCGGCGCGGAGGAGAGGACAAGATGACAAAGACGGGGATCGTGATGCTATGTTGTACCGTCGTCGTGCTGTTGGCGGCGCCGGCCAAAGCGGTCGTGATTGATGACTTCGAAGAGGGGCCGTTTTCGCTGAGCCACCCGGGGACGAACACCGACATCCAGACGGGCCCGGCAAGCAGCATCGTCGGCACCGAGCGGGAGGTCTCGCTCAACGCGGGTAGCGCGCCAACTGCGTCCGTGACCGCCGACCTGCAACTGACACCGGACCCAGACGCCACGATCATTGCGTTCAACAACACCGGCGATGGTGGCGGAGCGCTCGCGGCGTTCTTCTACGACGGCGTGGGCCAAGCCGGCCTGAACAACGTCGACCTCACGGAAGGCGGGCAGCACGACCGCATTCTGGTCACCTTGACCCGAGCCGACGGCGCCGGGCCGATGGACAGCATGGTCACCAAGGTGAGCGACATGGCAGTGAACGACTCGGAGCTTACGCATCACATCACGGGCCCCGGCGTCTACGAGTTCTTGTACAGCGATTTCATCGCCGGCCCGACCGATTTCGCCCATGCGCTCTACGTCACCTTCGGAATCAACAATGGCGTCGGGACGTACGTCCTTTCCGACATCCGGACTGCCGGCCCGCCCATCCCCGAGCCCGCCGGCCTCGGCTTGCTCGGGCTGGCAATGATTACGGCGAGAAGAAGAAGGCGGTAGGCATAACGGGCGCCGCAACGGCGCCAGGAAGGAGGAGGACAATGAGGAACGGAAGAAATGCAGGAGGGTCGCTGCGGCCGCTGGCGTGCTGCGCGGCGGGTGTTGTGATCGCCCTGCTCGCATGGTGCGCGTCCGCTGCGGCTCAGCAGCAAGTCCACATCACCTCGCGGATGATGTACCTGGAGGTCGACCCGGGCGAGGACGGCGAGTTCCAGTTCGTTGACGAGACGGTGTTCAGCCACGAAGCGATGCTGATCGGCGGCAGCATGCTCGCCGGGATCGAAGGCGACATGGCCGAGGGCCAGGGGCGCGTCGACCTGCGGACGGGCGAGCTGGGGGCGTCCGCCGCCATCCAAAACGCCTCGTACCCCAGCGGCTGGTCGAGCGCGACCGCCAGCTCGTCCGTGGAGATGCGTGACACGCTGCTCATCACCACGCCGCCGGGCAACTACCCCGATGGAGTCCCCGTCATCATCCCGTACCAGATCACCGGCGTTCTCCAGGCCGACCTCCAGAACCCGCTCGGCGGGCCGGTGACGGGGTTCAACATGCTCGCGGCGGTGAGGATGGCGCTGGGGATCACCACGTTCGAGGATATCGTCGACCTGGTGTCGGCGCCGAGCGTCGTGACGGTCAACCGGCAGGGCGAGCTGCGGACGACGATCGAACCCTTCTTCTCCTACACCGAGAAGGTCACCGAGATGGGCATGGCCGCGTACATCGATGCCCAGGCCGAGACGGCGGGGGTCGATCCGGATCCCCTGGCCGCGAGCGGGATCGATCTGGGCGTCTACTACGACCACACGGTGACGCTCGGGCCGCTGCAGGTGCCGGAGGGCGTCACGTGGACGTCGGAGTCGGGCTTCTTCCTGGCCGGCGAGCCCGTTCCAGAGCCGGCGGGGCTCGGACTGATGGCGGCCCTCGTGCTGCTGCGAAGAAAGAGACGCTGAGCACGAGCGGGCCGCTGGCCGAATGGCTTCTTGGCCATTCTGCCAACGCGACGGCGTTGCCGTCGCGCGGCTGGCGATGATGGCCCTTCGACGTGGCTCAGGGCAGGCGTTGAAGACGAGGAGGCGTTGAACGGGACGGGCGCCAAGGGGGCGCCGGGAAGGAGGAGGACAATGAGGAACGAGCGGAACACAGGAAGACCGCTGCGGCCACTGGCGTGCTGCGCGGCGGCGGTTGCGATCGCCGTGCTCGCCTGGTGCGCGTCGGCCGCGGTGGCCGAGACGACCCACGTCACCTCGCGGATGATGTACCTAGAGGTCGACCCGGGCCCGGATGGAGAGATTCAGTTTATCGACGAGATGGAGTTCAGCCAGGAGCCGACCCTCGTCGGCGACGGCACGCTCGCCGGGGTTGAAGGGGACATCGCCGAGGGCTATGGGCTTGTCGACCTGCGGACGGCCGAGATGGGGGCATACGCCGCCATTGAGAACGCCGCATACCCCGGCGGCTGGTCGAGAGTGACCGCCAGTTCGTTCGTGGAGATGCGCGACAAGCTGCTCATCACCACGCCGCCGGGCAACTATCCCGAGGGCGTCGACGTCGTGATTCCATACACGATCACCGGCCTTGTCGAGGCCCTTCTCCAGGATCCGGGCGGCCCGCCGGTGACGGGGTTTGCCCTGCTCGCGGAGGTGCGGCTGGCGCTCGGGATCACGACGTTCCAGGACATCGTCGACCTGGTGGAGGCGCCCGGCGGCAGAACGGTCAACACGCAGGGCGAGCTACGGACGACGATCGAGCCCTTCTTCTCCTACACCGAGAAGGTTACCGAGTTCGACATGAGCGCATCCATCCAGGCCGACGCCGAGACGGCGGGGGTCAATCCGGACCCGCTGGCCATGAGCGGGATTCATTTGGGCGTCCACTACCACCACACCGTAACGCTCGGCCCGGTGCAGGTGCCCGAGGGCGTCACGTGGACGTCGGAGTCGGGCCACTTCCTGGCCGGCGAGCCCGTCCACGAGCCCGCGGGGCTCGGGCTGATAGCGGCCCTCCTGCTGCTGCGGAGGAGGAGGCGGGCGGCCCTTTCGTAGGAGGGCCGCAAGCTGATTGCTGTGGCGATCAGCCGCCCGGGCCGGTTTGGCCAACACGGGCCAAACCGGCGAGAAGCCGTAGAGGTGAAGGCCGCCCGCGACGGCGTTGCCGTCGCGCAGAATCGCGATGCTGGCCCTTCGACGTGGCTCAGGGCAGGCGCTGAGAAGAAGGAAATGAGTGCGGATGGTACTTGGCCGGACGTGAAACTTGTGAAAGGAGGGAAGGAGATGAAGATGTTCAGGCAAGTTGCGGTGATGATGTTCGTGTCGGGCGTGGCGGCGGGTCTCGTGCTGGCGTGTGCGACGCCCGCGCGGGCCGACTTCGTGTTCAAGCGGATCGCGGGCGAGTCGGCGGCGCCGGCCGGCGGAGGCGGGACGTTCCGCCAGGTCTCGGACGCCAGGATGGGCCCCGCTCTGAGCGACGAGTCGACCGCCGAAACCGTCGCCTTCACCGGCTGGCTGAGCGACGGGACCTACGGGCTCTACGACAGCCACATGGCGCTGTCCGGCCGCGTCGTCTTCGACACGACCACGGAGGCCCCACCCTCGGGATCGGGCGAGCTGCTTCATCAGCCGAGGAGTTTCGCGTTCGACGAGAAGCCCGACAGCACGTACCCGGCGTACGGCTATGTCATCGATCCGCCCTCCACTCACACCGGCCAGCCGAGCGTGTACCGCGGAACGGGCACGCGCGTCGCCGACCTGGCGACGATTGCGCCCGGCTACGGCGTTCCGTTCGAGTCGTTCACCCAGACCGACGTGTACGGCCGCCGCCAGGTCTTCGCCGCGGGAACGTCCGCGACGCACACGCTGACGCAGAACGGGCTCTACCTGTTCAACGACTCGACCGACACGCTCACCCGATTCATGGACGACACGGCGGCCGTGCCGGACGCGCCGGGCGAGACGTTCCTCCACTACTACCATCCGCAGTTCACCGAGGTCGGCGGCAGCACCCGCATCTACTTCGGCGGATTCAGCAACGTCGGCCGCTACGGCCTCTACTCGATGGACACGGCCGGCGGCGACCTTCTGAAGATTGTCGACAGCCAGGACATCGTGCCCGACACCGGGAATCCGGTGGGGAACTTCCTCCGCTACAGCGTCCACGAGGGCAACGTGGCGCTGGGTGCCAACGGCGTCATCGTCACGGTCGATAGCGGCACGCTTGCCACGGCCGTGCCCGACGACGTCACCGACCCCGAAGACGGCAGCGGCTTCACCGGCATCGGGATGGAGGGCGTGTCGCGGTGGGGCGACAACATCGCGTTCACGGCCACCCGTAACGACGACGGCGCGATGGGCCTGTACTTCCTCGAGGGCGCCACGCTGCACCGGGTGACCGCCAGCGGCGACGACTTCAACGGCTACGACTGGGCCGGATTCGGCATCGGCAACCGGAGCGTACGCGGCGACACCGTCGCGTTCACCATGGACGGCGAAGGGAGCAGCGCCGTCTACACCGCGACCCTCGGCGGGACCGGCGAGACCATCGACCTCGACGACACCTATGCCCGTGCGAGGGCCGGTGAAGTGGACGGCGACAGCTTCGACGTCACCGACGATACGCCCCCGTACGGCGTGACGGTGGACGTCGAGCATACCGAAGGCGCCCAGACGGTCGCCTCGGGCCATGGCCGGGCGACCATTAACCCGTTCGGCGGCGGCGGCTCGGTCGCCGCCCAGGCGTACGCCGAGGGGGAGTACATCCCGTTTGGCGCCGAAGCGACCGCACGTCACGCCTGGGGTGCTGGCGCGTTCGTCAGTCAACTCGAGCCCGTCGGCGGCGATGAAATCATCGACTTCGACCTCGGCTGGCTGCTCACGGGCGCCCTGTCCATCCGCGAAGAGGACAGCAGGGTGGAGTTCGCCTTCACCGCCCAGGCCGCCTCGGAGACGAGCCCCGAAGTGACGCTGGTCGATGCCACCATCAAGCTCTTCTACGACGAGGGCCTTGGACAGTACATGGTCGCGGTATTCAACACGGACAGCGACGACGACGATTTCGTGATGCCGTTGGTGGACATCGAGGCCCCCGCGTACGACTCCGCGTTCGTGGTCACCCCGCAGGCCAACGGCGTCGACCTCAACGTCTCGCTCGATATTCTGCTGGAGGACGTGTTCTTCCTCGCCCCGGGCGAGCATGTCTCGCTCTACTACGCTCTGGGCGGCGACGCGTGGTCCGACGCCGCCGGCTGGGCCGACATCGACTTCGGCGACACGTGGGACCTGCAGCCGGAGAGCGACACGCCGGGCGTCGAGTTCGTCGTCGTCGATCCTAGCACCGGCGAGCCGATTCCCGAGCCGGGCGCGTGGGGGCTGCTGCTGATCGGATGGATCGGATTGGCGCGCAAGAGAAGGAGGTAGCCGCAGCGGCGGAACAGGAAACAGGAAGGCGGGGCGGGGGATGGGTGGCTGTGCCACAGCCCGCGCCGCCGCAGAGAAGAAAGGGGGCACAGAATGAGGATGATAATGCGGACAGCATTGGGCGTCACAGTCGCGATGGCGCTGGCGGCGCCAGCGGCGGCCGGGCCGACCGCGCCCGACGACGGCACGGGAACGGTCAACCTCGAAGACCTGATCACGATCCCGATGTACATGACCGGGATCACGTTCGGCGCCGATTCCGTCCCGCCGCCCGACTGGGAACTCGAGTGCGACCTCGATCTGTCGGACTGCCATAACTTCCAGGAGGTATTCACCGGGCTGGACGGCGAATGCGAGGGGACGGTCCAGTGCGACGCCGATTTCGACGTCATCGGCCTCGGGGACCTCGCCGGCTTCAGCGGCATGATCGACGCCAACGGCTTCATGGGCGCGCACGCCGGGCCGCGGACCCTGGGCGCCCCGGTCCAGACGTTCGACACGAACCTGCTCGTGCTCGAGGGCGGCGCGCCGCCCGACCCAAATTTCCAGAGCTTCTGGTACGTCGCCGGGAGCAACTACGGCACGCCGTGCCTCGGCCAGGTCACGCTGACCAAGCTGCCGGACGGGGACTACAACGTCGACAGCTCCTTCGACATCTCATACATGACCGGATTCGAGGGAGCGGTCGGCGGCCCGCTCGATGGATACGACGGCGTGTACGAGAATCCCGTTCAGGAGTGCCTGCTGCCGATCTGCGGCGCGACGATCGACGGCTGGATGTGCCACGAGACGGTCCAGTGCCAGGTCGAGTTCGGCAAGGGCGGTGTGCCGGCCATTCCCGCGGGCTTCTTCGGCCCCGGCTCCGATCCGTTCGACGGCGGCGTGCCGGCCGACGCCGCGGCGCCCGATCCCTACGATTCGACCGACACACTCATCGCGCGGGCGGGTGAACTCAACCTGCCTCGCGTCGGCGACATGGACACGACTCCCATCGAGATCGTCGCGCTCAGTCTCCAGTCCACCGATCCGATCGTCGTCACGGGCATGCCGGGAGGCGACGTGGAGTTCGACGTGTCTGTCGATCTGAGCCCGACGCAACAGCAGGGCGAGCTGACCGCGACGCGGACGCACATCAACGGCGGTACGTATCAGGCCACGCTCCCCGTGATGCCGCGGTTCACGTTCACGGAGGTCGGCAATCCCGGCAACGTGCTCGTCTTCGACTTCGAGGCCGAGGCCCTGCCGCCCGTCGAGCTGAACTCGGCCCTCTACGCGAGTTGGATGGACCACCTGCAGCCGGACGAATGGGACACGACCCCGCTGCTCTGTCTCTACGACCGCTTCTTCCCGCTCGGCCAGCTCCGGCTGACGAATCCGGGGTTCACCTTGTGGCTCATCCCGGCCACCCGCCCGCCCGTCCCCGAGCCGGGCGGACTGGGGCTGATTGGGCTGGTGGGGATCAGCCGCAGACGGCGACGGGTGTGAGCGCCGGGCGGGCCCGCCCCTACCTCTTCTTGCGGTCGGAGAAGTAGGCGAGGATGTCCTCCCGCGTGACAACCCCCGCCAGCCGTCCTTCCATATCGACCACGGGGATGCACCAGATCTTCTTCGTCTGAAAGATGTGAATCACCCGGGCGAGCGAACAATCCTCGTCGACCCGGATGACCTTCCGCGTGCAGATATCGCCGACCCGCTTGTCGATGTTGGCCGGCACGAGGAGGTCGGTCTGCGAGAGGATCCCGACGACTTCGTCGCGGTCGTTCACAACGGGCAGCGAGCCGACCGGACTGCTCAGGAACATCTCGACGGCGTCGCGACACGACCAGTTCTTGTGGATCGTGATGACGTGCCGGTCCATGACCTCACAGACGGTCGTCCGGTTGGGGTCGTGGAACCCGCGCAGGTCCAGCTCGAGCTTCGACTCGTCGGTGCTCGTGGGCGTGAGGCATTCGAACCCGCACTTCTTGAGAACGTGGCGGCATCGGAGGTTCTTCAGTTCGATCGACGCCCAGATATGCTCGAACCCGAGCGCGTGCGACAGGTGGACGGTGCAGCGCACGAGTTCCGTCCCGATGCCGTGGTTTTGGTCGGGGGGCGAGACAACGACGAGCATCTCGCACCGTCGCCCGGGCGAGGGAAAGATGGCGGTGTGGCCGACGACGCCGCCCTCGAACGACATCGCAATGAGGTTGACGGCCTGGGCGATCATGCCGTCGACCCAGCGCGTGCAGGCCTCGGGCGTGAGGGGCGGCAAGCCGCTGAACGAGCCCTTGGGCTCGTAGCCCAGGTACATCTGAGTGAGCTGCTCGTGCCACTTCGGGTCGAGCCCCTTGATGACGATGGGCTGGTCGGACTTGTTGATGAAGGCGTGCGGATACTGGTAGGCGGAGCAGTCTTCGAGCTGGTCGGTCGAGACGCGGTCGTCCTGATCGGGAGGGGTTCCCTGCCCTTCGCCCCGCGGCCGGTCGTCGTTCGCAGGTGCCATCGAGCCGCCCCCTCAATACGGTCGAGATCCCCACCTACAGAGATTTAACCCCGTTATCGCCTGATTGTCAATCGGCTTGCCGGAAACGGAAGCGGCGGGGGAATGGCCGCGCAAGTTTCAGCAAAAAGCCCTTGCTCGCCCGTCGTCCCGGAAGTAATATCTGGCTCATCCGGAGATGCATCTGCTCAACTCGCAATAATGAAGGAGGGGAGACATGGGCACCTTGGCAATTCTCGCACTGGTCCTCATTGTGGCTTTGATCCTGATCGTGCCGTCGATCCGCATCATCGGCCCGACGCAGATCGGCCTGGTCATCAAGCGGTTCTCGCTCAGAAAGCTGAGCGAGGATAACCCCATCGCGTTCCGCGGGGAGGCGGGGTATCAGGCGGACCTTCTGATGCCGGGCTGGCGGTTCAAGTTCTGGGTCGTCTATATCGTCCGCAAGCATCCGTGGGTACAGATTCCGGCCGGCAAGATCGGCGTCGTCGTCGCCCAGGTCGGCGCGCCGCTGCCGACGGGCGCCAAGTCGGCCGTGTACAAGACAGAGCTGGGCAACTTCAGCGACCTGCACGTCTTCCTCGAAAACGGCGGGCAGAAGGGAGTGCAGCGCCCCGTGCTGCCGCCGGGCACCCTTGCCCCTATCCATCCGGCGGCGTTCCTGACTATCACCGAGGACCGTGTCTATGGCGTGCCCATCTCCGAAGAACTCAAGCTGAAGGCCACGGCGCGCGACGGCGCGCTGCTTTCGGAGTCGTTCGGCTTGGCGCCCGAACAGCTCCGCGTCCTTCGCATCGGCCCGCAGGTCCATGGCGAAGACGGCCGGACGATCGACACGCTCGGGATCGTGACCACGTATGAGGGGGACCCGCTGCCGCCGGGCGCCATCGCGAGCCGGCTCGGCAGGTTCTCGGATATCGAGGAGATGGAACACACGGAGGGCACGACCGACCATGACCTGATCGAGGCGATCCTCGGCAGCAAGAACAACAAGCACAACAACTATCAGGACTTCCAGGCGTTCCTGGACAGCGGCGGCAAGATCGGACTTCAGCACGACCCGTTGCTCTACGGCGCCTACACGCTCAACCCATTCCTCGTCAGCGTCGAGATCGTGCCGATGCTGGTCGTCGAGCAGGGGCAGGTTGCCGTCATCAAGTCCTACGTCGGCCTCGTCACACAGGACACGTCGGGCGAGGAGTTCAAGTTCGGGTCGCTCGTCCGCCCCGGCCACCGCGGAATCTGGCAGGAGCCGCTTCGCACCGGCAAGTATCCGATCAACCCCCACTGCTACCAGCCGCAGATCGTGATGACCGCCATCCTGACGCTCAACTGGGCGGAGGCCATCTCGCGCGCCCACGACCTCGACGCCCACCTCAAGCCCATCATCGCGAAGAGCCGCGAGGGCTTCGAGTTCTCCATCGACCTCCAGGTCCAGATCCACGTCGCAGACACCCAAGCCCCGTGGGTCATCTCGATGGTCGGCACGATGCAGAACCTCGCCAACGAAGTGTTGCAGGCGGCCGTCGGCAACCACTTCCGCGACAAGCTCCAGAGCATGCCCGCCATCCGCTTCATCGAGACGCGCCAGCTCGTGCAGAAGGAGGCGCTCCAGCACATTCAGGAAGAGCTTGGGCAGTACAAGGTCGAGACGCCGGGCGTCTACATCCAGGACGTCGTCTTGCCGCAGGAACTCGTCAAGGTGTTGACCGACCGCGAGATTGCGAACCAGGAGATCGCGACGTACGAGATGCAGGAGACGGCCGAGAACCAGCGCGTCGCGACGGAGAAGGCGCGCGGCACCGCCGACATGCAGCGCGACCTCGCCAAGTCGCAGGTCAGCATCGACATCAAGACCAACGAGGCCGACGCCCGCAAGGCCGAGGGCTCGGGCGAGGCCGAGTACATCCAGAAGACCGGCGAGGCGCAGGGCGCCAAGCACCGCTCGATCGGCATGGCACGCGCCGAGGCCTTCCGGGCGCAGGTCGCGGCGCTCGGGCAAACGCCGACGGCGCTCGTGAACATCGCCCACGCCGTGGCCGAGGGCAAGAACAAGTTCGTGCCCGAAGTGCTCGTCGCCGGCGGAGGCGGCTCTGGCTCGATCGATGGGCTCGCCTCGGTCCTGACCAAGTATTTCATGGGCCCGGTCCGACCCGGTGAGGAGCCGTCATCTGACGAGACGGCCGCCGCGCCCATGGATGCGGGAGCGCCGCCGCCCGACGAGACGGCCACCGTGCCCATGGATACGGGAGCGCCGCCGCCCGACGAGGCGGCCGCGGCCGTGGATGCGGAAGGGGCACCGGCCGACGAAGCGGCCGCGCCCGTGGATACGGAAGAGGCGCCGCCCGACGAAGCGGCCGCCGCGCCCGCACCCGAAGCCGGCTCCGAAATGCCGGAGGCCCTGCCTCTCGACGACACCTACGAGGCCCCGCAGCCCTGACGCCGGCATCTGCGACGTCATGGGCACCAAGCTCCTCAACGCCGCCCGCGCCGCCGCTCTATTGAACTCCATGCTGATAATGGAACATCAGCGAGGAACAACAGAGGTCCCCGCCTGCGCGGCGGGCAAGCCCGCCTTGGGCGGGTGAACTTCGCTTCGCTCAGGATGACATGTCTCATTGTGTGACCTATAGTTCTGTCATTCTGAGCGTCAGCGAAGAATCTCTTGATAAGCTGCCGCGATTCCATTACCAACATGGACCTCAATAAGCGCTCGTCTTCACCCACGAGTTCGCATGGTTCGTCGTCCACACCGGCAGCCGCGGGAAGGCCACACCGCCTCCGGGTGGCCCGAACTTCGTCCGGGTCCGCGACTTGTCCGCCGAACCTTGCCCGCCTCCGCGGGCACTCAGCTTGTCGAAGGGCGAAGGCGGGAGCGAACAAGAGGACGAGGCAGTTCCCTCTTGTCGCTCGCCCTTCCCCGCAACAGAAAGGCTCAGTTTATGTACCATATGGTACAAAATCTACGCCTTCCTGTTCCCGCCGATCAGCTCCGTAATACTAGATAAAATATGCTCTTAGAACATAACACGCATGCGGAGTCTCCTGCAGAAATGCGTTATTAATGTACCATATGGTACACATGCATGACCGTGGGACATGAGACATGAGGCGCCGCTCGAGTGCCCCCGAGCCCCGCTCGGCGGCCAAGGACCACCCCGCCGACGAGAACGCGCAGCCACCACACCTTCGCGCTCATTTCCGACACCCGTGCGCCGACAATGACTTATAATTGAGTTAGAGGCACGCGCCGGCCCGGCTCGCTGACAAGCGACCGCGTTGCGCTGCACCACGGCGCGCCCATCGCCTGACCGGCACCGCTGGCCGCGGGAAGCCCGGGAACTCACACAAGAGGAGCCGCACCATGAAACTGATGGGGATCCAGATCCGACGGCCTCGCTTGCGGCGCCGGTCCGAGGGGCCGCCCCGCCGTCCTGTCTCGGTGCCTGAGGAAAAGGAGCGCCGGCCGCTCTTCCGGCGCAAGACGAGTATCTCCTTCAAGACGGAAGAGAAGACCGTCCTCCGCGGCTACAACCTGAGCGACCTCGCCGAAGAGGGCTACTCGTTCTACGACGGGATGTTCATCCTCTTCCAGAACCGCATCCCGACCGAGAACGAGGAGGAGATGCTCAAGTACGAGATGGGCGAGTTCATGGAGCACTCGATGTCGCCCTCCGCGGCCGCGGCCCTCGGCGTCATCGCCGGCCGGCCCAACCTGCCCTGCGCCGTCGCCGCGTCGATCATGACGTTCGGCGGCGTCCACGGGCCCGGCGCCGCGCACGGCTACATGATGAACAAGCACCTCGAACGCGCGCGGGCCGAAGGCAAGTCGCTCGATGAGACCGGCAAGACGCTCGTCGACGAGTACTTCGACGCGAAGCGGCCCGTGATGGGCCTCGGCCAGCCGCAGCACACCGACGGGGACCCGCGGGGGGAACCGACCCACCTCAAGCAGGAGGAGCTGAGAGTCAACGGCGTGTATCTCGAACTCCAGCGGGCCATCGAGCGGCACTTCCACGCGCGCCGCGAGCGCGAGGGCCGGTCGCACGTCGGCGTCAACGTCGTCGGCGCCGGCAACACCGCCCTCTGCGATCTCGGCTTCGCGCCCAACGCCGCCTGGTGCATCGGCAGCGTCTCCCGCGCGTTCAGTTGCGCCGCCCACGCGCTCTACTCGATGAAGCGCGGCCGCGCCTGGGCCGCGTCGAAGCGCGAGCCGATGGTCCAGATGCTCGACCTCAGCATGATCGAGTACGTCGGGCCCGACGACCGCCCCGTCCCCAGCCAGAACGAGCGGCAGGACTACGCGAAGAAGCAGAAAGAGGAAGGAGAGTACAGGCAGTGGGTCATCTAGACGACGACAAGGTCATCGGGAACCTCGACGACGAGCGGCTGCCCTACGACTACTCGACGCGCGAAGTTGGCACGGTCCCGCCGGACACGAAGCGGAAGCCGTTCCGGTGGGTCTCGGAGATCGCCTACAAGAACGTGCACCGCATCGTCGCCCGCGGCTACGACACGACCGAGCTGGTCGAGCGCGGCTACGGGCTCGTCGACATCCTCTTCGTCGATTTCCAGGCGCGGATCCCGCTTGTCGAGGAGGAGCAGATGCTCAACTGCGTCATGCTCCTCGGGCTCGAGGACGGGATGTCGATGCCGGCCGCGATGTCGCGGATCGTCGCCCGCTCGAAGACCTTCCTCACGCAGGCCTGCGGCGCGTCCGTCCTCGCGTTCGGCCACGCCTACGGCGCCTTCTCGGCCTTCGGCAACATGCTCCGCGATTATCTCGCGCGGGCCGGCGAGGAGGGCAAGACGCCCGCGGAGATGGCGACCGCGCTCGTCGCGGAGAACCTCGACAGCGAGGCGCTCGGCGTCTCCGACCTCATGCTGCGGGACCCGGCCGCGAAGCGGCTGGTCGCGCGCGCCGAGACGCTCGGCGTCGCGGGCCGGCACGTCGCCTTCCTGCACGAGATCGTCAAGGCCGCGCAGGCGGCGAGCGCGGAGCCGGTCGACATCGACATGCTCGGAGCGACCGGCGCGGTCATGATGGACCTGGGGTTCAGCCCGGAGGCGACGTGGGCCATCCTGGCCGTCGCGCGTTCGTTCGCCGCCGGCGCCCACTACATCGAGGAAGTCGAGCGCGACGGCACGACGCGGCTGGGCGAGGAGTTGACGCCGAAGGAGGACTACGACGGCCCCGAGGAGCGGCCCGTCCCGCCGCGGAGCGAGCGCGCGGAGTTCGCCCAGCCCGGCCAGACGTACAGTCCTGAGGAGTGGCGCGACGCCCAAGAGCAGCGCAAGAAGCTCTTCGGCTCCGGCCACAACATCGTCGAAGAGATCGAAGACCCCAGCGAGAAAACCGGCGTCAAAACCGTCGGGCGCTGAGGCCCCACATCAAGAACGACCTGATCGCCGCGCTCCCCGGCATCAACGACGCCCCACACCGCGCCGCGCGAGCAGGCCGTCCGGCCTCTGGCAGACGCGGCGCGCCGATCTTGTCGGGGCAGCGGGCTTGGAGCGACCGATGACCTCGCTCCACCCCGAAGCCCTTTGCTCTCAAGAATGTCCGTTTTCATGACGATATACGTTTCAAGAGAGCGTGCGCAAGTACCTGCGATTTTGTTCTTGACAGGCGCCGGCTGGAGGATAAGATTAGCGTAATCCTAAACATACGTGCAGCGACGGTCGGCCCCAGATTCTTCGCCTGCATGTCCGGGAGACAGTCAGCCTTGGCCTTGTCAACCCCCCGATGCTCTGTGGCGAATTTCCTGCACCGTGACTCCGTTGGTTCTCTGTTGTTCCCTGGCAACGCTGGAGCCGGTTCATGTTGACCCACGGAAACACTCGCGCGTGCAGCGTAGTAGATATCCAAGGAATTCGGCAAGCTCTATCCGCTTACAGGAGAAGTGGTTAAGAAACTGTCCTCCGGCGCCACCTGCTCTTGGCATGGGATTTGCTGCGTAAGAAACCGCTACTGAACACTCGTTTCCAAACACTCGATTCTGCTGGGAGCGGACAAATGACGCCATTCAGAAAACGCATTGACGTCGCAGAAAAGTCCGCTGAGTTCGCCGCTCTGGTGGACGGAGCCCAGCAGGAGTTTGGAGTCACGGATGAACGGGTGGATTATTTGGCCGGTATTGAGCCAACTCGCCTGCAACGACTCAAGACAGCCAAGGAAGTCTTTCGATCCGCCGAACTTGAAATCCTCGGAGTCGTGCTCAGTATTGGACTCGATCAACTCTTTCCTCTCGATCCTGACATTCCTGACTCTGAGATACATCGGGTCTTTGAAGAGCTGCGCAAGGACGGGATTGGGCTGTATGCAGCTGCGTCGAGGCCAGACCCGGTTGAGATTCCTCCGGACCAACCCTCCTTCGAGCGAGCCGTCGTCCACCTTCACTACATCGCCGAGTGTCTGAACCAGTTTCCTGAGTAGGGGAGCAGAAGTGACTCGGAAGCCGGATCCCGTCGCGCCCAAACGCGACGCATGGATTAAGACCTTCAAGAAACTCGAGGGTCGCGGTTCGGTTGCCCGAGCCATGCACGCGGCGCACAAATTTGTCGTCGGCGAGACGTATCATCGCGACGAACCGTTCGCTCCGTGGGACTGGCTGAGACCTGTGCGCCTGCGGACGTCCATAGCTAGGCAAGCTTCCATCGATAGCTGGCTTCCAGTATCGGACCAACTCTTGCCCATTCGTGGGTACGTTTCCTGGCTTGCGATACTCAAGAAGGGGGCCAAGCCGACCATCGTTATTGACAAGGACATCCACGCCGAGATCCTGCGAGAGGCCGCCAACGATGATAAGCGGGCCAAAAGAGCACAGGCCAAGTTCTTCGCAATCATCGCCCACGAGGTCGGGCATGAGTTGATGCGGGACACAAAGAGGCCGAGGAAATACGTGACCCAACACGGGGGCATTGCCTTCGCCGGCGCCGAGAATCCTTTCAGTGAAGCCGAGGCGTGGCTCTTTGCGTGCTTCCTTCGCGGCTTCGTCCTTGGCGCGATTGCCGGCGCCGAGCGTCCTGACAGAGCCACCGACTACGCGTAGGCCGTCAGCCGCCAAGCGAAGCCACCCGCTTCCCAACCGATGCTGATAACCGGTTCATGACCGGTCAGTCCCTGCGCGCTCGCCGCGGCGTATTCCCGAAGATCGCGACCCTGCACAAACCACGCAATCTCCGGGATGCTCACCCTCCGCCGCTGTCCTTGACAACGGGTGCGTTCTTGCCTACGCTCTTCGTGTAGGCGGAGATCAATTCTCCCGGGTGTAAGATGAGGAAAACGGGGAAAGAGGGAAAAGGGGAAAGACCTTCCGGGGCGAAAAGCGGGTACAGGCACGTCTACGCTCACTCCGTTCGCTTCGCTGGTGCCAGTCCCCGTTTTTCGCCTGCGCTGCCGCCGCGAGGCGCGGTGGAAAGTGGGGACTGCCACCCGCTGGCTGTCCCGAGTTTCCGCCAGACACCCCACAATGAGGGTGCTGGGTCTGGTAGAGGTCCCCTTTCCCATTCTCCCATTTTTCCCTTTTTCCTCGGCTTCACATCGAGCAACGTGCCTGCGGCCCCGAGCCGCGTCGAGGGGACCTGGCTGGCTCTGGCCGTGGCGCTCCTGCTGGGCGCAGGATGCGCGCACCCGCTGACCGTCGAGTCCCCCGCCGCCGAGACGGCCTATCGCCTCGGCCAGCGGCCCCGCCTCGTCGCCGACCGGTTCTTCGCACACATGAATCTCGACGCCCCGGAACTCCGCGAGGTCAGCCGCCTCTATCGCGCCAAGAAGTACGAGCGGGCCCTCGACGCCTACCGCGATATCTTCGTCGAACGCCTCGCCAAGCTCGATTTCGGGTGGGTCGGTGGCTGGCCGAATGGAGACACCACGCCGGAGGACCTGCTCGCGGGAATCGTCCAGATCGACCGGCACGCTCGCGGGCGCTCCCGCAACACTATCGGCAAGCCGGGCAGGATCGACTGGTACAAGATCAAGATCGACGCGGTGATCGGGCAGCCGAAGGACGTGAGCCACGGACTGAACGACAGCTCGAACCGCGACTTTGCCACGCACCTCAGCACCCTCGGCTGGCTCAGGCCCCTGATGATGGCCTACGCGAAGGGCGAACACGTCCCGAGCGCCGGCGACCCGAAATACCTCACGTACTGGGCCGCGGTGTGGGAGGACTTCGCCCTGCGCCACAGCCCGGCCTACAAGGACATCGAGAAGGCCGGCGACTTGCTCAAGTACAACGCCATCGACTGCAGCGAATACGCCGGCCTCTACATCGGCTGGCGGATGAACTACTGTCTCAGCGGCTTTTCCCTGGCCGCCAGGAAGCTTCCGGAGAAGACCAGGGAGGCCATCTCCGGCACCGCGCTCGCCAACATCCTCGTCGGCATGATCGACGAGCACGCCGACCGGATCGTGGTGGACGGGCGCTACCCGGAGGCGTCGAACCAGCAACTCGTCGCCAACCAGGGGCTCATCAAGCTCGCGCTCGCGCTCCCGGACTGCAAGCGGGCCGACGCGTGGCTGGCGTTCACCGGCGAGAGAATCATCCGGCACGTCTCCGGCGACTCCGTCCTGCCCGACGGCTCGGACAAGGAGCAGTCGTTCGGCTACAACACCGCGCTGCTTCCCAACGTGGAGGCGGTGATCCATCTCATGGCGCAGGGGAACCGAGTCCCCGAATGGGCCGAGCGCACGCGCGACGCGGCGATGATGCGCTACCGATTCCTGAACAGCATGCTGCGTCCCTCCGGCGTGATGCAGAGGGAGTTGCTGCCCGGCGTCGACCAGCAGCCCTACGGCGACCCGGTAAAGAAGCACGGGCAGCCCCGCCGGTGGCTGCCGGACCCGCTGGTCGATCGGATCTTCGACCACGTCTTCGCCGGGAAGGGCCCGCCGCCCGCGTTCACGTCCGTCGCCTTCCCCCACGGCGGCTACACCATTATGCGCGACGGATGGACCGGCGACGCCCGCCACCTGTTCCTCAAGAGCAGCCGGCCCGGCACCGGCCACCGCACGGAAGACGCCAACAGCATCCAGGTCACCGCGTTCGGCCGCACGATGCTGATCGACTCCGGGCCGACGAACTACACGTTCACGTTCGCCCACGGATACATGCCCACGTCCTTCGCCCACAACACCGTTGTCGTCGACGGGCTCACGCAGGTCCGCGGCTCCGGCAAAGGCAAAGACTACAGCAAACCGATCCAGGCTCTCTGGCACACGTCGGAGTATTTCGACCTCGCCGAGGGCTGGTTCCGCGAGGGCTACGGCCCCGGCAAGGAGAAGCCGAAGGTCGGCGACGTCGTCCACAACCGGAAGGTCATCTTCCTCCGGAAGCAGAGGCTCTGGATCGTCATCGACCGGCTCGACGCGGAGACGAGGCACCGGTACAGCCAGCTATGGAACTTCGCCCACCTCTACAAGGAAGGCGAGGTCCACATCGACGCCGCCGGGCAGCGGCTTGTGACCCGCGATCCCGACGGGCCGAACGTCGCCCTCTATCATTTCGGTGAGAAGAAGCTGACGTACGAGAAGTTCTACGGCCGGAAGAAGCCAACGCCGCGTGGCTGGTACAAGCGTCACCACCGGGCCCCGCCAGTCCCGGCCGTCGACGTGCACGCGAGTTGGGAGGGACAGGGCGACCAGCTTCTCGTCACCCTCATCGAGCCGATGCGGGGGCCCCGTGCTGAGAACCGCTTGTCGAGCGCCCCGTCGTCGGGTGGCCCGGACTCCGTCCGGGCGGCCGCAGGCCGCAAGAGGGCCGCTGCCCCACCTCCTGTCGCCTCCGGCTCGTCGTCGGGTGGCCCGGACTCCGTCCGGGCGGCCGCAGGCCGCAAGAGGGCCGTTGGCTCGCCTCCTGTCGCCTCCGCC
>CAYLQD010000062.1:0-22058 GCA_964385685.1 uncultured Planctomycetota bacterium | reverse complement strand
TTGTCCATCCCACACAAGATGTAGGGGCTGGTTGAGATAAGGGGATACCCACCTGTCAAGAAAGTGGAGGCCCGAGTATCGACAATGGAAATACCATCACCGGACCAGCGGATGAACGCTAACCAGTAAAATGCTCCGCTGGGGGAAGCCGCGATGAAGTACGTCTGTGCGAACTGCGGACACAAGGTCGAGACGCACCACGCGCTCCCGAGCCGCGAGCGCTGGTGCGAGGAGTGCGGCGGTGCTCTCCTGGGCATCGGAGAGTCGCCGCCCCCGGTCGAGAATCCGAGCCGCGGCGACAAGAACAAGCCGCTGCCCGTGAAGTCGCCGCTCTCGTGGACCGACCGCCGCGTCAAGATCGGCGTCTGCGTGGTCCCCGTTCTCGTCATCGCCGTGGTCGCGGCATGGGTCTACGCAAGCCGACCCCGGCCCCCCGCGATAAACGAGATGACGGCAGCCGGTATCTTTCGATCTCTCGAGGAGGATGGCTGGCGCTTCGAAAAGGAAAAGACGGTTGGGGGCGGAAAGATGGTGACGTATCGCCACACGAGCGGGGAGTGTCGGCTGTCGGCGGTGATCGTGGTAGACCCGGCGGGACGTCTATTTATGCTCTCGTTCCGAGTTAGCGGGCCGTTCCGTTCCGGGAGCGAGGCATTCGGTGCGCCAGCGCGGTTTTGTCGAAGGTCCGCCGCAGCGCTGGCCGAAGGGGTTGACAACGTGATCGACCGGGCCATCGCGGCTCAGGAGGAGAAGAGCCTGGACCATAAGGGCGGCGTCCCGAGAAGACACGGCACAGCCACAATGGCAGCGGGTTGGCGGGTCGAGGCGATCGAGTACCTCGGGGCCAACCCGGAGGATAAGGACTGCGGGTTCGTCTACTATCTGATGACCCGGATGGAGTAGTGACGACACTCGGGGATAAGATTGGGCGGTCGTCTTGCTTCCCCGTTTCCCGTTTTCCGTTTTGCGTCTTCCCCTTTTTCCCTTTTTCCCATTTCCCTCTCTCTATCGCGCTCTGCGGTACGGAGGAAATGGCAGCGCCATCGCCGATTGACACCGGCTCGCGCGCGGCTTATGATGATGGAGAACCGTCCCTGGACCCGATCTGCCGGGGGAGCCCATGTGGCCTGACCAGACTCGCCGTGCGGCCGTCCGCCTTGTCGGCCTGCTGCTGCTCGCCGGAACCCTGACCGGGTGCGGCAAGACGGCCATGGAATACCTGACGGAGTCGCGAACCGCGCCGTCCATCGCGGAGGAGGAGCGGCTGCTGACGCTCGCGGTCCGCAAGGACCCGGACCTGGCCGAGGCGCGCCTGCGCCGCGCGTGGGTGTATGCGCTGCAGAAGAAGATGGACGAGGCGCTGGCCGACTACGACGCCCTTCACCAGAAGGCGCTCGACGACCACGCCCGCGCGCTGAGCAAGCTGTCCGAGAAGGAGCGGCTCGTGCCCCAGGTACGGCGGCGCATCCTCAGCGTCCAGCGTCGCGACGTCGCCATTATCGAGCGCTGGCGCGGCCGCGCGCTCGAGTTGAACAGCCGCTACGCCGAGGCGATCCGGAGCTACACGTCGGCGCTCGAACACAGCCCGGCGACCATCGAACTCTATGCCGAACGGGCCAGCGCCTACTTCAAGTTCGGCCGATATCCGGAGGCGATGGAAGACTACCAGACGATCCTCGACCGGCATATCGGCCGGACGGGCGACACGGGGAGCGAGCGGCGGGGCGAGTGGCGCCTGCGCCGCGCCTACGCGGCCGTCTGCGCCGGCCGGTGGACGGCCGCCGCCGAGGATTTCCAGACCGCGCTCACGCTCCTCCGCTCGGGCGACACGAAGACGAGCGCCTTCATCGGCCTCTACCTCGTCGCCTGCCGCATCGGCAACAAGACCGACGCCGACCGCGAGCTGCTCGCCCGCGCGCAAGCGACGTACCGGAGATACGCCGACGCCGAACGGCCGCACACCTGGGCCTACCTCGCCCTCTGGCACCTGGCCGACCTGATTAACGAGGACGAGTTCGTCGCCAAGTCGCGCGCGCGCAACAAGAGACTGACAGCCCGGCGGATGGCGCGGGCGCAGTACTACATCGGCGCGCGCCACCTCGTCAACGGGGCCAACAAGAACGCCGGCGTCTCGTTCCAGGCCTGCGTCGGCGCGGGCGAGCCGAGCATGTTCGAATACCACCTCTCGAAGGTCGAGGTCGAGCGCCTGCGCGTCGGCGGCAAGACCGCCGAGGAGTACGTCGCTCTCGCGATGAAGGAGTCGGACCGCGCCAAGCGAATCATCCTGCTCACGCGGGCGCTGGGCGCCAACCCCAATCACGTCCAGGCCCGGCGCAGCCGCGGGATCATCTTCTCGCTCGCCGGCGACTACAAGCGCGCGATCGACGACTTCACGCGGCTCCTTGCCGTGGCCGGCACGCCGGCCGATCGCGCGGCCGCGCTCCGCTACCGCGCGTTCGCGCACGCGGCCAGCGGCGACCACGAGACCGCCGTCGGCGATTATGGCGACGCCCTCGAGGCCGACCCGAAGCTCTGGCAGGCGCACGAGGGCCTGGCGGGCTCGCTCTGCGCGCTCCGGCGATACGACGAGGCCGCCGCCGAGTACGCCACGTTGATGGAAGAGCGGAAGCTGACGGCTCTCGGCCCGTTCTGGCGCCTCGAACACGCCTTCGCGCTCACGTGCGCCGGCAAGTGGGAACCGGCCGCGGCCGACTTCCGGGCGCTCGTCGCGACGGACGAGTCGCCCATCATCCACGCGAACCTCTATCTGGTCGAGGCGCGCCTCGGCAAGAAGGCTGACGCCGCCAAGCGGCTCAAGGCCTACGTCGCGAAATCCAGGCCGGCCGACTGGCAGCACGCGGCGGCGCGGTTCGTGGCCGGCGAACTCGATGCCAAGGTCTTCCTGAAGCTCTCCGAGCATTCCGAGAAGCCGGTGCAGCAGCTCCGCACGTCGCGCGCACACTACTACATCGGGGCCGTCCACCTCGCCGCCGGCAAGAAAGACCTGGCCCGCGCGGCATTCGCGGAATCCGTCCAGCTCGGCCGCGCCGCGGGGCGGGAGAGCTGGGAGTTCCGCATGGCCCTGGCCGAACTCGCCCGGCAGATCGACTGGAGGTAGGCCCGTGAAAGTGGGAGTGCCCGCTGCCCTGCTCCTGTGCCTCGTCTGGCCCGGCGCGGCCGACGGAGCAACCGGGACCACGGCCGACGACTACAACGCCCGCGCCCACCACGCCAAGACCGCGCACGAACGGCTCGACCTGCTCAACCGCGCGCTCGCCATCAACCCGAACCACGTGCCCGCGCTCGTGCACCGGGCGCAGGTCCATCGCGCGCTCCGCGACGACGACGCCGCGTACGCCGACATCGCCCGCGCGGCCGACCTCGCGCCGGGCGATCCCGCGCTCAACATCCGGTCGGCCGTGCAGGCCCTCGGGCTGAAGAAATACGACCGGGCCGTGCGCTTTGCCGCGCGAGCCGTCGACGCCGCACCGGCCGATCTCGCCTACCGCAGGCAGTACATCGCCGCTCTGCTCAAGGTGCTCGACATCGATGAGGCGGTGCGACAGGCCGACGTGGTGGTCGAGCGCGCCCCGCGCTCCGCCGATTCCTACTCGGTGCGGGCCGAGGCCTACGAATGGGCGGGCCGGTATGAAGACGCCGCCTCCGACCTGACGCGCCTCATCCGCATGATGCCCGACGGACCCTCCGGCTACGCGCGCCGCGGCAGCGTGTATCGGGCGCTCGGGGACGGGAAGCGGGCGCTCGCCGACGCGCGGGCGGCGCTCCAACGCGGCCGCAACCTCGCCGGCGCCTATGCCGCCATCGGCTGCAGCTACGAGGTCCTCGGCCAGCTCGACCGCGCCCTCGACGCCTACACGAAGGCCGCGGCGAACCGCGACGACAAGGAATACCCGATGATCTGGTCGTGCATCGTGCTCCGGAAACTCGGCCGCCGCGCCGAGGCCGACAAGCTCATCAAGGGCTTCCGCAAGACGTTCGACCAGGAGGACTGGATCGCGCCCGTCGTCCGCTACCTCGCCGGCGAGATGACCGAGAAGGAAGTCTATGAACTCGCGAAAGACGACGATCCCGAGACGCGGCGCCAGCAGCTCTGCGAGGCCACTTACTACATCGGCGCGTGCCACCTCGCCGACAAGAAACTCGACGAGGCCGAGGCGTTGATGAAGAAGTGCCTCGAGCAGCGCGTCGTCAATTTCTACGAGCACGGTTTCGCCATCCGCGACCTGCGGACCATCAAGACCCTGCGGGCGGACGCGGCAAAGGAAACCAGCCAGAAATAGACCCCCGCCGTCCGCCCTGAAAGGGCGACATCCACCAGCCCAGGGCGAAGCCCTGGGAAAGTGCGGGTCGCGCACGAGAGCCCTGAAAGGGCGACACGCTTCGAGGCCGAGGAGGAGGACGAGAACGAGGACGATTCGTCCTGCGCAGCAGTCATATGGACCCGCCGAAGAAAGCCGAGAAGCTCCGCGAGCGAATCAACCACCACAACTACCGATACTATGTCCTCGACGACCCGGAGGTCGCCGATGCCGAGTACGACCGCCTGCTGCGCGAACTCGAGGCGCTCGAGGCCGAGCACCCCGAGCTGATCGCGCCCGACTCGCCGACGCAGCGGGTCGGCGCCGCGCCGGCCGAGGACTTCCCGTCCGTCCGCCACGCCGTCCCGATGCTCAGCTTGAACAACGCGATGAACGAGGACGAGATCCGCGAGCGGTTCTTCGAGCCGCTCGTCCGGCAGCTCGGCGAGGACGCGGAGATCGAGCTGGCCGCGGAGCCGAAGCTCGACGGCCTCGCGGTCGAACTCGTCTACGAAAACGGCGCGCTGGCCGTCGGCTCGACGCGCGGCGACGGTGAGACGGGCGAGGACGTGACGCTCAACATCCGCACGATCAAGTCGGTGCCGCTGCGCCTTCGGGCGCACGGGAACGCCACGGTGCCCGCTCTGGTCGAGGTCCGCGGCGAGGTCTACATGGACAAGGAGCGGTTCGAGGAGATGAACCGCCGCCAGGCCGACGCGGGCGAGAAGCTCTTCGCCAACCCCCGCAACGCCGCCGCCGGCAGCCTGCGGCAGCTCGATCCCGGCATCACGGACAAACGCCCGCTCGACATCTTCCTCTACGGGATCGGGCGCGTCGACGGGGCCTCGTTCGAGACGCACGCCGACTCGCTCGACTTCATCGAATCGCTCGGGCTGCGAACCGTCCGCGAGCGGCGCGTGTGCCGGTCGCTCGACGAGGCGCTCGACTACTACCGCGAGATGATGGCCCGGCGCGACGACCTGCCCTACGAGGTCGATGGCGTCGTGCTCAAGGTCAACCGGCTCGTGCAGCAGACCGAGCTGGGCGTGCGGTCGCGCAGCCCACGCTACGCCATCGCGTGCAAGTTCCCCCCGCGGCAGGAGACGACGACGCTCGTGGGCATCACGGTCCAGGTCGGCCGGACGGGCGCGCTGACGCCCGTCGCCGAGTTGGAGCCGGTACGCGTCGGCGGCGTCGAGGTTCGGCGGGCGACGCTCCACAACGAGGACGAGATTGCGCGGAAAGACATCCGCATCGGCGACACGGTCGTCATTCAGCGCGCGGGCGACGTCATCCCCGAGGTCGTGATGCCCGTCGTCGAAAAGCGAACGGGCACGGAAAAGACGTTCGCGATGCCAGATACATGCCCGACGTGTGGCGGGCCGATAGAGCGCGAGCGGACACCGGGCTACCGGCACTTCTGGTGCAGGAAACGCGGGTGCGAGCGATTCCTGGAACGCCGGAGCGCGAAGAGCATTCCCGAGGCGTGTGACAAGTGCAATGAGTCGCTTGAGGAGATTGACGGTGGCTCCGTCGTGTTTTGCACGACCCTCGCCTGTCCCGCGAAGCTCAAGGGCACGATCGAGGTCTTCGTATCGAAGGGCGCGATGGACATCGACGGGCTCGGCGCCAAACTCGTCGAGCAGATCGTCGACGCCGGGATGGTCAAGGATCCCGCAGACCTCTACGACCGGGCGCTCGACGATTGGTCCGGGCTGGAGCGGATGGCGGAGAAGTCGGCACAGAACCTGCTCGGGGCGCTCGAAGCGAGCAAAGAACGGCCGCTCGCCCGGGTCCTGTTCGCGCTCGGCATCCGGAACATCGGGGCGCACGTGAGCGATGTCCTCGCGTCACACGTCGGCGGCATCGACGCGCTGATGAACGCCTCCGCCGAGGAGCTGCAGGAGATCGACGAGGTCGGGCCGATCGTGGCGCAGTCGGTCGTCGAGTTCTTCGCGAACGAGTCCAACCGCGCGGTGATCGAGCGGCTGAAGAAGGCGGGGCTCCGGGCGTTGACGGAGTCGGCCGCGCCCGCGCCGAAGGGCGACGCGTTCGCGGGCAAGACGTTCGTCTTCACGGGCAAGCTCGAGCAGATGGCGCGCACCGAGGCCGAGGAGAGGGTGCGGGCGCTCGGCGGACGTGCATCGTCGAGCGTGAGTAAGAAGACCGACTACGTCGTCGCCGGCCCGGGCGCGGGCACCAAGCTCGCCAAGGCCGAATCGCTCGGCGTCGCCGTCATCAGCGAAGCCAAGTTCGTCGAGATGAGCGGGGCCGGCTGAGGTCGGCTTGCGCGGTGGGCCCGGCGATTTAGCCAGGGTGATCCAATTCTCGGGTGCGTCTGCGCGGGCGCCGTGGTTCTTGAGCCCCGAAGGGGCGTGATGTGATAGCCCAGGGCAACGCCCTGGGTGCCGTCCGGCGTGAAAGAAGAGAGCCCTGTAGGGGCGAGATCGAATCCGGTGCACCTATGCCGCCCCTACAGGGCTCCGGTGATGGCCCACCGGTTCCTGGGGCGTTGCCCCAGGCTATTCAATCTGGCCCCTTTGGGGCACCCGCGACCTTCTCCTAATCCATCAGGAACGGGCAGCGCCCGAGGCCCGCAATTGAATGATCCTGCGATTCAGCAAGATGGCTTGCTATTTGCGCATCAGCACGGGACAATTGAAACCAAGATCAAGCGCTTCCTGGATTGAGCAAGATGACCAAGACATCGAACGAGCCCAAGTTTGCCCTCTGCATTCGGAACGACGATTGCGAGGACCTGGAGGTCCAGAAGGTCTATCGTGTCCTGCCTGATGCGCGCGCCGCGCGGGACGGCTACGTGCGCGTCGTGGACGAGTCTGGGGAGGACTACCTTTATCCTGAGTCCTACTTCGTTCCCGTGCGGCTTCCCAAGAAAGCTCAGGAAGCCCTGCTGGCCGCGGGGTGAGCGGTCGCCGGGCCCGGCGCGGGCAGCAAGCTCGCCAAGGCCGACCACGCCGTTCGAAAGAGGACCGGCAAAATGAAATGCAGCATTGAGGGCTGTCCCGGCGAATACGAAGACCGGGTGATCGTCCACACCGTCAAGCGCGGGAGCGATGTACTCGTTCTTCAGAACGTGCCGGCTCAGGTCTGCAACATCTGCTCCGACACGCTTCTCACCCCGGAGACCGTCCGGCACATCGAGGAGCTTCTCGAGCGGAAAGACAAGCCCCGGCGGTTCGCGGCGCTTTACGACTGCGCGTAGTGCTGCCCCCGGCGGAGTCGATACCCGTTACGTGGGCGAAAAGCGGGTACAGGCACGTCTACGCTCCCCTTCGACAAGCTCAGGGTCGCTTCGCTGGTGCCAGTCCCCGTTTTTCGCCGCCACTCACGCGCCACGGGGCCGGAAAACCGGGACTGCCACTCGCTGGCTGTACCGGCTTTCCGGCAAGTACCCCACAACGAGGGTATCGACTCCCCCCGCGGGCCGTGGTTGACTCCGCGAGACCCCACCGATAAGATTCCCCGTCGAATTGGATGACACCGCGTCGGCGGTGAGACGCGATTCGCGTCACTCGTGCAAAGGAGCTAGCAGGACAATGGCCGACAAACAGGACGGGTGCAGCATTGGCGAATACGCTGACGCGAGCGACCGGACGATCTCGGACGACGAGCTGCACTCGGCGCGGCACATGCGCCTGAAGATGCTCGCCGACCCGTACCGCCCCACATACCACTTCGTTTGCCCCGAGGGGCTGGCCGGGCCGTTCGACCCGAACGGCAACATCTTCTGGAAGGGCCGCCACCACATGGGCTACATCTATCAGGAGCGCGGCGTCCACTACTGGGGCCACGCGTCGAGCAAAGACCTGCTCCACTGGCGCCACCACCCGCCCTGCCTCTTCCCGACCGACGACAGCCCCGAGAACGGGATCTTCAGCGGCAACGGGTTCGTCGACAAGGACGGCAGCCGCGTCATCTATCTCTACCACGGCTGCGGCCAGGGCAACTGCCTCGCGTGGAGCGACGACGTGAACCTCGACGAATGGCACAAGTTCCCGTTCAATCCCATCGTCCCCAACGCACCGGAGGGGGAAGAGGTCGACTACCAGTCGTGGGACCCGTGCGGCTGGATCGAGGGCGACACCTACTACGCGGTTTTCGGCGGTAAGAAGAACACGGTCTGGAAGTCGACGGACCTCGAACACTGGGAGATGTGCGGCCCGTTCCTCGCAGAAGCGTACCCCGGGGTCGACTTCTACGAGGACATCTCCTGTCCCGACTTCTTCATGCTCGACGGCAAGGGCGTGATGGTTTGCATCTCGCACCGGCTCGGCTGCCGCTACTACGTCGGCGAGTGGAAGGACGAGCAGCTCCACCCCGAGTATCACGAGATGATGACGTTCGCCGACAACGAGTACTTCGCGCCCGAGAGCCACACCGACGACCAGGGCCGGCGGATCCTGTTCACGTGGGTGTTCGACAGCCGCGACGACGCCGTGCGCCAGGCCTCGGGCTGGTCGGGCACGATGGGCCTGCCGCGCGTGATGGAGCTGGGCGCGGACAACCGTATGATCATGACGCCGGCCGAGGAACTCGAGGCGCTCCGCTACAACGCGACGTCGCTCTCCGGCGTGGCCGTCCCCGCCGACGGAGAAACGAGGATCGCGTTCGACGCGGTCGAGAAGAACGTCTTCGAGCTGGAGGTCGAGTTCGAGCCGGTCGCCGCGGGCGAGGGCGCCTCTGTTGAGGCGGGGGTCAAGGTGTGTGTCTCGCCGGACAACGAGGAAGAGACCGTCGTCGGCTACGACGCGGCCGAGGGCACGCTCAAGATCGACACGAACCGTTCGGGCATCAGCCAGCCGAAGAAGTCGGTCGAGTCGGCCCCGCTCAAGCTCGCCGATGGCGAAGGGCTGCGGCTGCGCATCTTCGTCGACCGGTCCATCGTCGAGGTGTTCGCCAACGACGGGCGACTCGTGCTGTCGAGGCGCGTCTATCCCGAGCGCGGCGATTCGAGCGGCCTGTCGCTCTACGCCAAGGGCGGCGCCGCGAACGCGGCGAACATCAACGTCTGGGACATGATGCCGACGAATCCGTACTGAGGACGCCAAGCCAAGGGCTCGCATTGGCGGACTGAGAGATTCTTCGCTGACGCTCAGAATGACAAGAGCTGAGACCGGGCAATCTTGTCGTGTCATCCTGAGCGAAGCGAAGGACCTCTGTCGACACGCGCGCCATTGTCATCGCATGCTCCAGTAGAGGACGCCGACATGATCTACAAGCCGGCGACCGGCTCGATGTGGGACCCGTCCGTGCTGTGGCACGAGGGGAAGTACCACGCGTTCATGATGTATAACAAGGACGGCCCCAACGGCCTCGACGCGCAACACTGCCTGCTCGCCGTGTCGGAGGGCGGCGTCCACTGGCGGGACGAGGCCGTCGTCAACGAGGAGCGCGAGATAGACAGGGGCAGCAAGTTCTTCAAGTGCTTCGTCGGGAGGTGCGGCGACCGATTCATCATGGACCACGGCGTCCAGCGGCCCGAGGGCCAGGACACGCTCCGGTTCTACGAGTCGGCCGACCTCAGGGAGTGGACGTACATCGACAGCACACAGCCCGACGAACGCTGGTACATTCGCCCCGGGCGGTGGGACCACATGTACATCCTGCCGAAGGAGGAAGGGAATCCCGGGGCGGGCTATTGGGGCCACGTCGTCTCGGTCCCGAAGCCCGAGGTCGGCCCCGGCGCCGGTATGATGCAGTCGCCCGACGGCCGGACGTGGGAGGTCGTGCCGCCCGCGGCGTTCGAGTTCGGCGACGTGCCCGTCCGGGACCACTTCGAGTACGGCGGATGCGAGCGGATCGGCGGAAAGTGCGTCCTCATCGGCGGGACGGACGGCTACGCAGGCCACGACGGGTACGCGATGTTCACCCTTATCGCCGACGAGCCGACCGGGCCGTTCCGGGCCGACGCCGAGGCCTTCCGGCTGTGCGGGGCGTCGTCGAACGAAGACAACATGGGCGCCGGCGGCTGGCTGGCCGCGTGGTGCCGCGGCCGGGGCGGCGAACTCCTCATCTCCAACTACGCGTCGCATCCCGACTCCGGCATCTGCATGCTGCCGATGCGGAAGCCCGTCTTCACCGACGGCCACCTTCGCCTCGGCTGGTGGGCCGAGAACGAAGCTCTCAAGGGCCGCGAACTCGCGCAGGACGCGGCCGAACTCACAGCAGACGGATGGGGCGTGGCGGAGTTGAAGGAGCGGTTCGACCGGGACAGGGGCATCATCATCGAGGGGCGCGTCCGCGCCAGGCCGCGAGGCGAGCGTGCTGCGGTCGGCTTTGCCTTCGAGCGCTCGGGGCCGGCCGACCGGGCGATCCTGCTCGGTGTCGGCGATCCGACGATGCGCGAGACACACGTCGGCGAGTTGACGCCGACGGACAGCGGCGACTGCGATTTCCGCTCGATGGACGTGGCCGGCAGAGGGTGCGCGACCGTTACGGGGCTCGACCCCGACACCGAACACGCGTTCCGGCTGCTCGCCCGGCTGGACTTTTTCGAACTGTACGTCGACGACCTGCTGGTTCAGACCTACCAGACCTGCGGCCCGACGGGCAGGATCACGTTCATCGCCCGCGAGGCCGACGCGTCGGCCACCGGCCTGACGGCCTGGGAGATGTCCCTGTAACCGCCGCCGACCGCGCGGGTCTCGGGGCGGCGTGCGGCCTTGCGCGACGGGCGGCTGGGCGTATCCGGGGAGATGACCTCGTTACTATACACCTGATGATTTGGCGGACGATGTATGGTAACGCGTCCTTGACAAGGCGTTACTATACAGGATAGAATAAGGCATGGTGTGTATAGTAACGAGCCGAGGGACCGATGGTCATAAAGAGCGTTCTCAGAGAAGAGCTGCGGAACTCGCTCCGCATGAAGAAGCGGTATGAACGGGTGGTAGCGAAACTGCCCCGCGGCGCCCTCGTCAAGCGGAACATCAAGGGGCACGAGTATTACTACCTCGTGTTTCGCGAGGGGGGAAAGGTCCGGTCCGTCTACAAGGGCAAGTCCGTCCCCGAGCGGGAGCGGAACAAGTACGCGGAGGCGAAGAGGTCGAGGGCGAAGTATCGCCAGGCCGTTTCGCAACTCAACAAGCAGATTCGTTTTCTGGAGCGGGCGCTGCGTGGAAAAGAAGACGTATGATTTCTGCCTCCAGGTCCTGCGGCGCCTGCGGGACGCCGGCGTACTCGACGAGCTGATCCTCGTCGGAAGTTGGTGCCTGCCGGTCTACGAGAAGCACTTCGGGAGCCAGAGCCATCTCCCGGCGATCCGGACCCGTGACATCGAGTTCCTGGTGCCGGACCGTGTCGAGTTCCCGCGCGATCGATCTTCCCGATTACCTGAAAGATCTCGGGTTCGTCGCCGATTACAGGGGAACCGAGGGGTACATCGTTCTCCAGCATCCGGAACTCATTCTTGAGTTCCCTGCGCCGGACCACGGACGGGGGCGAAACAAGCCGCGGCCCGTGCCGGAACTCGGAATCAACGCGCAGCCCCTGCGTTTCATGAACTTGCTCGCGGACAGCGCCGTAGCGATGCGTTTCGGCGACATCGACGTGCGCGTTCCGAGCCCGGCGAGCTTTGCTCTCCAGAAGCTGCTGATCGCGGGGCGGCGGAAGGACCCGGGCAAGGCGGAGAAGGACAGAGCCCAGGCGGTCGGAGCGCTCAAGTCCTTGCAGGCCGTCGGCGAACTCCGGCAGGCCCGCGTTCTGCTTGCGCCCATGCCGCGAACGTGGCGGCGAACGATCCAGCGCGAGCTGACCGAATTGGATGAGCAGGACCTCGTGCGGGAACTCGAGGCCGGCGGCGACGACACGACGGGGCCCGCGTGAGAACCGGCGCCCGCGAGGACCCCACACGCACCTTGCTTCGTTGAATACCCAGGCAAAGGCGGAGAAGAGAGATTCTTCGCTTCGCTCAGAATAGCAACATGCGGCCGTCCGTACTGGTTCTCATCCTGAGCCCTTCGGCTTCGCTCAGGACAGGCTCGGCGAAGGCTCTCTCTCATCAACGAAGCGCACGCACCTCACCCGTCATGCCGGAACGAGGCCCTCGGGAACCCCTTGCCCGCGATGAGCTTTTGGGCGCGGCGTGCGATATCGGGGTTCGGGTCGTACCGCGCCAGGTCGAAGATCCGATGATGCTCGGTCGGGTCGAGCCGCGGGAGCTGCGTCGCCGTCTCGAGCCGCACGCACGGCTCGGGGTCCTTCAGTCCGCGCCGGAACCAGCGCGGCGCCTTGTTGCCCGTGAGCGCGGCGAGCGCCGCGATGGCCGCGCCACGGACGCGCTTGTTCTCGTCTGCGGCCAGCGGCGCGAGCGTCGCCGCGTCGCCCTGCTCGCAGCGGAGCATCGCGTGGAGCGCGGCGACGCGCACGTTGACCGACCGGTCGTTGAGGAACATCGCGCACCAATCGAACAGGTCCGGGTCGCGCAGTTCGCCGAGCATCTCGAGCCCGCGGACCCGCCGCCGGGGCTTCGCGTCGCCGAGCAGCGCGAGCGCCTCCTCGTCGAGCGGATCAAGCATCGGCTCGGGCTCCGGCGCCCGGATGTCGGCAAGCTTCATCTTGTAGTGCGCGTGCAGCGTATCGGGGTCGATCTCGACGCCTTCGAGGAACTCCGGCAGCCACTGCCGCGCGCGGTCGAGCATCTCCGTCGGCCGGATACGGCGCCGCGGCTCGCACGCGAGGCGGTTGACGACCCAGCGTGACAGTCGCTGGACGCCCGGATGCTTGCGGCCAATGCCCTTCCACGCCTTGAGGCGGAGGATGTGGTTGAGCCACTTGGCGAGTTCCGCGGGCGAGCTGGGCTGGTCGCCCCAGCCGGTGTACGTCAGGAGCACGCTCGTCGAGACCGGCCCGTTGACGGCGACAATGCCGTTCTTGTAGAAGACCCGGCCCTTGCCGAGCCGCCGGCGAAGGTCGGGGAGGTTGATGTCGCAGGTGAGCACGACGGCGTGGTCGCGGCTGCGGTGCGCCTGCTGCCGCGCGCGGCGGAGCGCATAGCCGCGCCCCTTGGCGAACCAGACCCGCCGCGACGGTTTGCGCGGGAGAAATCCGTTCTGGCAGATTCTCTCCGCACGGCGGCGGGTTGTTCCGTGATAGCAGATCATTCTCGTCCCCCTTGGTTTTCTACCCTCGGAACCGGTACGTGATTGGCCGCATGATTTTGTCGAACCGTTTGCGCCCGTCCTCACTCAGGCAGCGGAACGCCTGAGCGGAGAGGGTCACGCCGCGCCGCCCGAGCCGCGCGGCGATGTTGACGGTCTTGCCGATGACGTCGAACCGCTCGGCGCCCGGCGGGCCGAAGTTGCCGGCAAGCACGGGGCCGACGTGCACGCTCACGTTCAGCCACGTGTCGAGCCCGAACCCCGCGGCGCGGGCCCGCGCCTCCGGCGCGAGTTCGCATAGCGCGACGATGACGCCCTCCGCGGCGTCGGTCGGGAAGACGACGAGGCCGGCGTCGCCCATGAGCTTGACGATCCGCCCGCCCGCGTCGCCGATGCGCTCGGCCGCGAGCGCATAGAACGCCTGGAAGAAACTCGCGACGCGCTCGTCGTCGTCCGGCGACGCCCACTGCGGGATGCTGGAGAGATCGAAGAACGCGACGCCGAGCGTCTCGCTCTGGCAGTCCGGCGGCAGGCCGGAACGCACTTCATCGTCTGCGCGGGTATTCTCTGACATGGCAGGACTCCTTCCGATTAAGGCATATAACGTTGACCCCGCGGGCCACAGCGGCCGGCGGTCCAACACCCATATTCTGCCCCATCATTCCGTGAAAAGCAAACACGAACGCCGCCGACCGCGCGCGGGCCCGATGGATGCGGCAATATGGCCCAGGCGCCAGCCCTGGGGACATTTAGTTCTTGTTTTTTCCCCTGGCTGACGCCGTGGGCTGGGACTTGCCGATCCTTTTGGGCCCGCTCCTGCGTCGGAGCGACCGTTCAAAAGTGGGTGGGCCGGTTTCCCGGCCCACCCGGAGGCCGGGCGGGATCGCCGCCCGTCGGCGGCTACCCGCCCAGCCCTCTCAACTGACACGACATAGTGCACCTCCTTTCACGTCCGGGGGCGTCCGGTTCACGTTCTCCGGCCTCGCGGGCCGGCGCTTCCGGGGTCCACACGCCGCGGCACGTTACCGCGGCCCGGCACAGCGCGGCGTCGGGCCCCCGTCCCCGCGCACCGCACTGCTGCGTCACGCTCAATAGTCCTATCCCTTACGACAAGACCGAGGTGATGATGAACCACAGCGAACTGACTCGGTCGCGGGTCACTACTTCCGCCCCTTTCTGCGCTGTGTATCCTTTGTCAGCGCCCGGCGTGCAATCGCGATCTTCTTCCACTTCTCGCTCTCGATCGCCCGGGCCTTGTGATCCTGGCGGCGTTCGAGATAGTGAAGCTCCTTCTGGAGTTTGACGTAGCTCTGCCATCGGGCGGGTGCGAGGGTGCCGTCGTCGAGCGCCTGCCGCACCGCGCAACCAGGTTCGGTGCCGTGCCCGCAATCGCTGAAACGGCATTGTGCGGCGAGCGCCTCGATGTCCTCGAACGTCGCGCCGAGGCCCTCTTCGTTTCCCCACAGCTGCAACTCGCGCATGCCCGGGGTGTCGAGGACAATGCCACGGCCTGGCTCGACGATCAGCTCGCGATGCGTCGTGGTATGGCGCCCACGCCGGTCGTCCTCGCGCACTTCGCAGACGGCGAGGTCGGTGCCGAGGAGGGTGTTGATGAGCGTGGTCTTGCCCACGCCGGACAGGCCGAGCAGCGCGACCGTGGCTCCGCCGGTCAGGTATGGACCCAGGCCGTCGAGGCCCTGATGACTCACGGCGCTGACCGCGTGGACGGGCGTGCCGAACGCGATCTCTTCGACCTTCTCCAGGCACGCGCCCACGTCGTCGCACACGTCGGCCTTGTTGAGTACGATGACCGGGTCGGCCCCGCTGTCCCAGGCGACGGCGAGGTAGCGCTCGATCCGCCGCAAGTTGAGGCCGCGTCCGCCGTCGAGGCCGCTGACGAGGAACACCGTATCAATGTTGGCGGCGACGACCTGCTCCTCGGTACGGCCGCCGGCGACCTTGCGCGAGAAGCTGCTCTTCCGCGGCAGCACAGCGTGGACGGTCGCCCTGCTTTCGTCGGGCCGGATCTTGATCGCCACCCAGTCGCCGACGGCGGGCAGGTCGCCGCCCGACGTGGCACTGTGGCGGAGCTTCCCCGACAACTCGGCCGTCAGTTCGCCCTCCTCGCAGAGCACCAGGTAGGCCAGCTTCTCCTCCCGCGCCACGCGGGCCGGCACAAGGCCATCCGCATCGAAGGGCTGATGCCGGTCCTGCCAGAAAGGGTTCCAGCCGAGATCGCTCAGGTTCATGTCGCCCCTCCGCGGCGTCCGACCATCCTGACGAAGCCGAGGTAGCGGCCGGCGTCGGTCTCGACCATGAGACCCTCGTTCGGATATGGGTTCTTGCCGGCGGCCGTCTTCGCGTTCTCGAACCGGAGCCAGTCGCGCCAGCCGTCGGGCTGCAGATCGGCGTGCTCGATTTCGACAAGCTCCGTCTGCTCCCAGAGCCGCCGCCACCACGGCGCGGTGTGGAAGCACGAGCATTCGGCCGGGTCCCACCACCGGCTGCCGTCGGGCGCCGGCTGCGTCAGGTGCTCGGGCGCCGGGCCGTCGAAGTCCTGCACCAGCCCCGGCACGACGATGCCGATCTGCCCGCCCGGCTTCAGGAACCGGATGAAACACATCAGGTACAGGTCGTCGGTCCCGTAGTAGTGGTACGAGTCCATGCTGACGATCGCATCGAAGAAGTCGTGCGCGTAGGGCAGGTCGTGGGCCTCGGCGTGGATGGGGAAGACGCGGTCGTCGACGCCCGCCTCGCGGATGCGGGCCCAGTTGTCGTTCGCCGCGATCCACAGGTCGTTCGCCCAGACCTGCAGGCCGAACTCTTTCGCGAGGAAGATCGAACTCATCGCCTTGCCGCAGCCCATGTCGAGCACGCGCATCCCGGGCCGCAGGTCCATCAGCCCGCAGAGCGACTCCGTCAGCCACAGGGCGCTCGGGCCCATCTGATTCTCGATGACCCATTCGGGATCGTACTTCGACGACAGCGGAAACGCGTCGTGCCGAAGCATCTCCGCCAACTGTTCCTTGCTCAGATTCATCGCTGTTTCCTCGCGCAAGAGAAAAAGCCGCGAACGCCTGGTCCGCGGCTTCATGGGAGGCAGACATGAAAGAAGCCGCGGACGTGAATCACGCCCAACGGCTCGAATACAGACCGGCCGCTCCGGAAAAGCGGCCGCTATGGCTCGAATTTCACGAGTTCGAGCTTAGCAGCGTCTTCCCGGGAGGCGTGACGCCAAGATGACTTGCGAACTCACAATCGCCATTCGTCATACCTCCTTTCTGTCAAGCCGGAAAGATGCACACCAATGCAACACATAGAACTATAACCCCACTTCCCGAAATGTCAAGCGCGAGTCCTGCGGGCGAATGTTCTTGAAGCGCGACGCCCTCCCCAGTATCCTTGAGTGTGATCCGTTCAGACCGGAGCCGCCAAAGCATGCCAAGCCCGGCCGTCACGTTCGAACCACTCGAACCCCGCCTGCTGCTCAGCGGCGCCGTCCCCGACTACACCGCGCTCGGGCCCGTGCAGGCCGACGGCGCGGACATCGACGTCGCCGCCTACTCGGTCCCCGCGCTCGTCGACTGGAACAACGACGGCCTGACCGATCTGCTCGTCGGCGAGAAGGTGACGGAGTACTGCGGGCCGTGCGTCGGCGACCGCGATTACGGTAAGGTCCGCCTCTACCTCAACGAGGGCTCGCCGACCAACCCGCAGTTCGGCGCCTGGACGTACGTCCAGTCGGGCGGGGCGGCGCTGGCCGTCGACGCCGAGGGCTGCCTGGGCGCCTTCCCGAGGGCGCACGACTGGAACGGCGACGGGGCCAAGGACCTGATGGTCGGGCTGGCCGACGGGACCATCCAGGTCTTCCTCAACACCGGGGCCGACAACAGCCCGACGTTCGACGGCTCGTTCGAGGTGCAAGTTGGGTCGCCGGGCTCCAAGGTCACCCTCTACGCCGGGCTCCGCGTCACGTTCGACATCGCCGACTGGAACAACGACGGCAAGTGGGACCTCGTTTTCGGCAACCTCGAGGGCAGCGTCCGCGTGTACGTCAACGAAGGGACGCCGACCGCGCCGGACTTCCGCATGTCGGCGACCATCTGGAGCGCCGGCTCGCCCCTCGTCGTCCCGAGCGGCCGGTCGAGCCCGGTCGTGGTCGATCTCGACGAGGACGGCAAGAAGGACCTGCTCGTCGGCAACACGAACGGCCAGCTCTATTTCTATGCCAATACGAACAGCGACGGGGCCCCGGGCTTTGCCGCCGGCGCCCTGCTCGACGTCGACGGCGCCGCGCTCGACCTGCCGGGCACGCCGCGCTCGCGCCCGGACATCGGCGATCTCGACGACGACGGCGGGCTCGACCTCCTCGTCGGCGCCAAGGACGGACTTGTCCGCCGTTACGACGTCAGCCCGGCGGCCGGCCCCGACCTGACCTGCACGGTCGACACGTCGAAGTCCGCCGCCCGCGTTCTGCCCGGCGACCGCAAGAACGGCCGGCTCAAGGGCATCGCGGTCGTGATCACGAACGAGGGCAACCGGGCCGCGACCGGCACGGTGCGGGTCGACGTCTACGCCTCGGCCGACCGGACGCTCGACAAAGGGGCCGACACCCTGCTCGGGAGTGCGACCGTGAAACTCAAGCTCGGGCCGCGCGACTCCAAGACCTGCCGCCTCAAGAAACTCAGCGCGCCGGACCTGCCGGCGGGCGCCTACTACATTGTTGGCGAGGCCGACGCGACGGACGCCGTCGCCGAGTCGGACGAGAACAACAACACCGCCGCGAGCGCCGCGACCATCGAGTGGCAGGAGCCGGCCCGCGACCTCACCGGCGCCGTTGGGCTGCCGAAGGGCCTGCAGTGGGTGCGGGCCGGCGTCGGCAAGGGCGGACAGATCAAGAAGCTGACGGTCGAGATCGGGAACGTGGGCAACGTCGCGGCCGCCGGCACGATCACGATCAACTTCTACGCGTCGGCCGACGGCACGCTCGACAAGGGGGCCGACACGAAGTTCGGGACGCTCCGCGTGGCCATCAACGTGAAGCCGGGCGGGTCGGGCAAGGTCACGCTCAAGAACATCGTCGTCCCCGTGTTGGCCCCGGGGGACTACAACGTGCTCGTCGAGGTCGACGCCCTCGATGAGGTCACCGAGACGAACGAGTCGAACAACGTCGCGGCCGGCGCCCGGACCATCGAGTGGCGCGCCTGACGCCGGCAAATCGCCCCTGAAGCACACGCATCTTCCCCGGAAAGAAGCACCGCCCAGCTCCGAGATGTACCGACCGCCTCGGCCGGCGGTGCGCGCCGGCGATGCGTCGCCGGATTCGTTGCATGAGGGCAACGAATTCGGCCCACAGTGTTGCCGCCCGGCAACGCCTACCGATCTGCTCGGATTTCCTTTCTCGTGTAACCCATCCGTCTGTTGAGGGTTGCGGGGTCGCGCGCCGATTGCGCCGACGCTTGGCACGCAGATTGCTACTCCTACTGTGTCGCTAGGAGTTGTTGGCCGGGAGCAGGGAGGACGGAGAGGAGGGGGCCACCCGCACGGATGCGAACTTCCACGTGAGAATCAACTGAGCGATCGGCGCGGGCGAAGCGTTCCGCCACGGCCGCACCCGGCACGCCATCTGCGGTGCGTCCGTTGCGTGCGCGGAGGCCCTTGACGAGCGCGGGGTACGCCGCGACACCGCGCGGCCCCGCTGTGAACGAACAAGCGCAGGCGCATTGCCTCTGCGCATGCAATAGGCCGTTGAAGATGCCGGCGGGCGGGCTATGGATTCGCGCCCCGCTCGCACGGGGTGGCGCCGCGCGGGGGCTAGCGCGGGCCTCGCGCGCCCGCGCATGCAAGACGCCGCTCAGGACGCCGGTGGACGGTGGGCGAACGCGCCCGCGTCTATCCCGCATCTGGTGTGGGGCGGCACCAAGCAGGTCAGGGTCGGGGAGAGGGAGCGCGGTTCGCGCGGAAAGGAGGTGGCGCGCACAAAGAAGCGACGCTGTTGCACGGGAGGCCCGGCGCGCCGTGCGCCGGGGATGTGATTGTCTGAAGGGCCGCGCGGCCGCGCCGGAGAACGGGCCGAGCGGCAAGGAAAGGAGATGGTGAACATGAGAAAGGTAATAGTATTGTTGGTCGTCGCGCTGCTTGCGGCCGCCGGAACGGCCGGTGCCGCACCGACGTTCTCGATTGATTTTCAGGGGCCGACGGCGGGCGCCGTGTCGGAGGGCGACATCCTGACGCCCGTCCTGCCCGGCATCGTTCCGCCGCCGGCGGTCGTCATTCCCGCCGGCGCCGTCGGGCTTGGCGTCGTGCCGGGGCCCGTAGGGTTCATGGAGGTCGACGCCCTGTCGTACGGCCGAGATCAATGGATCGGCCCCACCGATCTGCCGCAGTACTTCTTCTCGGTGGATGAGTTCGCCGTCGGTCTGCCGGGTGTGCCGCCGTCGTCGGTGACGACGGAGGGCGCCGCCGGCGCGATGGAGGCATCGGGCGATGTCTACGTCTCGGCCCCGCTGTTGCCGGGCCCGATTGCCCCGGGTGCGCTGGGGATCAACGCCGGCGTGTTCGACGGCAACGGCGGCCTCACGCCGTTTCTGGCGCCGGGCCTCAACCTCATCGAGCCCAACCCGCCGACGCCGACCGCGCCCGACCCGGGCGACAACCTCGACGCGGTCGACGTGAACACCTCGGCGGCCGACCTCGCCGGCCCGGTCTACTTCTCGCTGGACTCGTCGTTCCCGGACCCGCTCGAGCTGGCCCTGCCGGCAAACACGGGGACGGCCCTGGGCAACGGCTTCTTCGGAGGCGACGTGCTCGTCTCGACGCTGCCCGGCGGCCCGCCAGCCCTCTATGCCCCGGGCTTCATGCTCGGGCTCAGCACCGGCGACCAGGATGACCTCGACGCCCTGATCCTCTGGGAAAACGGCACCGGCGTCTACGAGCCGGTCACGGGCCCCTACAGTTGGGTCGGGGTCGCCGGAGCCGGTCCGACCGACATGCTGCTCTACTCGGTCCGGCGCGCCTCGGCCATCATCGGCACGCTCGACTCCCTCTGGGGCATTCCGATCGAGGAAGGCGACATCCTCGTGCCGATGGGACCACCCGGCACCCCTCCAGGCATTTTCATGCCGGCCGAGGTGCTGGGCCTGGCGACCGTTCGCAGCGGGACGGGCGCAGCGTGGGGCGTCCCCAACCCCAATTGGGGCAACCAGGACATCTGGGCCGACGATCTGGACGCCCTCGATGTCGTTCCTGAGCCCGGCTCCGCCGCGCTGCTCCTGCTCGGCGCGGTCGGCTTGGTGCGCAAGCGTCGGCGCGCATAGACGCTCTGTTGTTGCTCCGGCTACGCCGCGGCAGGCCCGCCGGCCTAGGGCCGTGTCACGCCGAAGCCCTGAGCGTGTCGAAGGGCGAAGGCGGATGGTCGGTCTCGCTCTCCTGGCGTTCAGGAAGAGAAGGCGATAGACGTGCGGGCGAATCCCACGTTACCGGGATTCGTCGAAGGCGGGCGTTCCAGGCCCGCACACATGAGAACGGACTGCCGCGGGCGTCGGGAGTTCGCCTCGGGCGAACTCTCACGTCTGCCGAGGCCTTGAGCCCCGCGAGGGCGTGGTGCCCGCAGGCAGAGACGTGTTGAACCGGGAAGGGGGTTCTATGGAACAAGTCGACAGTGGTTGGCTGGCGCACCGCATGTGCGGTGTGCTCTGAAACGTTAGCGATACAAGGATAAAGGAGTCTGACGATGAAGCCTGTTACTACTGTTTTGACGGCCGCATTGTGCGCCGTCTTGCTGAGTTCGGCCGCGCTAGCTGACTGGGATCCGGGCGACGGCCACAAGATGCATTGGCCCCAGTTGCCGGACCCGGACGGCTGGGACGTCAAGTTTGACGATCAACTGATACTGGCTGACGACTGGGAGTGCAGCGAGACCGGGACCGTGGAAGACATCCACTTCTGGTTCTCGTCGCATGACGATCTGCTCAACCAGGTGCAGCCGCCGCCGCTGCTCAACGTCCATGCGAGCATCCATTCCGATATCAAGGCCGTCCCGGGCGTAAGCCACAGCATGCCGGGCACTTTGCTCTGGGAGCGGGATTTCACCCTGACCGATACCCAGGTGCGGCTGTGGGGCACCGGCGACCAGGGCTGGTACGACCCGACTCAGCCGCCCTCCGCTGCCATCCCCAACGACCACTTCGAGATCTGGCAGGCCAACATCACGGGCATCACCGACCCGTTCATCCAGCAGGAAGGCACCATCTACTGGCTGGACCTCACGGTCTCGATACCCACCGGGCCGGTGCCTGTCGAGCTCGGCTGGAAGACGACGCGGGATCATTGGAACGACGACGCCGTCTGGTGGGATGGCGCTAATTGGCTGGAGTTGTTCGATCCCATCGTCCAGCCCCCCGAGTCTCTGGACCTGGCGTTCGTGATCACGGGCCGCAGCACACCCGTCATCCCCGAGCCCGGCTCCGCCGCGCTGCTCCTGCTCGGCGCGGCCGGCCTGGTGCGCAGGCGTCGCCGCGCATAGGTGCTCTTGTTGTTGCTCCGGCTACGCCGCGGCAGGCCCGCGGGGCTGGGGCTTTTCGGCGTGGCACTGTTGGCGCTGCGGAAGCGCCGGAACTAG
>CAYLQD010000061.1:0-22243 GCA_964385685.1 uncultured Planctomycetota bacterium | reverse complement strand
TAGCGCTTGTCCGCGTGGAACGTGCTCGTCGTCCACGCTCCCGTCACCGTCACGCTCGGCCCGTCGGCGTTGTCGACGATCACCTCGACCGGCTCGGGTGGCGTCTCCGGGTCCCACACGAACCGGACGGCGTCGGCCGCGACGTGGCTCGTCGTCCCGTCGGTCCGGATGAGCACGCTGCCCGACGTGCCCGCGTCGAACGTGTATGTCCCCAGCAGATACCACTCGCCGCCGCCCGTCGACTCGTCCACGAACACGGTGTCCATGCCGCTGGCGTGGGTGATGTCGACCGGCGCGTTCGTCGCCCAGATCGGAGCTCCCGGCCACCAGACGTAGACGTCATAGTCGCCCGCGGCGGGAAGGGTCGGCGTGTAGCGGACGCTCTTCGCCCCCTTGCCGTCGTTGCGATCGTGCAGATAGTCGGCGGCATGGTAGCCGGGCCGGAACGAGCTGAACGTCCAGTCACCCGTGACCGTGAGGCCCATCGTGCCGGCGTTGTCGAGGATGATCTCGACGTTGGTCGTCAGCTTGACGTCCAGCGTGACGGTAACGATGTTGCTGAACTCCGACGTGTCAGACGCCTTGTACGTGAACGAGTCGGTCCCGACGAACGAGCCGGGGTCGTAGGTGAAGGAGCCGTTGGGGTTCAGGTTCAGCGTCCCGTCGGAGACGTCGGCGACAAGCTGGGCGGTCAAGGAGTCGTCCTGCGGGTCCAGGTCGTTTTCGAGCACGCCGGATACCGGCACGCTGAGCACCTGATTCTGGATGACGACATACTCGTCCGCGTTGGCGAACGGCGCCGTGCTCATGTCGAAGATGCCGTCGGCCAGCGCGATCATGTCGAGCCGAGGGAAGTCGAGCCCGGTGTTCGTGACGTTGTCATCTTCGTCGTCGCCGTCGTTCACGGTGACGCCCGTCGTGCTCAGCAGTGTCCGGAACTCGGCGAGGGTCAGGTCCCGCCCGAGGTAGTAGTCGTTGGCGAGCTGCTGCGCGAGCACGGCCGCTCCGGCGACGTGGGGCGACGCCTGGCTCGTGCCGTGCATCGTGACCGTCCCGCCGGACTGGTTGGCGCCCGTGATGGCCGCGCCGGGCGCGAGCGTGTCGGTCAGTGTCGAGTGCCGCTGCGAGAACGGCGTCACGCGGTCGGGAGCGGTCGTGTTGGCGACCGCGCCGCTCGTGTACCCGACACCGCCGATGTCGGCATCGTAGACGGCTCCGACCGACAGCGAGTTCGGGTCGGCCGCCGGATAGGCCACGCCTTGGACGCTGCCAAGGGGGTAGAAGTCGTTGCCCGACGCAGAGACGACAATGACGTCCATGCCCGCGAGCGTGGAGATCTCGTCCCAGATGCCGTACCGGGCCTGGGGCGTCTGGTAGTTCCCGCTGTCGCTGAGTGACATGTTGACGGCGACGACATTGTACGTCGCGGCGTTCGCCACGACCCACTGGAGCGCGCTCTCGACGTAGCTGAACTGCCCACTGCCGTTGTTCTTGAATACCTTCAGCGCGACGATATCGGCCGCGGGCGCGATCCCGGTGTGCGTGCCATCCTCCGACGCGATGATGCTGGCGACGTTCGAGCCGTGCCCGTGGACGTCGGTCGCGTCCATGTCGCCGTCGGCAAAGTCTTCACCGTAGACGATGCGGGTGCCGAAGAACGGGTGATCGAGATCGATCCCCGTGTCCAGAACGGCGACGGCATACCCGGCGCCGTCGACGCCCGTGAAGCGAGCGTCGCGGATGAACTCGTCGGTGTTGACAAGCGGACCGGAGAGGTTCGTGGCCGGGTCGACCGATCCGTCCCCGACCCACGAGTAGTCGCCGACGACATAGGCCGCCTCGGACGACCCCGTGTACCTCAGAGCTTTGAGCTGCTTCTTGAGCTGCTTGATCTCTTTGCGGGATGACGACGCCAGCACGCCTTCCGGGATGTACGACTTGGCCTTCGGTCTCGCGATCTGGGCGCCCGGCGCCAGATACGCCGAGAGAAGGTCGAGGCCGTTACCGTCGAGGAGCAGCCGGGGTTCAAGGGGCTCGAACCGGATGTTGCCCTCAGGTGTGGAAGAAGTCTTGCTCACTGTCGCTCATCCTTTCGGTGGACCGCATGTGCGTCCGGCGGGTTCCCACAGACGGGACGCGCAAGGCGTCCGACCGGGGTCCTCCCTCCCCCCGCAACCGGCCCATCTACCGTAATAATACACCAAGTTTGGTATGAATTCAAACTCAACGTTCCTTTGCGCACCGTCCTCCAGAGGGCGCCCGAGGGCGCACACTCGCCACGCTCCTCGGGGAACGATCCCCGCGCGTACGCCGCGCTTAAGGGCCCCAAGGGTCTAGCCAACTGGTGAAACTACATGCAAATCCCGTGCCGCGCCCCCCGCCAAGAAGGCGAATATTTATAATCCATTCCAACTCAATGGGTTATGGGCTTGGCTAACGATGCCAAAGCGGAGCCGCAGCGTCGCCAAAATGCGTCGATCGGCTCCCGTCGCACGCGGCAAATCCCTTATTCATTGTCTCACAAGCATTTACCGAATTTCCGCACGGCAACACGGTTGTGGAAAAAAGCCACATGCCACGGCAAAATCTGCCGCCTGGTGACTATCTCAAGAGCGCCGTCGATCTCGCAGCACAGGCTCCCGGCCAGGAGGATCACCGCGAGGCCTGTCCTGAGCCGTTCGACGACGCTCACGGCCCCGAGTCTGTCGAGGGGCGAAGCCGAAGGGATGGCCGTGCCACGGTTCTGAGATAGTCACACTTAGTGCGCAACTTTCCCTCCCCCGCAGCCGATATAATAAATGGGCCTTTTCCGCCCAAGGTAACGAAGGGAGCCCGCATGAACATCGCCATTGTCGGAACCGGCTACGTCGGCCTCGTCTCAGGCGCGTGCTTCGCCGAGTTCGGCACGTCCGTCACGTGCGTCGACAGCGACGCGAAGAAGGTCGCCGCCCTCTGCCAGGGCCGCGTGCCCATCTACGAGCCGGGGCTCGACCAGCTCGTCTCGCGCAACGTCGCCGCCGGCCGCCTCCAGTTCACGACCGACCTCGAGGGAGCTGTGCGCGACAACCTCGTCGTCTTCATCACCGTCGGCACGCCGCAGGACCCGCACGGCCGCGCCGACGTCAGCTCGGTCATGGCCGTCGCCGGCTCCATCGCCGACGTGATGACGGGCTACAAGGTCGTCGTCACCAAGTCGACCGTCCCCGTCGGGACCGGCGACAAGGTCGAGGTCCTCATCCGCGACCGGTCCGGCGGCAAGTTCCCCTTCAGTGTCGCGTCGAATCCCGAGTTCCTGCGCGAAGGCGCCGCGATCGAGGACTTCATGCGGCCGAACCGCGTCGTCATCGGGACCGACGACGAGCACGCCCGCGCGATCCTCGAAGACCTCTACCGCCCGCTCTACCTCATCGAGACGCCCATCGTCAGCACGACGCGCCGAGCGGCCGAGGTCATCAAGTACGCGGCCAACGCGTTCCTCGCCGTCAAGATCTCGTACATCAACGAGATGGCCGACCTCTGCGAGAAGATCGGCGTCGACGTGCACAGCGTCGCGCGAGCGATGGGGCTCGACCGCCGCATCGGCTCGAAGTTTCTCCATCCCAGCCCCGGCTACGGCGGCTCGTGCTTCCCGAAAGACACGCGCGCCATCCTGGCGACGGCCGAGGAGCACGGCGCTCCCCTACACATCGTCGGCGCGGCCGTCGACGTCAACAACCGCCGCCCGGCGGCAATGGTCGAGAAGATCCGCGCCGCGCTCGGCGGCGAGTTGAAGGGGCGGACCGTCGCCCTGCTCGGGCTCGCCTTCAAGCCCAACACCGACGACGTGCGCGAGTCGGCCGCGCTCAAGATCGCGATGGCCCTGATCGAGGAAGGCGCGAGCGTCCGCGCCTACGACCCGGCGGCAATGGAGCGGGCGCGGGCGAACGGCTTCACGGGCGAATGCGCCGAGGACGAATACGCCGCGTGCGAGGGGGCCGACGCCGTCGTCATCGCGACCGAGTGGAACCAGTTCCGCAACCTCGACCTCGAGCGCGTTCGCGACGCGCTCGCGGCGCCCGTGATGGTCGACCTCCGCGACGTCTACGAGCCCGCCGACATGGCCGAGAAGGGCTTCACCTACACCGCCGTTGGACGGTAGGCATCGAAGACAGCCCGTTCCCGCCTCTTGGCGAGCGAATGCGACGCAATCTCGTGGTCTTTTCAAGGAACGCTCAACACGGCGGAGCACGCGTCTGCCGCCGTGACGCGCCTCTTGCGGCCTTCGGCCGCCCCGACACAGTCGGGGCCACCCAGAACAGGAACTGATGATCTCTGATGGGTGGCCCGGACTTCGTCCGGGCGGCCCCCGCGGGGCCGCAAGAGGGTGACCTGGCAACGCTGCCAGAAGCACAGGGACCGTGAGCTTGTGACGCGGCGCTGGCGAGCGCGCTGTCCCGGAATAAAGCCCTCAGACGCGCCGCGTCCCTGCTAGAATAGTCTGTGGCCTCGGGCTCGCCTGAGCCCGACCCTCGTGCCTTCAAGCAAGAGTAATCAGTTGTCTGGCCGGGCCGGCGCAGCGGCCTTGCCGCCACGCCCGTTGATCAAGACTGCGGAGGGGAGTTATGCGCGCAACACGACACGCGTTCCGGTTTGTGGCCTGCGTTGCTGTGTTGTCGTGTATGCTCGGATGCTCCGACCGGACGGAACCGCAGGCGAGCAGCTCCGCAGGAAAGACCATCCGCTCGTATCAGGTCGAGCAGGTCCCGGTCGAGCCGGACCCCGGCTACACACTCAGCCCGGGTGAGACGGCCGAGTCGTGGCAGACATACGTAACGTTCCCCGACTTGGGCGCACGGGTCGCTCTCGAACGAACGGAAGTCACGCACCACAACCGGCCTGGCTCCTCGTACACGGATGAGTATGGTCTGGACACCGGCTCTGTCAAGGTCCAATGGCTCGATGTCGGGCGGCTCTTGTGGATTCGCTGGTCGGACATCCCACAAGGCAGCGGATGCTTCACCAGCGACGGACACGTCATCCTCGAGGTCAGCGATGGTGAATTCCGCGAGCTATTCCGCGACCATCACGGATCGCACGGGAGAAGCGGCTGGAGCGGCTGGGGCTCCGCCGACCTGGGAATCCGCTGGGATCGCGGAACGCGGCGCATCATCATGACAAAGACCGTTCGTAGCTGGTACGCGGACGATGAGAAGAGAATCCCTCTGTCGACGTGGCGGGCGGTGCCGAACTACCACACAACCGCATATGTCCGCGACGTGACGACCCGCGAGGTGCGGAGGTACGAAATCCGCGATGGGCGGCTCCACGGTGGCGACGGGTATCGCGTGGCGGAATTGGGGGAAGGCGAATACCCCCTGTCGGAAGTGGCAGACTACTTCGAGAGCGACGTGGCGACGCTTCGCAGGAACAGCCCGCGGCTGCGCGACGTGGATCGTTGCAGCGGCACGGTCGTACTGGCCGCTTCGCTGGCGCCGCACGTCATGCGCACGTACGAGCAGGCGTCGGACATAAGCGGCGACAGCTACGAGGATGGTGTGCTCGTGCAGGATGGGGCGTTTCTGCGATATGCCCCGAGGTCGCCGGTCGCCGGGACCTCGCGCGACCCGAGGCCGTACAAAGTCGTGCACGTGTTCGTCGCGCTGTGCGACAACAAATATCAGGGCATCGTGCCTGTGCCCGCGAAACTCGGCAACGGCCAAGACCCGCACAACAACCTCTACTGGGGCGCGATGTACGGAGTGAAGACGTTCTTCAAGAACTCGCCGCACTGGACGCCCCGCGAACTGCCGGAGAAACGAACGCCGGCGGCGGACGAGATGGACGACCGGGCGACGCTCGACGAGTGCGTGTTCAAGAGCGTCGGGCTCACGCCGCCGGTCTACGTGGTCGCGCGCGCCTGGAACGGGAGGTACATCAAGAACTGCATCGGCCGATTCCTGCACGCCGCGGCGGGACAGATGAACGCGGACGTGCTGGTCAATGACAGCGGCAACGCGCTTCGCATCGACGCCGGAGGCGCGTCGGACATGGTGTGCTTCATCGGACACAACGGCTTCATGGACGGTCAAATCTTCGGGTTCCCAGAGGGCGCAATGCAGCCGAATCCGGAATGCGCGGTTGTACTCGCCTGCAAGAGCCACGAGTCGTTCGCGAGTCACTTGAAGCTGTTGAAATGCCCTCCCCTCATCACAACCACGGGGCTGATGGCGCCGGAGGCGTACACGCTCGACGCCATCATCCGCAGTTGGGCGAAGGGGCAGCCGCCCGCGCGGGTCCGCAAGGCCGCGGCCGCGGCGTACGCGAAGTACCAGCGGATCAGCCAGACCGCCGCCGAGCGCCTGTTCGCGGCGGCCAGCGAATCGGGTCGTTGAACGAGTCTGCTTCTCGCCCCGAAGGGGCAACAGCGGCAGCTTTGCTGCCGTCGCAGTTTGCCCCAAGGCAAACTGCCAAGCGAGCGACGCTCGCCCACCAGCCCAGGGCGAAGCCCTGGGTAGCAGACACGTCTTCAGCCGAGCCCTGCAAGGGCGTCATAGAGTTTCTATCGCCCCTTCAGGGCTTTCCTGCCTTACTCACATTCCCCCAGGGCTTCGCCCTGGGCTGGTGAATTCGAGCCTGTCAGGCTCAAAAGCCACTTCTGTAACGGCCCCAAATAACCCGCAAAAGCGCTGATTTTTCGGGAACACGGGCCGGGCGGGGAGCGTCTATTAGTACAGAAGCAGAAGCCCAGAATCCGTGACCCCTTTTCGGGAGGATGAACGATGTCGAAGCGAACCGCTATCGTGGCCCTGGCCGCTCTTGTGCTCGTAAGCGCCTGTGCGGGCGATGTTTATGCGTGCCGCATCCTGCCGCCCCATCCGCCATGGCCGCCCCATCCGCCGCACCCCCGGCCCGTGCCCCCGCCCCCGCCGATCAAGCCGATCACGACCCGCTACCACTCGGCCGACATCCAGGTCAGGGATCAGGTCGCGGAAGTCTCGGTCAACGCGACGTTCTACAACCCGAACCCGCGGCGGATCGAGGGCACGTACTGGTTCCCGCTGCCGGCCGAGGCGGCCGTCAAGGACTTCAAGATGGAGGTCAACGGCAAGCTCGTGCAGGGCGAGCTGCTCGACGCCAAGAAGGCGAGGAAGATCTACGAGGACATCGTCCGCCGCCAGAAGGACCCGGCGCTGCTCGAGTGGATCGGCTCGCAGATGCTCAAGTGCCGCATCTTCCCGATGGAGCCGAACAAGGAGACGAAGGTCGCGCTCCGATACACCCAGATGCTCAAGTCGGACGGCGGCCTCGTCCGCCTGCACTATCCGCTCCGGTCGGCCAAGCCAAACGCCGGCACGATCGGCCAGCTCGTCGTCAAGGTCTCGCTCCAGTCCGGCGTGCCCATCAAGACGGTGCACGCGGTGACGCAGCCGTTCGACATCAGCCGCAAGAGCGACAAGGACGTGCTGCTGACCTACGAAGGTAAGAACATCGATCCGACGCGCGACGTCGAGGTCGTCTTCTCGCGCGATCCCGGCGACGTCGGGCTGTCGGTCATCACCCACAAGCCGAAGAGCGAGGACGGAACCTTCCTCCTGACCGTGACGCCGAAGGTGAAGATCGAGGCGGACAAGGTGCTCCCGAAGGACATCGTGTTCGTCTGCGACACGTCCGGCAGCATGAGCGCCGACAACAAGATCGAGCAGGCGCGGAACGCGCTCAAGTTCTGCGTCCACAGTCTTAACAAGTCCGACCGGTTCTCCCTCATCACGTTCAGCAGCGAGGCGCGGCACTTCAAAAAGGAGTTCGTCGAGCGGACCGATGCCTCGGTCAAGGAGGCCGACGAGTATATCGACGGGCTCAAGGCGATCGGCGGGACGGCGCTCAACGAGGCGCTGCTCGCCGCGCTCGAGGTCGCCAAGTCGGCGAAGAACGTCCCCATGATCATCTTCCTCACGGACGGCAATCCGACCATCGGCGAGCAGAACGTACAGACAATCCTCAAGAACATCAGCACAGGGAACCAGAAGAAGTGCCGGCTGTTCGTGTTCGGCGTCGGGTACGACGTGAACACGAAGCTGCTCGACCTGCTTGCCGAGCAGAACCACGGCACGCGCGAGTACGTCAAGCCGAAGGAGGACATCGAGATCAAGGTGTCGGCCTTCTACACGAAGGTCGCGAACCCCGTCCTCTCCGACGTGACGGTCGAGTTCGGCGGCGCCGCCGTCGAGCAGGTCTATCCGAAGAAGCTGCCCGACCTCTTCCACGGCGGGCAGCTCACGATGCTGGGCCGCTTCAAGAAGCCCGGCGAGTACACGGTCACGCTGAGCGGCAAGGCGGGCGGCGAGGCGAAGACGTTCACGTACGCCGTCAAGTTCGCCGACACGACCGCGAACGATCCCCTGCCCCGGCTGTGGGCGCTGCGGAAGGTCGCCTTCCTGCTCGACGAGATTCGCCTGCACGGCGAGAAGAAGGAGGTCGTCGACGAGGTCGTGCGACTCGGCAAGCGCCACGGCATCCTCACGCCCTACACGTCGTTCCTCGTGGTCGAGGAAGGCGCACCGATCGATGTCGCGGTCCGGCGCGAGTTGGAAGCCGACCGGGCTCGCGCGGGCGGGCGGTTCGCGGCGAAGGAAGGCGGCGCGGGCGCCGTCCACGACAGCGCCGACATCCAGGCGATGAAGCAGGCCCCGGCGCCGGTCGCGGGCGCGCCGCGAACGCTCGGAATCGAACGGAAGGGCGGACACGGCGGCGCCTACCGCGGCTTCACGGGCCAGAAGGCCGAAGCGGAGTTCAAGAAGGATCTCCGCACGGCTGTCAAGAAGATCATCCGTCACGTCGGGTCCAAGACGTTCTACGTGAAGGCCGATGGCCTCTGGACCGACAGCGCCTACGACAAGTCCGCGAAGGTCACGGACGTAAAACTGTGGAGCGACGCGTTCTTCGCGCTGGTCAAGAAACACCCCGAGCTTGGGAAATACGTCACCGGCAGCCAGAAGCTCATCGTCGTGCTCGGCGGGGAGGCATATCGGATTCAGTAGGCGGGGCGGCGGACAGGAATGTCCGCCCGCACGAGAACCAGACTCCCGGCGCGGTGGGGGCGGACATTTCTGTCCGCCCGGCCCACGTAGTAGAAGGTGGGCAACCCGGGGTGGCCCCGACTCTGTCGGGGTCGCCGACAGGCGACAAGAGGACGTCGCATCCTCCTCTTGTCCGCTCCCGCCTTCGCCTTTCGGCCGGCCGGCGAGTTCGCGGCCCAGGGCTACGGCGGGCAGGTCGCGGACCCGGACGAAGTCCGGGCCACCCACGCGCCCTGGCAAATGGTATAATCGCTGAAACGAATCGTCGACAGGAGAGTGAGATGTCGAAGATCACGGTCCTTGTCCTCGGCGTGATCGCGGCAGTGGTCGCGCTGCTGCTCTTCGTGTTCGGCCGGCGAAAGCTGTACGTGGATGCTGGCGCCCGGCGCACGTTGCGTGGGCGGTTCCTGCTCGCCGTCGCCTTCTTCCTCGCGGTGTTCGGCGGCGTGGTCGACCGCGCGAAGGGGGCCGAGAAACCGGCGGCCGCGACGGCGCAGCAGCTTTCGCTCGCCGAGATGCAGAAGGCGGTCGAGGCGATTCTCCGTTCCGGCCCGCCGGGAAATGACTGGTGGGATCCGGCCATTCAGCCCAACATCGTCACGCTCCTCGAGAAGTCCGGCCTGATCGCCAGCGGGCCGCGGGTCACGTGCTACGACCGAGCCGCCGTGCCGGTCAAGGAACGCAGCGAGGAACTGGCCGCTCTCCAGAAGCGACTCCTCGACGAGAAGATCGCGGCGGGCATCATCCCCCAGGAGGTTGGTGGCAAGATCACCGCCATCCCCGAGCCGAAGCCCGGTACACCGAAGGAGGTTCGGGCGTATCAGAAGAAGGTCCGCCGCGTCGCCCGGCTGGTCTACAAAGCCGGTGAACTCGACTCGGGCACGGTCAAGAAGCTCGAGGCCGCGGTCGGGATGCCGATCGTGAAACTCGATCCGGCGCGGGCGCTCAAGGCGGACGTCACCTACGCGCTCCAGGGTCGCGCGCCGTGGCGCTGGCCGGCCGACGTCCGCAAGGAATACCTGGCGATGCTGGCCAAGCAGGGCGTCATCAACAAGGTCAAGACCCGCCGCGGCGAGATGAAGGTGTTCTGCCAGCGAGACCCGAAGCAAGTCGAAGCCGCGAGGGCGACGATCAAGAAGGTGGCCAAGCTGCTCGCCGATCCGAAGCACTCGCCAACGCTCGCCCAGGACAAGGGCAAGACGGTCGAGATGCCGCTCGCCGTTTACGTCGTTATCCACCGACCGGACGTGCTGAAGAAGGCAAGTCCCGAGGTGCGCCTCCTGGTCGCTAGATGGCGGACCCGCCGCGCCGTTCGCATTCTCATCGCCGACGGCATCGTGCGCGCAGGCGACGCAGCGCACTTCTCGAAGTGGCTCGGCATCCCCGTGTTCGGCACGATCAAGGTCGAGCGCCCGCCACAAATGTGCTACAGGCGGACGGGGTCGATGCCGCGCGGTCCGCGCCTCTCGCCGGCCGAGCGCCGCGAGATGCGGCGGGAACTCCGAGAGGCCGACGCGCTCTCAGAACAAACCGTGGCCAAGCTTGAAGGGACCGACGAGCGACGCCTATAATTGAGTGGGCAGCCGTTCAAGCTCCGGACCAGCCACGGGGACAATCCCATGACGCGAATCAGGTCACTTCTTGTCCGTGCGGCAGCCGCCCTCGCCGCTCTGGCGACGCTCGGCGCCGCAAGCGGATGCGGGGAGGTCACCTGCTACATGCGGGCGATGTCGTCGGGGCCGAAGAAGCGCGCGTCCGTTGCCGAGCGCCGCGAACTGAGGCGCGAGTTGAAGGATGCCGGCGTGCTGTCGGGCGACGCCCTAGCCAAGCTCGACCAGGCCGACGGGCCGCGGGAGAACTGATAATGTCACGCCTCGTGCGCCTCATCAAGGCGATCGGGCTGGGTGCGGTGGCTGCCCTGTTCACGACGGGCTGTGGCCGCGTCGCGACGTGCTACGTGCAGGTACCACTACACGAGCCAACATCGCCGCCGGCCGGCGTGCGAGAGGATCTGCGCGAGGGCGCCAAGGAGAAGGGCACGATCTCGCCCGAGGCCGCCGACAAGCTCGACCGCGCCGACGAGGAGAACCCCGACCGCTGATGGGACTCCTCGACAGATTCCTCCGCCGCCGAAAGCCACTCCAGGAAGTCCTCATCTACGAAATCACGCCGCGCTGCAACCACGACTGCCTCTACTGCTACAACGTCTGGAAGGACGAGGTCGGCTATCCGACGGGCGAACTCGACACGAAGGACGCGAGGCGACTCCTCAAGAAGGCCATCGCCGAGACCGGCTGCCGCAACATCTCGTTCTCCGGCGGCGAACCGCTCCTGCGCGACGACCTCTGCGAACTTGCCGCCTTCCTCGTCAAGCGCGGCCGGCAGGTGACGCTTCTCACGAACGGCACGCTCGTCGGCGAGGACGAGGCACGCGACCTCGTCGCGCACGGCATCGGCCTGTTCGAGATTCCCATCCTGAGCGACCGGCGCGAGGTCCACGACGCGCTCGTGCAGAATGAAGGAGCGTTCGACAAGGCCGTCGACGGGATCGCGAACCTGCGCGTGCAGGGCGCGAGCGTCGTCACCGTTTTCGTCGCCACCCGCCGCAACATTACGCAGTGGGAGGAGACGATCAAGCTGAACGTCGCTCTCGGCGTCGATGGCATCATGTTCAACCGGTTCAACCCGGGCGGCAAGGGGCGCGACTACATCGACGAGCTGCTGCCGACGCCCGACGAACTCCGCCACGCGCTCGAGATCGCGAACGCGGCGAGCGAGAAATACGGCATCGGCATCTCGTGCAGCATCCCCATCATGCCCTGCATCCTCGACGTCCGCGAATACGAGAACCTCGGCTACGGGTTCTGCGCCGCGGGCACGGACCGCGCCTACTACACGATCGGGCCGCTCGGGCACCTGCGGATGTGCAACCACACGCCGTCGATCCTCGGCAACCTGTTCGACGAGACGTTCGCCGAGCTGACCGCGCCGGACCGGATCGCCGAGTTCTGCGCCGCTCGGCCGGACTTCTGCAAGGGCTGCTCGATGGAGGGCGAATGCCTCGGCGGCTGCAAGGCCGCGGCACAGGCCTGCACCGGCTGCCTCACCGACCCCGAGCCGTTCCTCCGGCAGAATCTCGACGTCGCCGAGCCGCTCTGATCCCTCAACCACTTGAGCAATTGGTCGATACCAAATATACTGGAGGGGCACGGCGCGCCGGGCAGAGGCGCCGGTCGCGTGCGAAAGGAGCCGAATGCCCAGTCGGCGCAAGAAGTGGATCCTGGGGATCGCGCTGGTCCTGCTTGTGGTGGTCGCCGCCGCGGGCATCTGGGCGCACCGCATGTACCGGAAGAAGCGCCTCTACCTTTGGCTGCCGTCGTATGTCGAGAACCGCTCGGCCCGCGCCGGACGCCGGGCGGCTCGCGAGAAGGCCGACGTCGTCCACGTGATGTTCGCGCTCGTCGACCACTTCGAGCCGGTCGTCATGCCGAGCGATGATCCCGCCGAGAAAGAAGGCGCGATGCCCGACTGGCTCGACCGGTATCCGAAGTTGGCCGATCGGCACCGCGACTCCGACGGCCGCCCGCCGCGGCACACGTGGTTCTATCCGTTCGAGGGATACGATGCCGAGGCGCTGGAGCAGCTCGTCGGCCTCTGCCGGCGCGGCTACGGCGAGATCGAGGTGCACCTCCACCACGCCAACGACACGTCGGACAGCTTCCGCGCGAAGATGACGGCGGGCCTGAAGCAGTTCGCGAAGCTCGGTGTCAACACGGTCCCCGGGATCGACGGCCACCGGTTCGCGTTCGTCCACGGCAACTTCGCGCTCGACCAGCCGCGGAAGTGCGGCGTGCTCGACGAACTGATCGTCCTTCGCGAACTCGGCTGCTTCGCCGACATGACGTTCCCCTCCGCGCCCGTGCACACGCAGCCTCGGAAGATCAACGCGATCTACTACGCGACCGACGACCCCACACGGCGGCAATCGTATGATGACGGCGTCGACGTCCGCGTCGGCGGGAAGCCGACCGGCGACCTGATGATTGTCGAAGGGCCGCTGCGTCCCGACTGGAGCTGGCGGAAGTTCGGCGTCCTGCCGCACATCGACAACGCGGACGTAACGAACGTCAACCCGGGCCGCCCGGGCCGCGTCGACGGGTGGGTCGACCTCGGCATCGGCGTCGCGGGCCGACCCGAGTGGGTCTTCATCAAGGTCCACACGCACGGCGCGCACCTGCACACACGCGAGTCGCAGCTCGGCGAGCCGGCCGACGCAATGTACTCCCATCTCGAGAAGACGTACGGCTCGGGACATTATCGGCTCCACTACGTGACCGCTCGCGAGATGGTCAACATCATCAAGGCCGCCGAAGCCGGGAAGACGGGCGACCCGAACGACTATCGCGACTTCGTCATCCCGCCGTACGACTGCGTCCGGCCGCCGAAATGACGCCGGCCGCGACTATCCGTTGATTCCCCCCGCGTGCTTCTGGTACCATCGACCCCGCGAACGTGGCTCTGAGAGGCCGGGGGCTGCCCGGGCCCGCAGGCCACTCATTCTGGATGCTGGAATTCGCGCGGATTTCGACCTCTGAGGACCTTCAGCATGTGCGGGATCACGGGCCTTGTACTCTTCGAATCCGACCGGCTCGTGTCCGAGGATACGGTTCGCGCCATGGCGAACGTACTGAGGCATCGTGGCCCGGACGACGAGGGAATCTGGGTCGACGGCAACTACGGCCTCGGCTTCCGGCGCCTTAGCATCATCGACCTCTCCCCGAACGGCAACCAGCCGATGTCCAACGAAGACGGCTCGGTCAAGATCCTGTGCAACGGGGAGATCTACAACTTCCGTGAACTCCGGGCCGACCTGATCGAGCGGGGGCACGTCTTTCGCTCCGAGTGTGACGCCGAGGTCATCGTTCACGCCTACGAAGAGCACGGGGAGGGGTGTCTCGAGCGGCTCAGCGGAATGTTCGGTCTGGCCATCCTCGACACGCGGAAGAGGAAGCTCGTTCTGGCCCGTGACCGAATCGGCATCAAGCCGCTCTACTACCGGGTCGGCCGGAACGGGATTCACTTCGGCTCCGAGCTGAAGGCCATCACTCAAGACCCCTCAGTCGGCAGGAAGATCGATCCCTTCGCCCTGAATCTGTTCATGGTTCAGGAGGTCATCCCGGCGCCCTATACGATCTTCGAGGGCATCTGCAAGCTCCGGCCCGGCGAGGCCCTCGTTGCGGACCTCGACAGAGGCGCGAACGGTGTGCAACTCAAGACCTACTGGCGGCTGGCCTTCGAACCCGACTACAGCCTGTCCGAGAAGGACTGGCAAGAGCAGCTTCGCGGCAAGCTGGTCGAGGTGGTACGATCGCACATGGTCAGCGACGTGCCGCTCGGCGCGTTCCTCTCCGGGGGCATCGACTCCAGCAGCGTGGTCAGCGTGATGAGCAAGGTCAGCGACTCCCCCGTCCAGTCGTTCACCATCCGGTTCACGGAGAAGGAGGAGGACGAAGGCCCCATTGCGCGAGAGGTCTCGGAGCTCTGCAAGACGGCGCACCACGAGCTGACCGTCGAGGTGGACAGTCTGAGGGTTCTCGACAAGCTGGTCTTCCATTACGACGAGCCCTTCGGCGATTCGTCGGCGATTCCCACGTACTTCGTCTCGAAAATGGCGCGAGAGCACGTCACCGTCATTCTCTCCGGCGACGGGGGCGACGAGTTGTTCGGCGGGTACTTTTCCCGCGCAACTGCGTGGCGAATCGCGAACTTCCAGCGGATCCCGCGCGTCTTGCGCGACCCGCTTCGCATCCTCGCGAAGCTCCCGCCGCCGCTCCGGCGCCCGGCGGCCCGGCGCCTGACGCTTCCCGACTGGCTGATGCTGGTCAGCCTGCACGATCACATCTACGACCACACCCGCCTGCAGGCGCTCCAGCCGGACTGGCGCCGGTCCTGGCCCGAAATCCTGTCATTCTATGACCCGCTCAAAGACATCGTCCACGATCTGCCGCCACTTCAGGCGATACTGGCAGCGGACTTCCTTCTCTATCTGCCGAACGACATCCTCACGAAGGTCGACATCGCGTCGTCGGCGCACTCGCTGGAGACACGCGTGCCGCTGCTCGACCACTCGCTCGTCGAGCTCGCGGCGCGCATCCCGCCCGAACTCAAGTTCCGGGGCAGGAACAGCAAGTACGTCTTCCGAAAGACGATGGAGCCGGACCTGCCCCGCTCAGTGTTTACACATCCGAAGCACGGCTTCAGCGTCCCGGCTCGTGCGTGGAGCAAGACCGCGTGGGCCGACAGGATCAACGTCATCCGAAGCGAGGCCCCTGTGGTCGAGGAGGTCATCAACTTCGATGGGATGAGCGACTGGCAACCCGCGCTCGTCTGGCAGACCCTGTTCCTCTCCACGTTCCTCGCGAGGGAACTCGCTCAACGCACCCCTTCTCCGTGACCCGTATCCTCGGAGCGCCGCATGTCGAAGATCAAGATCCTGCACTGCATCAGCTCCGTCGACGCCGATGCCGGCACGGAGAAACAGCTCGAGGAGTGGATTCGCCGCATCGATCGGGACCGGTTTGAGATTCACCTTTGTTGTTTCGAGGGCGGGGAGCGCTTCCTGCGGCTCGCCAGATACGCCCACACCTTGATCCTCCCCGTGAGGAGGGCGTACACGCCCTGGGGCCTCCTTCAGATCTGGCGGCTGCGGCGCTACATCAACGCCCACGGCATCCACATCGTCCAAACGTACTTCATCAAATCCAACATCGTCGGAACGCTCGCCGCGCGCCGGTCCAAGTGCCGGGCTATCGTGAGTTGCCGGCTCGACCTCGGCTATTGGTTCAACGCGCGCCTGCACCGCGTCTTCTGCCACCTCGACAAGCATGCCACCCGCCTGCTCGCGAACGCTGAGGCCGTGAAGCGGGCCGTCATGAGGAACGAGCAGGTGCGGGCGGACAAGATCGACATCATCTATAACCGTGTCGACACGTCGGCTTACGCCCCGGGCACGGGCGATCCGGCGGTCGCCGAGGACTTGGGCGTGCCGGCCGACGCCAAGGTCGTCGGCATCATCGCCAACCTCCGGCCCGTCAAGGACCATGATCTGTTCCTGCGCGCCGCCGCCATCGTCGCCGGGGAAGTCCCCGACACGGCGTTCCTCCTGCTGGGCCAGGGCAGATGCCGCGAGGCCCTCGAACCGCTGGCGAACGAACTGGGCATCGCCGACAAGGTGTTCTTCGCCGGCCGGGTAGGATACGTCCAGGACTACCTGGAGCGGATGGACATCGGCTGTCTGTCGTCGAAGAGTGAAGGGTTCCCCAACACGATCGTCGAATACATGGCGGCGGGTCTCCCGGTCGTGGCAACAGATGTCGGCGGCATGCGCGAGGCGGTCGAGCACGGCGTCACCGGCTACGTCGTTCCGCACGGCCGGCCCGAGGACTTCGCCACCCCGATCATCGATCTCTTGACGAACGACGGGAAGCGCGAAGAGATGGGCCGCGCGGCGCTCGAGCGCTGCCGCGAGAAGTGGGACCTCGACATCACGATCCGGGAGTTCGAGGAATACTACGCCGACCTGGCACGAGGGGGCGGACGATGAAAGAAGCTCTGAAGAACCTCGCCGACAAGCTCGCATCCGCTCTGACGTTCATCCCCGCAGCGTGGGCCGGTCATGGCAAGAGACCGAGGCTCTTCGCCGCGGCGGCTCAGCGATACGCGGGCCTCCCTGGGTTCTGGGGCGAGTACCTGCGACGCGCGTTCTACCGCCGCACGCTCCGTTCGTGCTCGAAGAACTGCTGCATCTCGTACGGCACGTTCTTCTCGGACAGCGACGCGACGGTCGAGGACGGCGTCTACATCGGCGCGTACTGCATCATCGGGCGCGCGCGGATCGGCGCCCGGACCCAGATCGGCTCGAACGTCCACGTCATCAACGGCCGGCACATGCACCTGCGCGACGAGGACGGCAACATCCTCGGCTCGGAGAGCGGCGAGCGCGAGGTGATCACGATCGGGGCGAACTGCTGGATCGGATCGTCGGCGGTCATCATGGCGGACGTCGGTGAGGGGACAACGATCGGCGCCGGGGCTGTCGTGACGAAGCCCATCCCGGCGGGGGTCGTGGCCGTGGGCGTGCCGGCCCGCGTCATCAAACAAACGACCTGACGCTCGCGTCAACGTGCGCCGTCAGCCAGGATCTTCTGTGCGATCTTCCTCGCGACGATTTCCGCGCCGCGGTCGGTGAAGTGCGAGAAGTCGGCGAAATGCGTCCCCTTCCGCGGCACATCGGCCGCCAGGTCGATCACCGGGACGCCCAGCCGCCCCCCGAGGCGCCGGACGGCCTCGTTGGTCCCGTCCTCCATCTCCAGGAGGATGCGCTCGGTCGTCGCCGGATGATGCCTCCGCCACGCGGCCATCAGGGTCTCGTCGGTCGCCGTCCACGCGTCCCGTTTCTCCGGGAATCGATGAGCGTGCGTCCCGAGGATCATCCGCGCGCCCGAGCCCGTGATTTCCTCCACCAGCGCAGTCAGGTGCTCCTCGAACAGCGCGATCCGCTCGGGGGGTGTCTCTTCCCAGACCCACCCGACCTTGCGGAGGTGCTTGCGGTGGCGGCGCCGGGCCCGAAGCTCGCGCCCGTGCCGCTTGAGGGCCACGGGCAGGAACCCCAGCAGCGCGGTCTTCGTCTTGCGCTTCAGCCGGATGGTTTCGGGCAGCCTGGCCGGCGGCCCCTTGCGGGTAACGAGGTCCGTGGTCGGCGGGATGGTCCAGAGGTAGCTCGCGGGCGTCGGGTAGTAGATAACGATGTCGGGCTTGAACTTCGTGAGCCAGACGCGGTAGTAGTGGATGAAGCGCGGCTGCGTCATCCCGGCGCACCCGGCGTTCAGGACCTCGTAGCGCCCCGGCTCCGCCAGTTCGAGCATCTGCCCGAGCTGCGCGGGGAACTCCTTCTCGGGGCTCTCGTAGAGGCCGAACGTCTCGGACGCGCCGATGACGATGATGCGCGTCACCTTCTCCGGCTTCTGCATCGTGGTTTCGGGCCCGCGGAAGCCATGCGAGTTGACGCGCCACCTCTCGAACCGCGCGCCGAACCGGCAGTGCGGGCCGAGTTCGTCGATCGTCAGTAGCAGCGCGTGCGAGTAGTGCCCCCACGGTGGAGCGCCCCACGTGAGCCAGTCGTCGATCCGCGCGCAGACCTCGAGGGTCACGACGAACAGGACGGCGAGGCCGACCCACCGTGCCGCCTTCCAGATGATCGCTCCGATGCTCACCATCATCCCTCAGAACTGGAAGTAGATGAAGCTCGCCGCGCTCGCACCGTAGTAGACGAGCAGGTACGCGAGCACGGCGTATCCGATGCACTTGACCCAAGCCGGAGCGGGCCGGACACCGAGCACGCTCGACCGCCCGAAGACGCGCTGAGCCGTCTCGGCCAGGACCAGCGGCAGCGCGTAGAGGAGCAGCGGCCGCAGCAACCCGAGGTCGACCGGGCCGCGAAGCCCGATGACGTTCTCGAGCATCAGGTAGATGTGGCCCAAGCTGTCCGCCCGGAAGAACAGCCAGCCGAGACAAATGAGATGGAACATGATTAGGATGCGGACGACCCGCCCCAGCGCCGCCATCCCGAGCGACCTCGGCCACCGAATCCGTTTCAGCGCCGGCTCGAACAGCCGGTGGAGCATCAGGAGCGCGCCGTGGTAGGCGCCCCACAGGACAAACGTCCACGCGGCGCCGTGCCACAGCCCGCCCAGCAGCATCGTCAGCGTCAGGTTGCGGTACGTTCTCCCCGACCCCTTCCGGTTGCCGCCGAGCGGAATGTACAGGTAATCCCGAAGCCACGTCGACAAGCTGATGTGCCAGCGCGACCAGAACTCGCGCGGGTTGGCCGCGACGTAGGGCACGTTGAAGTTCAGGCGCAGCTCGAAGCCCATGCATTTCGCGCAGCCGCGCGCGATGTCGGAATAGCCGGCGAAGTCGCAGTAGATCTGGAACGCGAACGCCCACACCCCGCAGAGCACGGCGAACGCGGACGGATCCGGCGAGTCAAATATCTTTTCGACGAACGCGGCGAGGTTATCGGCCACGTAGACCTTCTCGAACAAGCCCCAGAAGATGAGGTGGATGCCGCCCCCGAACTGCCCCCGGTCGAACCGCCGCTTCCCGAGTATCTGCGGCAGCAGGTTCTTCGCCCGCTCGATCGGGCCCGCGACAAGCTGCGGGAAGAGCGACACGAACAGCGCGAAATCGAAGAACCGCTTCGTCGGCTTCATCGCGCCGCGGAAGATGTCGATCGTGTAGCTCATCGTCTGGAACGTGTAGAACGAAATCCCGACGGGCAGCACGATGTCGAGCCGCAGGGCCGAGGCGTTGATCCCGAGCGGCGCCAGCGCGCCGGCGAGCGAGCCGGTGAAGAAATTGTAGTACTTGAAGAACCCGAGGATGCCCAGGCTCTTGACCATGCTGACGACAAGCCAGAGCCGTTTGCGCCGCTGTTCGTTCGGGCCGCCCGCATCGATGGCCTTCTGCATCTCGAGCCCGGCGATGTAGTCGACGACCGTCGAGAGGTAGATGAGCGAGAGGAACCGCCAGTCCCAGTAGCCGTAGAAGAAGTAGCTGGCGGCGAGCAGCATCAGGTTCTGCCAGCGGTGCGACAGGACCCAATACAGGCCGAGGACGATGCAGAAGAAGACGGCAAAGTCAAACGAGTTGAACCACAAGAGAGCGTCCCTCGTCAGGCCGTCGGGGCGTCGAAACGCGAACGAGCATTCTACGGCCCGCCTCGCGGAGCGTCAACGGAGCGGCCGCGGCGCGGACTGCGCGCGGCCCTCCACACACCGTAAGTATCGGCACAAGCGGCGCTCGGAGAAGCGCGGGCGCGACCCTTGACGCGGCGCCGCGGGGGGCCTAGAATCGCGTCGGGCGTCCCCTGCCCCAATACTCTGACAGGGCCCATTATGTTCTCGCTCGTCCTGCCCACGTACAACGAGGCCGCGAATATCGAGCGGGCCGTCGAGGCCGTCTGCGCCGCGCTCGGGGCCCGCGAGTTCGAGATCATCGTCGCCGACGACGACTCGCCCGACCGCACGTGGGAGGTAGCCGAGGGGCTCGGCAATCCGCACGTCCGCGTGCTCCGCCGGACCGAGAACCGCGGGCTCTCCGCGGCCGTGGTCGAGGCGTTCGGGATCGCCCGCGGCGAGCTGTTGGGCGTGATGGACGCCGACCTCCAGCACGACGAGCAAATCCTGCCGCGGATGATCGACGCGCTCGCGGACAACGAGTTCGTCATCGGCTCGCGGGCCGCGCCCGGCGGCAGTTGCGGCGACTGGTCGCTCGTCCGCCGGCTCGCAAGCTGGAGCGCCACGGTAACAACCCGGATGATTCTCGGGGTGAGCATTCGCGACCCGATGGCGGGCTACTTCGCGCTGCGGCGCGACGTGTTCGAACGCGCGCAGCCCCGGCTCTCGCCGAAGGGCTGGAAAATCATGCTCGAAATCTTCTGCCTCGCCCGGCCCGAACCGGTCACCGAAATCGGCTACGTGTTCCGCACCCGCGACGCCGGCCGCAGCAAGCTCAGCATGAAGGTCGTCGGCCAGTGCCTGCGCAATCTGTTCGAGCTGCGCCGCAAGATGAAGGAGAGCTAGTTGGCACTCGCGTTCCAACCACAGGCGGGCGACCGGTTCGCGCCGGTCTATCGCGATCTCGCGCGGTCCGTCATCCGCGAGCCGTCCGCGCCCATCGTGCGGCAGGGGCTCCGCGAGCGGCTCGTCCGCTGCCTCTGGTTCGATCAGGAGTTCGACAACGTCCTGCGGACCGAGGCCGAGGAAAAGTTGACGGTCCTCTCGCCGGGCTGGTGGAACCTCGAGGCCGGGCCGGACTTCAAGCACGCCGCGGTCCGCATCGCGGGCGGCAAGGCGACGAAGGGCGACGTCGAGATCCACGTCCACGCCTCGGCCTGGTCGCAGCACGGCCACCACGAGGACGAGACGTACAACAACGTCATCCTGCACGTCGTGATGTGGAACGACACGGGCCGCGCAACGACGACCCGGCAGGACGGCGCCGAGGTTCCTATCGTCCCGCTCGACCGCGTCGTCAAGCGGACCCCGGAGGAGTTGACCGACACGCTCGACAGCTCGGAGTATCCGCACGCGAGCGAGGGCTCGGCCGGCCGCTGCCAGGACCTGCTCGCGCGGGAGGAGATCGATCCCGAGTGGATCGGCCAGTTCCTCGACCACGCCGGCGACGAGCGGATGCTCAAAAAGGCCAACCGCTTCGCCGAGATGCCCGAGGCCGGCGAGCCCGAGGGCCTGCTCCACGTCAGCCTGATGGAGGCCGCCGGGTTCAAGAACAACAAGCGGCCGATGGGCCGGCTCGCGCGGCTCGTGCCGCCCGAGACCGCGACGCGCCTGCTCGCCGACGGCGGCGTCGCCGCGCTCCAGGCGGCGCTGTTCGGCATGGCCGGGCTCCTGCCCGAGCAACTTGACCTGCCGGGCGCCGAAGCCGACACCGAGACGGCCGCCTACGTCGCCGGGCTCCGCGCCAAGTGGGAGGCGCTCAGAGACTCGCTCGAGGGCGACCCGCTGGAGCCGCGCGCCTGGACGTTCGGCGGCACCCGCCCGGTCAACTATCCGACGCGTCGCATCGCGGGCATGTCGCGCCTGCTCGAACACGCCGCGGAGTCGGGCGGGCTCCTGCCGGCGATCGAAAGCGAACTCCGGCGGGCGCCGGCCGCGCCCTCGCGCCGTATCGCTCGCGGGTCCGCCGCCAAGGCCGTCATCGAACTGCTCACGGGCGTCCGCGACGACTACTGGAGCCGCCGCACGACGTTCGGCGGCAAGAAGCTGCGGTCCGACACGAAACTCATCGGCAAGAACCGGTCGACGATCATGTTCGTCGACGCCATCGTGCCCATCCTGCTCGCACGGGCGCGGGCCGACGAAGACCGCGACCTCGAAAACCGCCTCCACCGCGCCTACGCCACGCTCCCGAAGCTGCCCTCGAACAGCGTCCATCGATTCATGGCGTCGCGCATCTTCGGCGGCGACGTGCCGGCCGACGAGATCGTCACCTCGGCCCGGCGCCAACAGGGACTGCTCCAGCTTTTTCGCGACTACTGCGAGTACGACGCCGACGGCTGCCGGCGCTGCGCCTTTGCCCAGGCGCTCGAGACGAAGTGACCGCGCCCG
>CAYLQD010000060.1:0-22307 GCA_964385685.1 uncultured Planctomycetota bacterium | reverse complement strand
TGGTGTCCCCTTTTTGGGGACGACAGGGCAGGCGGCGGCGCTTGATGGGGCTACGCTACCGCACCTGAAGTCGCTGCTTCCGGTCGCGCTCAGGCATGATCCGTTGCATCCCGAGCATCCGCTGCATGAGGCCGTGGTAGGCCCCAAGCCGCCGTTCGGCGAAGCGAAGGGCCGCAGGAGGCCCGGGCCGCGGCGTCACGGTCCATCCGCTGACGCGGTAGTGCCGGTACGCCCTGTTCGCGACGTCGTAGATCGTCTTGAAGTCGCCGCACCACACCGCGACGGAGCCCCCGCCCCACGGCGTATTGTAGTAGGCGACGCGCGCCTCATCCTCGTCGAAGAGCGAGCGCCCCAGCCACGGAACGGACGGGGGCTGGATACTGAGCAATCGAGCGATGGTGGGCAAGATATCGACGTGGCTTCCCACAGTGCGGTGCCGCCCTGCCGGGAGGGCGCCGTTGCCGGCGAAGATGAGCAGGGGAACCCGCGTGGCCGCCTCGGATGTCGAGGTGTGCAAAGCGGTGGCCCGGCCGCCCACGAACTCCTCACCCGTATCGGCCGTGATCACGAACAGCGTGCGCTTGAAGAAGGGACGCTTCTCGGCCGCAGCGAAGAACTCGCCGAGCGCTGTGTCGGACTCGTGCATGGCGGCGCGGAAACTCGCCTCGATCCCCCGTTCGCCGGTCGGCCAGACACCCGACACGTACGGCTGGTGGCAACTGATCGTCAGGATCGTCGCACCGAACGGCTCGCGCCGCCGCGCAAGCCGATCGAGCACGACGCCGAGCATCGCCCCATCGTGAATGCCCCAGGCGAAACGCGAGAGGCCCGGGTCGCCCTCCATGTCTTCGAAGAAGAGCAACTCGTCGGCTCCCTGCAGCGCGTAGAAGCGGCGAAGCCGGTCGAAGTCTCGTTTCCCGCCCGTGTAGAAGCCATAGCCGTAGCCGTTGGCCGTCAGCAGCTTGCCGAGCGAGAGGAACTCGGGCAGGGTGTCCTTGCGAATGTACTTCTGGCCGTAGAAGGCGGGCACCGAACACTCGAGGCTGAGGATCGCGTTCGCCGTGCGGTGCCCGTTGGCGTAGTATCGAGTGAACAGGGCGCCTCGGTCGGCGAGCCGATCAAAGTTGGGCGTGATGCCATGGCGGCCGCCCAGCGCGCCGACGTCCGCAGCCCGGAAGGACTCCATCACGATGATGACGACGTTGAAGCCCCTGGACTCCCCGTCGTGAGGCAACGGCCGACTCCGCGGCCGCCGATACAACGGATACTCCGGATCGAGCCAGTCCGCCGGCCCGAAGCCACGGCGGACCATCTCGACATCCTCCGGAAAATCGCGCATGGCCCGGAAGGCATCGGCCTGAATTGTCAGGAACGAATCGCCCAGTGTGAACGGTTTTCTGTGCCCGACGCGCCGCTCCAGCCAGGCATGGACGGGCACCATCAGGAGCCATCCGGCAAGCAGCACCACGTAGAGCGCCACGAACACGCGGCTCAATCCGGAGCCGCGCCGAGCGGGGCACGGGCTGCCCCGTGGGCGCCTCCGAGAACGGAGCAGGCCGGCGAGCCGATCGGCCGCCCGGCCCGTGAAAAGAACGAGAATCGCGAACACGATCCCCAGGCCGAGAAGCGCCTCCCGAAGACCAAAGCTGAACTTGGCCGCAACGGTTCCCAAAAGGTGCCCGAGATCTTCCAGGTGGCGGAGCGTTCTGTAGTCGAGATGCTGCCACATCGCCTCGTACAACTTGGCGTCCAGGTAGTAGTAGATGAAGAGGAAAGTGCACATTCCCCACAGGAGGCATCCGCCGACGCGCGCGGCGACCCGCCGCCGCCTCGACGCGAATAGCGCGAGCGTCAGATGCCAGGCGCCCAGCAACACGAGCCACATCGGCACATCGTGCATCAGGTGCTCGGCCAACACCGCGAGGCCCTCGGCCTTTCTGCACTGCAGCTCGAGCGCCGTCAGCGCCCGGATCGCGCCCGAAAGAACGGACGTCACCAAGACCACCAGCCCCACGGACACGACCGCACGCGCGGGGAATCCGTCTTGTGCCCTCGGCTCTTCGGCCGGTGTGGCCCCTGCTGATTCGGCGAGATGCGTCATGTCCATGACATCTCCGCTCCGTGGCATCTCCACGTGACGAAGTGGGCTCGGCCCGCAGTCATCGTATCGGGCGCCGGGTGTCGCGGCGCAGAGCATTCCCGAAGAACGACACACAGGTTCCGGCGCCATCTTACCGGCCTCGGCCCGTCACGCCAACCAGCCGCACTCCCCCCTCGAAGGCCGCCCACGGCGCCCGTCCGGGAGGGACGAACAAGCGCGTCCTTCGCTTGACACGCCTGCCGAGAGCAGGTACGTTGCTCGCAACTGCTGGAGATCTGACGACGGTGCCACTCTCGGCGACCGCCCACACCCCACGCCGCCCGAACCTGGTCTTCGTCTTTGCCGACCAGCTCGGCTATATGCGCTGCGGATACGCGGGCGACGAGAAGGCACGCACGCCGAATATCGACCGGTTCGCGTCGGAGGGCGTCGACTTCCGCCAGGCGGTCGCCAGCTCGCCCGTGTGCGCGGCGTTCCGCGCGTCGCTCCTGACCGGCAAGTACACGACCAGCACAGGGATGGTCATCAACGAGCTGCGGCTCGGCACCGACCACGAGTGCTTCGGCCACGTGCTCACCCACGGCGGCTACCGGACCGGCTACATCGGCAAGTGGCACCTCTACGCGAACGACAGCAACCACCTCGACCCGAAGAACAGCTTCGTGCCGCCGGGGCCCGACCGCCTCGGGTTCGACGGATACTGGGCCGCGTTCAACTTCAACCACGGCTACTACGGCGCCTGCTACCACACGGACTCGCCCGAGCGAATCCCGTACGCCGACGGCGTCTCTCGGGGCTCGATGCCCCGTGAGACGTTGGAGTTTGCCTCCGGCAAACTCTCGACGCCCGCCACGGGCGGGCGCGGCGTCTATGAGCCGGACGCGCAGACCGACCTCGCCATCGACTTCATCCGCGACGCGGCCGATGCGGGCGATCCGTTCGCGCTGTTCGTCTCCTACGGCACGCCGCACGACCCGTGGTCGCCCGAGAACGTCCCGCCCGAGTATCTGGAAATGTTCCGCGACGTCGAGTTCCCGCATCCGCCGAACTACGAGCCCGAGAACGACCCGCACGCCGACGGCTGGGGGCAACTGAGCGAGCAGGCCCGCGAGCACCTGCCCAACTGGCGACGCGTCTACCACGCGATGACGGCCAACCTCGACTGGAATCTCGGCCGGCTGCTCGACGCGATCGGCGCCGCCGGGCTCGGCGACAACACCGTCGTCGTCTTCGCGTCCGACCACGGCGAGATGTTCGGCTCGCACGGCCGCCGCGGGAAGAACATCTTCTACGAAGAGGCCGCCCGGGTCCCGTTCCTCGTCCGATGGCCGGGGCGGATACCGCCCGGCACGGTGTCCGACGCCTGTTTGAGCACGGTCGACATCCTGCCGACGCTGCTCTCGCTGATGGGGCTGCCGGTGCCACGCGAAGTTGAGGGGGTGGACCTGTCGGGCTGCGCGGTCGGAGTCGATGGGCCCGAACCGGAGGCCGCGTTCCTCCAGAACACCGGCGCCTGCGCCGCCTGGATCGACGGGCACGAGTGGCGCGCCCTGCGCGACAAGCGACACACCTACGCCGTCTACCGCGTCGACGGGCAGGAGCTGCTCTTCGACAACGTCGCCGATCCGTACCAGATGACCGACCTCGCCGCGGCCCGCGAGTACGCGGCGACGATGGCCCGCTTCCGCGAGATGCTCGCCACGAAGATGGCCTCGCTCAGCGACACGTTCGAGGCGTGCACCTGGTACCGCGACCACTGGACGGAGGACCGCATCATCCTCCGCACCGCCCGCCGCGGTTGACACGGATTCCTGCCGCTGATAGACTGCGTTGCAGGGGCTGCAGCAGAACAGTGGGGCAGGCATTCCGTCCGCCGTTGCCGGCGGGGCCTGCCAGATGGCGGACAAGAATCCAGCCTTCTGAGCCATCGAGGCGAAGAAGGCCATCCGCCCCACCACCCGAAACGCCGGAGGATATGCCGCCATGAAAACTCGTGAATTCGTCTTCATCGCCGTCACCGTCGTCGTCATGTCGGCCCTGACCATCGGGGGGAACGACAACGACCGCGGAGAGCTCTACCGCCACTACGAGACGTTCTCCCGCATCGTGACCAAGGTCACCGACAACTACGTCGAGGAGGTCGACGAGCAGAAGCTCTTCTACGGCGCCTACACGGGCATGCTCCAGACGCTCGATCCGCACAGCGCCTTCCTGCCGCCCGAGGAGAAGGAGGACCTCGAGGTCGAGACGAAGGGCGAGTTCGGCGGGCTCGGCATCGAGATCACGCTCGACAAGCACGGCACGCTGACGGTCGTCACGCCGCTCGAGGGCACGCCGGCCTTCCGCGCGGGCGTGCTGGCCGGCGACAAGATCATCAAGATCGAGGGCAAGAGCACGAGGAACATCACGATCCGCGAGGCGGTCAACAAGCTCCGGGGCCCCAGGGGCAAGCCGGTGACGATCACCGTCCTGCACGTCGACGGGAAGATCGAGGACATCAAGGTCGTCCGCGACATCATCAAGCCGACGAGCATCAAGGACCCGCACTTCGCCGACGAGAAGCAGAAGATCGCCTACCTGCGGATGACGTCGTTCCAGAAGCACACGGCGGCCGACCTCGACAAGGCGGTCAAGCAGCTCCAGGCCGAGGGGATGCAGGCGCTCGTCATCGACCTCCGCGCCAACCCCGGCGGCCTGCTCACCGCCGCCGTCGACGTGAGCGACCGGTTCCTGTCCGAGGGCATCATCGTGTCGACGAGGGGCCGCCGCAGCCGCCCGCAGCGGTTCCAGGCCACGAAGGCCGTGACCTTCCCCGACTTCCCGATCGCGGTCCTCATCAGCCGCTACAGCGCGAGCGCGTCGGAGATCTTCGCCGGCGCCGTCCAGGATCACAAGCGCGGGATCATCGTCGGCATGCGCTCGTTCGGCAAGGGCTCCGTCCAGACGCTCCTGACGCTCGAGAACGGCAAGTCGGCCATCCGGCTGACGACCGCGTACTACTACACGCCCTCCGGCCGGCTCATCCACCACAACGAGAACAACCCGGACCAGAAGGAATGGGGCATCGATCCCGACATCGAGGTCAAGATGACGCCGAAGGATGAGATCGCGCTCTGGAAGCACTGGCGCGAGCGGCACGACGAGGAGGTCCGCCGCAAGAACGGGGAGAACGGCGACGGGGAGGAGAAGCCGGAGGAGCCCGGGAAGCCTGAGGACAAGCCCAAGACCGATCCGGAGAAGCCCGAGAAGCCGGACGAAGATGACAAGGGCGCCGAGGACGACAAGGGTGACGACTGGGTCCCGCCGAACGGCGACGGTGACAAGACCGACGCCAAGGCGAAGGAGCCGTTCCGCGACAAGACCCTCGATGCGGCCGTCAACGCGCTCAAGGGGATGATCCTCGCCCAGGAGCGGATGGACGAGGCGAACAAGGCGGCGAAATGACATGCTCATCCTCGGGGTCGAGACCTCGTGCGACGAAACGGCGGCCGCCGTCGTCGCCGACGGGCGAGAAATCCTCAGCAGCGTCGTCGCGAGCCAGGACGACCTGCACGCGCGGTTCGGCGGCGTCGTGCCCGAGGTCGCGTGCCGCGCCCACATCGAGACCATCTCATACCTGATCGAGCAGGCCCTGTCGGAAGCGGGGATCGCGCCGGCCGACCTCGGCGCCGTCGCCGCCGTCCACGGGCCCGGGCTCGTCGGCGCGCTCCTCATCGGCCTGACGGCGGCGAAGACGTTCGCGTGGTGCCACACGCTCCCCCTCATCCCCGTCAACCACGTCGCGGCGCACGTCTACGCGGCGAACCTGCCGCCGGGCAAACTCGAGTATCCCGTCACCGGGCTGGTCGCGTCGGGCGGGCACACGAGCTTGTGCTATGCGTCGGGCCCGGCCGACGTGCGGTTCCTCGGCGCCACGATCGACGACGCCGCGGGCGAGGCGTTCGACAAGGCGGCCCGCATCCTCGGGCTCGGCTATCCCGGCGGGCCCGCCGTTCAGAAGGCGGCCGAGCGCGGCGATCCGACGGCCGTGCGCTTCCCGCGGGCGCTCCTCGGGTCCGGCTCGCTCGATTTCAGCTTCTCGGGCCTCAAGACCGCCGTCCTCTACCACGTCTGCGGGAAGGACGGGCGCCAGCGGACCGCGGCCGACCTGGGCGAGCGCGAGATCGCCGACGCCGCCGCGAGCTTCCAGGAGGCCGTCGTCGACGTGCTCGTCAAGAAGTCGCTCGCCGCATGCACGCGCGAGGGCTGCCCGCGCCTGACGATCGGCGGCGGGGTGGCCGCGAACGCGCGCCTGCGCGAGAAGCTGGCCCGCGCCGCGAAGAAGCAGGGCGTGCGGCTGTTCCTGCCGGACCTCGAGCACTGCACCGACAACGCCGCGATGGTCGCCGGATTGGCGTATCATCTCCACAAGGCGGGCCGCGTCGCGCCGCTCGACATCGACGCCGTCCCGCAGCTCAGCGAACTCGAATGAGGCACAGCCCGATGCAGCCCGACAACCTCCGCCGCTTGCTCAAGAGCGTGGCCGCCGGCAAGCTCAGCCCCGACGCCGCACTCGAACGACTCCGCCACCTCCCGTTCGAAGACCTGGGCTTTGCCCGCGTCGACCATCACCGCGCGCTTCGCTCCGGAGCGGCCGAGGTCATCTACTGCCCCGGCAAGACACCCGCGCAGGTCGTCGAGATCGCCGCGAAACTGATCAAGGCCGGGAGCGACGTGCTCGCGACCCGCGCCGAGCGGAAGGTCTATACGGCGCTCAAGCGGCGGTGGAAGCGCGCCGTCTACCACGAGCCGGCTCGGGCCGTCGCCATTCTGCGGCGCGGCCGCCCCGACCCCGTCGGGCACGTGCTCGTCGTCTGCGCCGGCACGTCCGACATCCCGGTCGCCGAGGAGGCGCGCGTCACGGCCGAGGTGCTGGGCAGCCACGTGACGACCGTCTACGACGCGGGCGTCGCCGGCATCCACCGGCTGCTCGCGAACGCGCGAGAGATCCAGGCGGCGAACGTGATCGTCGTCGTGGCGGGGATGGAGGGGGCCCTGGCGAGCGTCGTCGGCGGGCTGTCGGACGCGCCCGTGATCGCCGTGCCGACAAGCGTCGGGTACGGGGCGAGTTTCGGCGGCGTCGCCCCCCTGCTGACGATGCTGAACAGTTGCGCGGCGGGCGTCTCGGTCGTCAACATTGACAACGGATTTGGGGCCGGTTATATTGCGTCGACCGTGAACCACCTGGCCGCGTCGGAGCCCAAGCCGCCGCGGGCGCCAGAGGAGTAATGTCGTGCCCGATTTCTACGAGGTGGACGTCCCGTCGCTCCCGGAACCGCGGAAGCCGGACAGCCACAAGGGCGACTTCGGCCACGTGCTCGTCATCGCCGGCTCCCGCCGGATGATGGGCGCCGCCGAGCTGTGCAGCGCCGCCGCGACCCGCGCCGGAGCCGGCCTCGTCACACTCGCCTGCCCCTGGAGCATGCAGCCGGCCGTCGCCCAGGCGTGGCCGACGACGATGACGCTCCCGCTCGACGAGACGCTCGACGGCGGGATCGCGCTCGGCGCGTGGGACGCGATCGCCGAGGTCCTCGGCAAGGCGACCGTCCTCGCCGTCGGGCCCGGCCTCGGGCGGAACAAGTCGACCGAGCTGCTCGTGCACCGGATCATCGAACGCGCGCGGCTGCCGCTCGTGCTCGATGCCGACGCGCTCAACGCGCTCGAGGGCCGGCCCGAACTGCTCGACCGCGCCAAGGCGCACGTCATCATCACGCCGCACCCCGGCGAGATGGCACGCCTCACGGGCCAGACGGCCGACGAGATCAACTACTACCGCCGCAGCGCGGCGACGGACTTCGCACAGGCCCACCACCTGACCGTCGTGCTCAAGGGCGCCAACACGGTCGTCGCCGGCGGCGGACAGGTCTTCACCAACCGGACCGGCAATCCGTACATGGCGAGCGGCGGGGCGGGCGACGTGCTGACCGGGATGATCGCCGGCCTGCTCGCGCAGAAGCTCAGCCCGTTCGAGGCCGCGCGGATCGCGGTCTACTGGCACGGGCTCGCCGCGGACCGCGCGCCGAGCGCGTCCGGGCCGGGCGCGGTGACGGCCGTCGACATCCTCGGCCAACTTCGTCTGTCGAGTACCGACATCGATTGGTACAACGAGGAGCTGCACGTCGACGAGGACCACATGTTCGACCCTGACACGGAAGACGATGCACTCCCGGGCCCCGGCAACATCGAATCGTGGTAACGTGAGGAGACGCTGCTTTGCCGAACAACGAGATCCCTGCTTGCGGCAGGCAAGCCCGCCTTGGGCGGGTGAACTTCGCGGAGCCTGTCCTGAGCGAAGCCGAAGGGCTCAGGATGACGGCGACCGCGAAGCGGTCGCTTGCCGTTGCTTCGCAACGGACGCGAAGACGCAGATCCCGCGACAGTTGTCATTCTGAGCGAAGCGAAGAATCTCTTGTCTTTGTCCGGTTCTCAACGCAGTGAGGAGACGCTCTCTTGCTCCAGGAAGTCCTGCTCCCCAGACTCGGCCAGACGGTCGAGGCTGCCATCATCGAGGGATGGAAGGTTCAGGAAGGCGACACGGTCAAGAAGGGGGACATCCTCCTCGAGATCACGACCGACAAGGCGACGCTCGAGGTCGAGTCGTTCGTCCTGGGCACGGTGCTGAAGATCTACGCCGAGCCCGGCGACGAGATCCCCGTCGAGTCCGTCATCGCCTATGTGGGCGATCCCGACTCGGACAGCGCCCCGGACGAGCCGCCGACGCCCCTGGTCGTGGAGACGCCCGCCGCGCCGGCCGCCGCGCCGGCGACGCCGGCGGCAGGGGCCGCACCCGCAGCCGCGCCCGGCCAAGCCGCGCCCGTGTACGCAGCGGCGGCGCCCATCCGGCCCGGACGCCTCTTCATCTCGCCCCGAGCCCGAAAACTGGCCGAGCGCGAACGCGTCACCCCGCTCGCCATCAAGGGAACCGGGCCGAACGGCCGCGTCGTCGAGGCCGACGTCGTGACCTACGCGGCCAGCGTCGCCGAGCTAAAGGTCACACCGACGGCGAAGGAGATCGCCTATCAGCGCGGCGTCGACCTGCTCGGCATCCAGAAGGATGGGCGGATCGCGAAGGAAGACGTCGAGGCGGCCCGCCCGCTGCCGGCAGGCGGGCCCGGCGCCGTTCGATTCCTCGAACTCACCCCCGCGCGGCGCATCATCGGCGAGCGGATGTCGCAGTCGAAACGCGAAGCCCCGCACTTCTTCCTCCAGAGCGAGATCGACATGACCGAGGCCGTCGCGCTCCGCGAGGAGATGAAGGCCGCGGGCACGAAGGTCTCGTTCAACGACTTCATCATCAAGGCCGTCGCCCTCGGGCTCGAGGCGTCGCCGATGATGAACGCGATGTGGATGGCAGGCAACATCGCCCTGCCCGACACGATGGACGTGTCGCTCGCGGTTTCCATCGACGACGGGCTGATGGTTCCGGTCGTGCGCGGGGTTGAACGGTTGAGCGTGGCGCAGATCGCCGAGCAGACGCAGGAGCTGATCGCGAAGGCGCGGAACAAACACCTCACGCCCGACGAGTATGAGGGCGGCGTCATCACCGTCTCGAACCTCGGGATGTTCGGCGTCGTCAATTTCCTGCCGATCATCAACACGGGCCAGGCGTCGATCCTCGGCATCGGCAAGATCGAGGAGAAGCCGGTCGTCGTTGACGGCGGGATCGCGGTCCGGAAGATGATGGCCGTCACGCTCGCGATCGACCATCGCATCGCCGACGGAGCGATCGCGGCCGCCTTCCTCCAGGTCGTCAGGGACACGCTCGAGTCGCCCCGAGACACGCTCGCCCAGTAGCAGGGGTGAGGGGTCAGTGATCAGGGGCCAGGAGTCAGGGGTCAGGAGTCAGGAGTCAGGGGTCAGGGGGCAGGGATCAGGGGTCAGGAGTGAGTGATCAGTTATCAGTAATCAGTGATAAGTTCTGCTACGTAGAAAGGTGCGCAGCAGTATGCCGCGATTGAACGCCCGCCGTCATGGACGGCGGCTGCAATGACGCCCGCGCCGCGCCGAATGCTGTAGCCGCGTCCCATGGGCGCGGAATCGTCAGCTTTTCGACAGAGCATGTCAGTCATCAGTTGTCAGTGATTAGTTGTCAGCGGGGCTTCGCGGAGTCGTCGCCTGACCCCTGACCCCTGACCCCTGACCCCTGACCCCTGACCCCTGATCCCTGCTCCCTCTTCTGGGGCGATGATGCCTGAACTCCGCCACATCCTTCGTCCGCGCGCCCGGCGCCTTGCAGAGGCGTTCGGCCGCCTCCTCTATCCCCCACACTGCTCGGTCTGCGGCCGCGCGGCCGCCGAGGACGAAGACCGCTACCTCTGCCGCGACTGCATCGGCCGGATCGACTTCGTCCGCGAGCCGACGTGTCCCAAGTGCGGCCACGAACTCGGCCCGCATCCGAAGGAGAGCGGCCGCTGTATCAACTGCCGCAACACGCCGCTCCGGTTCGACCGCGCGGTCGCCGCCGCCCACCACGACGGCCCGGCCCGCGACCTCGTGCTCGCGCTCAAGTTCGGCCTGCAGCGGCAAGACGCGCATCCGCTGGCGAAACTGCTGGCCGCGCGACTCGGCGAGACCGACATCCCCGAGCGGGCGCAGCTCATCGTGCCCGTGCCGCTCCACGCCAGCCGGCGGCGGTCGCGCGGGTTCAACCAGTCGGAGCTTCTCGCGCGCGAGCTGGGCGAGCGGCTCGAACTGATGGTCTCACCCCGCGCCCTCCGGCGGACGGTCAACACGCCGCCGCAGTCGCGCGGGATGTCGGCCGCGAGCCGGCGGGCGAACGTCAAGGGCGCGTTCGCCGTGCGCCGCGCGCGGTCGGTCGAGGGCAAGTCGGTGCTGCTTGTCGATGATGTGCTGACGTCGGGCGCGACGACGAGCGAGTGCGCCGGCGCGCTCAAACGCGCGGGCGCGAAGGCGGTCTATGTGGCGACGGTGACACGGCGGATGATGACCCCGCCCGCAGCCGACGGCGAACGCCCTCCCCCGGACCGCTATCCCGTCGAGTCGGCGCTCCCCGGCGCCGACGCCGCGAGATGAAGCGACGCGCCGCCCGCCGGGGGCCGCGGTGCCCCCGCTTGGTGCCTGTCACCTTGGCTCCGGTGGCTCCGGTGGCTCCGGTGCCTGTCACCTTGGCTCGACAGAAGCCGATGGCGGTCAAGTCGTTATGACGCCCAGCGTCATTTCGAGGATCGCCCCCCGTGCCTCGGGCCGCTGAGCCTGGCCCCCATCCCCACATCGTCCCGCCCCAACCGAGCCCCCGGCCCGGCGACGCCGAACCTCTTCTCCATCCTGGCGACGAAACTGGGGCCGCCGACGAAATACTCCGTCGCGAGCGAGATCGCGGGGCCGCTCGCCTCTTCGGCCAAAAGCTTGAGGTACGATCGGTACCGCGCGCGGGGCGTGGCGCCGCTTGCCAGATACAGCGGATGAAGGTCCAATTCCGCTGTGTTCTCGTCTCGGAGCGCCCGGTGCCCGCACCACCGATACTCGAGCGGTGTCGCGACCATCTTCGCCCGGACCGGGTTCAGGTCCACATAGGCCATACAACGCCAGAAATACGTGCTTTCCTGGACGATGGTGCTGCGGAACCGTCCCTCCCACAGGTGACCGTGCCGCCCACGAAGCTTGTTGAACTTGCGACTGAACGAGGTCCCGATCCAGTGCATGACCTTCGACAGCGTGTCGTCGCAGCCAACCTTGAAGAAGAGGTGGACGTGGTTCGTCATCAGACAGTAGTTGTAGAGGGCGATCGGGAACTCCCGACGCGCCTGCTGGAGGATATCAAGGAAGAGCTCGAAGGAGGGGACCGCGAAGAGGAACTCCCGATTGTTGCAGCGGAGTGTCACGTGGTGAGCGGCGTGCGCATAGGAAAAACGCGGCGGTCGCGACATGCCCAGCCTCCATCAAGCCCTGTGGCAGTATAGATCATCCACGGTCGAAATGCAAGAGCACGGCATAACACGCTCGCCCGTAGCTAGTTATGCTATAGCAAGGTGACAGGCACCAGGCAGGAGGCGTTCACGCCCCGCCCTCCGCCCCTCGGTTTTCGATAACGCACGTTCTCCTCGACGAAGACGGGGGGCCGGCGACAGCCGCGTGCCCCGCCCTCGTCCAAGGCGCCGGCACAGCCGGCGCCCCTACTCCTCTTCCTTCTTCACCGGCTCGACGCTCTGGACTTCCGGAATGCTCTCCTTCAGGCGCCGCTCGATCCCGTTCTTCAGGGTGATCTGCGCCATCGGGCAGCCGCCGCACGCGCCCGTCAGCGTGACGCGAACGATCCCGTCCTCGGTCACCTCGATCAGCTCGACGTCGCCGCCGTCCGCTTGCAGGTGCGGCCGGACTTCGTCCAGAACCGCCTCGACCTTTGCTGTCAGTTCTTCCACGCTCATCATTGATCTCCTCGCCGTTATGGCGCTCGCCCACTCAAGTGCCGGCCTGACCCGTGTATACCAGAACGCGCGGGGCGAGTCAATCGCCTTGCCGCGCTTGCTCGTGCGAGCTGCGCGGGCGGTTCGCGAACCGCCCCTACAAACGATTTCGCCAATGCGCCGCCTCCCTGCGCCGGCAACGGCTCCCGCGCCCGCTTGCGCGCGGTGCGCGGCCGGGCGGCTCAGATCGCGCCGTGCGCGTAGATGAGCCGGACGGGCTCGTCGCCCGTGCGGCGGGTCGCGTGCGGCGTGCCCGGGGCGACGTAGACGGCGCTGCCCGGCCGGACGTCGACGATTTCCTCCCCCACACGTATCTGCCCGACTCCTGAGACGACGACGAGCGCCTCCTGGTCGTCGTGGACCTGGGGCTCGCCGAATTCGGGCTGATGATACTCGGCGACGCCGATGCTGAAGCCCGAGGTCGTCGGGACTTCCGACCCGCCGATCAGGTCCTTGCTCCAGCGGTCCGGATGGTCGTGCCGCGGGACGTCCGATTCGTGCACGTTAGTCGCAGTCACTGTGTTCTCCCGGGAGAAATGGCTCGCTCACGTTCTGCCAAGAACAGAGATCCCTGCTTGCGGCAGGCAAGCTTCGCTGACGCTCAGGATGACGGCGACCGCGAAGCGATCGCTTGCCGTCGCTTCGCAACGGACGCGAAGACGCGAATCCCGCGCTAGGTGTCATTCTGAGCGGAGCGAAGAATCTCTACGATGTCACAGGAGCAGCTTCTCAACAGAGCAACTCGCCCAGAAAACAGTCGGGGTTTCCGGGACAATCGACTCACGCCCGCCGGCGCTTTGACGATAACAAGTACAGGCGAGCCGACGGCTCACAGGGTTCGACGTAATGAAGAACAGACGCCAGAGAGATTTCAGGAAGTCCGTCCTCGAGGCCCGCGCGCGGTACACGCTCGCACGGTCCGTGCCCGCTCTGATCGGGCCGGGCGGCCGCGAGCCGAGCCGCCTGTCGCGGCCGAGGCGCCGCGCCCGCTAGGCGCCGTCCGATAACTGCGCCGCCTCGCCGGCTCACAGAGCCGGCCTGCAAGAAACGTCGTCGCTCGGCCGTCCTGTAGGCCCGCTCTATGAGCGGGCGGAAGCCACCGCAAGCTCTCCACAGAACCTAAAGCCGGCCGCCTCATCCAACCCCCTGCAGCAGTTCCATGCCAAACGCCGCCGCCCCGTCGAGCGCCGATGCATCGTCCGCCGCGTCGTGCCGCGCATCGAGACCCGTCCTGAAGAAGCACCCGCCGTACTCGACGCCCATCACGTGGAACAACGTCTTCGCGATCTGCTCGGTGCAGGCGAGGAAGCGGTCGTCCTTGAATCCACAGCAGCAGACGAACCCGCCGCGGCGGCCCGGCTTCGGCGGCGGCTGCTCCAGCAGGTACTTCCGCGACCAGTACGGCTGGCAGCGGTCGACCATCGCCTTGGCTTGTGCCGACATCGAGCAGAAGTAGATCGGGGCCGCGAGCACGATGACGTCGGACGTGTCGAGCGCCTCGTAGACGATGCTCATGTCGTCCTCGATGCGGCAGACGCCCTTCTTCGCGCAGTATCCGCAGTGCTGGCAGGCGACGAAGTTGAGATCGCGGAGGTAGATGCGCTGGACGCTCGCGCCGGCCTGTTCGGCCGCATCGAGCGCCGCGTCGAGCAGCGTATCGGTGTTCCCGCCCTTCCGCGGGCTGCCGTAAATGCCGACGACGCTCGCCTGGCTCACGCGTCCGCCTCCTCTTTCTTCGGCAGTTCGCTGGTCGTGTATTCGCAGTCGGGGTACTTGGTGCAGGCGAAGAAGCCCTTCCGCCGGCCGCGGCCGCGCCGGTAGATGAGTTCGCCGTCGCAGCCCTCCTCGGGGCATTTCACACCGCTCGGCAGCGACTTCTTGTTGCGGCACTTCGGGAACGCCGAGCAGGCCATGAACCGCCCGCGAGCCGTCGTGCGGATGAGCATCTGCGCGCCGCACTTCTCGCAGACCTCGTCGGTCGGCTCAGGCGGCGGCAGCGGCTTGCCGTCCGGGCCGATCTTGAGCGTGTTCTTGCACTCGGGATAACCACTGCAGCCGAAGAACTTGCCCCAGCGGCTGGTCTTGACCGTCATCGGCTTGCCGCACTTGTCGCAGACAACGTCGGTCGCGGTCTCCGGCTCGCCTTCGGCGTCCTCGCGCGGCTTGATGTACTTGCACTCGGGATAGCCCGAGCAGCCGAGGAACCGGCCGAACTTGCTCCAACGCTCGACGAGCGGCTTGCCGCAGTCCGCGCAAACCTCGCCCTCGACCTCGGCGCCCTTGACGCTCTCGAGCGTCTCCTGCGCCTCGTCGAGCGCGACCTTGAAGAGCTTGTAGAACTCGTCCAGCACGGCGACCCAGTCGCGGTCCTCCTCCTCGATGCTGTCGAGCTTCTCCTCCATCGCCGACGTGAACTGCACGTCGAGGATGTCGGGGAATCCCTTGACGAGCAGGTCGGTGACGACGATGCCGAGCTCGGTCGCGTGGAAGGCGCGTTTCTCCTGCTTCACATAGCCGCGGTCCTGGATCGTCGAGAGGATGTTCGAGTAGGTGCTGGGGCGGCCGATGCCTTCGCGTTCGAGTGTGCGGATGAGCGACGCCTCCGCGTAGCGGGGCGGCGGCTTCGTGAAGTGCTGCTCGGTCTTGAGTTCGTGCATGTCGAGCTTGTCGCCCGGCTCGAGCGCCGGCAGTTGCTGAAGGTCTTTCTTCTCGTCGCGGGGCCCGAACACCTTCGTGTGGCCGTCGAACGTGCAGACGCGGCCCTTGGTCTTGAAGAGCCCCTTGTCGGCGCGGATCTCGACGTTCGTCACGTCGTAGCGCGCGTCGGCCATCTGTGACGCGACGAACCGCCGCCAGATCAGCTCGTAGAGCTTTAACTGGTCGGTCGAGAGGAACGGCTTGAGTTGCTCGGGCGTGCGGAGCGCGGACGTCGGCCGCACGGCCTCGTGCGCCTCCTGGGCGCCCTTCTTCGACTTGAAGACGCGCTCCTTCTCGTGCACGTACTTGTCGCCGAACTGCTCGGTTACGAAGCCGCGGCACTCGGTGATCGCCTCGTTCGACACGCGGAACGAGTCGGTTCGCATGTACGTGATCAGGCCGACGGATCCCTCGTCGCCGACCTCGATGCCCTCGTAGAGCTGCTGCGCCACCCGCATCGTCTTCTTCGCGGAGAACCGCAGCCGCGTCGACGACTGCTGCTGCAGCAGGCTCGTGCTGAACGGCGGCCCCGGCGAGAGTTTCTGCTCCTTGCGCTCGACGCCGGCGACCTCGTAGGCCGCCGCCCGCAGGGCCGTCGCGATCGACTCGGCCTGATCGCCCTGACCCGGGCGGAATTCCTCGCCGTCCCACTCGGCCAGCTTCGCCTCGAACCGGTCCGACTCGGCGGCACTGCCGGCCGGCGACAGCTCGGCCGTGATCTCCCAAAACTCCTCCGGCTTGAACGCCTGGATCTCGCGCTCGCGCTCGACGACCAGCCGCACAGCGACCGACTGCACCCGGCCGGCGCTCAGGCCCTTCGCCACCTTCTTCCACAGCAGCGGGCTGAGCTGATACCCGACGATCCGGTCGAGGATGCGGCGCGCCTGCTGCGCGTTCACCTTCGCCATGTCGATCTTGCCGGGATCTTCGAACGCGCGCCGGACGGCCCGCTTCGTGATCTCGTTGAACGTGACGCGGAAGGTCTTGTTCTCAGGCAGCTTGAGCGCCGCGGCCACGTGCCACGCGATCGCCTCGCCCTCGCGGTCGGGGTCGGGCGCCAGGTAGCACGCCTCGATCCCCTTGGCCGCGGCCCGCATCTGCTTCAGGGCCGCCGACCGCGTCCGCAGGGTCACATAGGTCGGCGCGAACCGCTTCTCGACGTCGACGCCGAGCTTGCTCTTCGGGAGATCGCGAACGTGACCCATCGACGCGCGGACCACATAGTCGCGCCCGAGGTATTTCTGGATCGTCTTGGCTTTCGCGGGCGACTCAACGATAACGAGGAACTTCGCCACTCCGCTCCTCCGTCGAGAGGGCGCCGAAACAACGCCCCGCTCGGATATCCGGGCGTACGCGAAACGCCTGCCGCTCTTCGAATCGTAATCTTAATCGTATTCGTAATCGGCCGCCCGGCAAGCGATTATGATTACGATTACGACAGAAGCCCCGTTAGATCGGCTTGCCTTTCACCCAGCCATACCGCGGCAGCCGGCCGACAAGCGGCAGGGCGTAGTCACGGAAGGCCTCCGTGACGCCGTTGCCCTCGGCGTTGATGAACTCGTCCGGCAGGCAGCGCGAATGCCGGGCCACGTTCTCGAGATCCGTCACGGCGTACGAGACCATATACGTCTTCGGGCTCCCGGTCCGACGAATCACGACGGAGCCGTTGGGACGATCGTCGCGGACGGCGACCTTCACGGCCTCGCGGCCGACCTGCATCGCCTCGTCCGCGTCGACCTTCGACACGACCTCAGGGAAGCACCGCTGCAGATAACCGAATGTGTCGGCCCGGACGCGCAGGTCGCTGCCGAGGTTCTCCCTGATGAGCTGGACGAGGAAGTCGCCGAGCGCGCCGCTGCCCGAAAGCTGGACGTTGCCGTGCGCATCGACCTCGTCGCTCTTGAAGACCGGCTGGCCGTTCTCGTCGGCGATCCCCTCCGAGACGGCGATGACGCACCGACCAAGCTCCTGGTGCACGCGCCGCACGTCCTCGATGAACCGCTCCCGGCTGAAGGGCCGCTCGGGCACGTAGACGAGGTGCGGGCCGTCGTCGCTCCGCTGCTGCGCGAGCACGGAGGCCGCCGTCAGGAAGCCGGCGTGCCGGCCCATGATCACGTCGATCTTGATGCCCGGGATCGAGCGGTTGTCGAGTTGGTCGCCGGCGAGCGCGAGTGCGACGAACCGCGCCGCCGAGCCGTAGCCCGGACAGTGGTCGGTCTCGCGCAGGTCGTTGTCGATCGTCTTCGGGATGTGGAAGACGCGCATGTCATACTTGGCCTCGGCGGCGTCGCTCGCGACGATGTGGGCCGTCTCGGCCGAGTCGTTCCCGCCGATGTAGAAGAAGTAGCGGATGTCGTGCTTCTGGCAGATTTCGAAGATCCGGGCGCAGTGCTCCGGGGTCGGCTTCATCCGGACCGATCCGAGCGCCGCCGAGGGGGTCTTGGCGATCTTGTCGAGCGACCGGGGCGTCTCGCCCCGCAGATCGACGAAATCCTCCTCGAGGATGCCCTTGATCCCGTGCCGGGCGCCGTATATTCCACGGATTTCCTTCGATTTGACCATCTCCTTGATGGCGCCGACCAAGCTCTGGTTGATGACGGCCGTCGGCCCGCCCGATTGGGCGATGACGGCGTTACCAGCGAGCAACACCCTGCCCACATCTGTTTCCGGCGCTTCTGCTTCCGACACCGCACGTCCTCCAAGACAACCGAGGGTTGGATTCCAGAGCGGGACATTATACGCCCGCGAAAGCCCATTGCAAGGCCATTCCGCCAGGGACGGCAGCCGGACGCGCCGAAGCGCCGCATCGGCGACACATGACGCCTCATCCCACAACCACAAGCACGACAACGGGTTACGGGCCGCCAGCCGTTGACATGGCCCCGCCGTCCAAGAAATCGGACGGACGGGGCCTCGCCCCCGGCTTCATCCGCGAACAATTGCCGCGCGTTCTCAAGGCATATCCCCTTGCTAGTACAGAACTTATGCCTTGCTGCCGTCTTTTCCGCACATGGACGGCCCGCGCGGCCCGCCGTTTGCTCTACCAACAGGTGCCCGCACTGATTGCGGCGGCATTATCTCGCTCGGACGAGCAACTCGTGAGAGGAAGGCCCGTTGATATTCAAGGATGAGAAGAAGAAGCGACACGACATACTGAACGAGGTCGCAGCCAAACTGACAGTCAGCGCCCACCAGCTCAGCGAAGCAGCCCGGCGGCTACAACTGGCCGAGTTGACCTACCGGGAATATCTCAGCCGGCTTCGCAAACTGGATGATCATATGCGTCTGCTCATTCGTCTGTTGCAGGGTGACGGTAAGGGGGCGGCGGCACCGGAGACGAATCCGGCATTTTGCCAGCCGCCTCGCCCCAAGCCCCGCCGCAAGCTCCGGTACGCCGACTACATCGAGTTCTCGAACTACGCCGAACTCAAGAAGTTCGAGAAAATGGACAAGATCTCCGAAGACGACGTCCGGGGCTGCGATGCGGATGACCTGATGCGCCGATTGATGGACGGGGACAAGAAGCCCTAACGCGACCGACTCCCTTCTCCCCGGCTCTCAAGTCCGAGGCCGACATGGTCGATACAGACTATGTCGGCCTCTTGCATGCCCTGTCCGGGCCCACACACGCCAGTGAGGTATTCCTTGCCGGAAGAGACGCGGCCCCTGCGACGCATCGCCTCCTCGGCGGGCCGGCTCGCCGCGGGCACCCTGGCCAGCAAAGCGCTCGGGTTCGTCCGCATCCTGCTATTGGCCCACTACTTCGGCGGCCGCGCAGCGATGGACGCGTTCAACATCGCGTTCATGATTCCTAACCTCTTCCGAAGAGCGCTCGGCGAGCAGGCTATCGAGGGGTCGCTCCTGCCGACGTTCAAGACGCTCACGACTCGCGGCCAGACCCGCGAAGCGTGGCGCGCCGCGTCCGTCGTCCTGAACTGGCTCGTGCTCGCCCTCGTCGTCGCCGCGGCCCTCTGCGCCCTGCTGGCGCCCCAGCTCGTCTCGTTCCTTCTTGCTCCCGGCTTCTCGCCCGAGACCGCAGCGACGGCGGCGCAGCTCGGGCGCCTGATGACGCCGTTCATGATCTTCATCGGGCTCGCGGCATTCCGCGGTGCCCTCCTGCTCGCCCACGGGCAGACCTGGGCCTACGGCCTGGCGCCGACGTGCTTCAACGTCGGCTGGATCGCGGCCATCGTCCTCTTCCACGACCGCTGGGGCGTCTACAGCATCGGCGTGGGCGTGCTGGTCGGCGGCCTGCTGCAACTCGCCGCGGCCGCTGCCGCGCTCTACAGCGGGCGCCGCCGCGGGCTCCTCGAGGGCGCCTGCACGCCCTGCGCGGGGTTCCGCGACGACTATGCGTTTCAGGCGATCCGGCTGGCGAGGCCCGTCGCCCTGGCCGCCCTCATCGCCCGGTGTGCGACGATCGTCGACCGCGCGATCGCGACGCTCCTCGAGGTGGGCAGCGTCGCGGCGCTCGGCTACGCGATGTACCTCGTGCTCCTGCCGTTCGCGCTGTTCGGGCTGTCGCTCGCGCGGTCGGCCCTCGTGCCGCTGACCGAGCACGCGGCGCGGGGCGACCGCGACGGGTTCCGGCAGACACTGAGGCCCGCGCTCCGAATGGGGCTGCTCGTGCTCGTGCCGCTGGCCGCGCTGACGATGCTGCTCGCACGCCCGCTGGCGAGCATTCTCCAACGCGGCGCGTTCGGGCCGTCCGAGACGGACATGCTCGCGAGGGCGCTGTTCTGGTACGCGCCCGGGCTGATCGGCATGGGCCTCGTGAGCATTCTGTCGCGCGCGATGTACGCGCTCAAAGACACGCAGACACCGCTCCGCGCCGCGCGGTGGGCGCTCTACGCCAACGTCCTCCTGAGCGGCCTGCTCGCGCTCACGCCGATGAAGCACGGGGGCATCGCCCTGGCGACATCGATCTCGATGGCGCTCCAGGCCGCGCTGCTCTTCGTCTTCCTGCAGCGGAAGCTGCGGGCGATGCGCCAGGAGAAAAGCGGATAGCTGCGGCCGGCGAACGCTCACACGCCCCGATCCCGCAGGTCATTTCGCCAACGCCACCAAGACCAAGAGCGTAACTTGAACTCTGAGCGTTCACGTGAACGCTCAGAGTTCAAGCTATGGAACAGGCCTGTGGTGTAACGGTTCGCTGTGCAGGACGTTACGCCACGCCGCTTGTATACAGCGCTTCGATCGAGCGGATGAACTCCCCGACGCTGTGATTCCGGCGCACCAACTCGCGGCCGGCGAACGTTCACACGCCCCGATCCCGCAAGTCATGCCAACAAAGCCACCGAGACCAAGAGCCCAACGTGAACTCTGAGCGTTCAGGTGAACGCTCAGAGTTCACGTTATGGAACAGGGCTCTGGTGTAACAGGGCTGTGTTCAGGACGTTACGTTACGGTACGTTGCGTTACGCTACGTTACGGTACGCCGCTTCCGTACAGCGCTTCGATCGAGCGGATGAACTCCCCGACGCTGTGATTCCTGCGCACCAACTCGCGACCGGCGGCGCCCAGCTCGGCCCTGCGATCCGCGTCGCCGGCGAGCGACAGGATGGCCCGCGCCAGGGCGGACCGATCGCTCGGCGGGACCCGCAGGCCCGTGACGCCGTCCTCGACGACGTCCCGATGGCCCGAGATATCGGTCGCGACGGCGGGCAGCCCGCGGACCATCGCGTCGAGCAACGCGTAGGGCAGCCCCTCCCACAGCGACGGCTGGACGTAGATGTCCATCGCGGCGTAGAGGTCGGCTGCATCGGCCCGCTCGCCGGCGAAGACGACGCGGCCCGACACACCGAGCGAGTCCGCCAGCCGGACGAGCCGCGCGGCCAGCGGCCCCGAGCCGACAATAAGAAGGTACATGTCGCCACAGTCACGGAGCGCCTCGGCCGCGGCTTCGATCAGGTCGTCGGGCGCCTTTTGCCGTGCGAGACGCCCGACCGTCCCGACGACGATGGCCGACACGGGGAGCCCGACGCCCGCCCTCGCACGCTCCCGCTCGGCCGGTCCGGGAACGCCCGGATCCTCGACCCCATTGGGGGCAACACACACGCGCTCGGGCGGGACGATGCCGCCCTCGACGGCCAGCGCCCGCTCGCCTTCGGAGACCGCGACGATCCGCCCGCCGAATCCGCCCGCGATCCGTTCGAGCCGCCGATAGACCCGGCCCCGCAGGCCGCCGCACTGGAACGCGAACGCGTGCGGCGTGTAGAAGACGCGACGGATACCGGCCCGCCGCGCGGCCAGTCGCCCGAGGAACCCGGCCTTCGAACTGTGGGTGTGCACGACGTCGAACCCGCCGCTCCGCATCAGCCGCACGAGCCGCCGGAGCGCGACGAGATCGGACACAGGCGCCGGCCGCCGCAGCATCGGGACGACTTCGACGCGCACGCCAAGCTCCTCGAGCCGGCGCACGTCGCTCTCGGCGTCGCGCATCCGCTCCCGCGACACCGCGGCGGTCAGGTCGAACTCACCCTTGTCGATATGTTCGGCGATCTGAAACAAGTGGCGCAGCGCTCCCCCGGCCGCGGCTTCGAGGATTTCGAGGACTTTGATCCGAGCCATTCCGGAGCGCCCATCTGCGTGGCTGACGGCCCGATTATGACGTGCCGGGCCACGCGGATCAACCACGAAGGCGCCAGACGAGCCATTTCTCGTCGAACGATCACACTCGGACTCTGAGCGTTCACGTGAACGCTCAGAATCAGAATGTGTGGCTCGTTGCGTTCCTGTGAACCCGGCTGCGAGCGGCCGGAGGTGGTGAACACTGGGAGGTCCGGACATGGAACGGCCCCATCAACCATCGAGGAAGACGGGGCCGCTCCGTGCGCAGGGGGTTACTCTTCGAACGGGTTCATATCGTCGACGTTTTCAGGTGCCGGATCCTTACGCGGGGGACGGCGCCGCTCGGGCTTCCGGGCCATGGCCCGGAGCAGCTTCTCCGCCCACTGATCCACCATGGCGTCGCCTTCCTCTTCAACGATCTTCGACATGGTCGCGAGGTGGCTGGCCCGCTCGGCGATCATCTTCTTCGCGATCTC
>CAYLQD010000059.1:0-22367 GCA_964385685.1 uncultured Planctomycetota bacterium | reverse complement strand
CCAGCATGAAGTTCAATGGTCATCTTAGACAGGAGACAGGAGAGACAAGATGGACTCCGGCAACGCCAGCCCCGAACTCGCGGCCCGCGCCGCGAATGATCCGCACTATCCCCGCTTCCACGTCGCGTCGCCGGGCGGATGGATGAACGACCCGCATCCGATCTACTTCAAGGGCGCCCACCACATGCTCTATCAGTATTCGTTCATGCCCGACGCCCCGTACGCCGGGCCGCACCGCTGGGGGCACGTCGTCAGCCCCGACCTCCTTCGCTGGGAGCACCTGCCCGCGGCCATCACGCCCAAAGACCACGGCATCGCCGAAGACCGGCACATCTGGTCCGGCTGCCTCGTCGACGACGACGGCACGGGCGTCGCGATCTACACGATCGAGAACATCGACATCTGGGTCGCGACGAGCGAGGACGACGACCTGCGCACGTTCGGGGCGGTCGCGGAGAATCCGGTCATCAAGGGCCCGCCGCCCGGCCTGCCGCTGCCCGGCGGGATGCGCGACCCGTGGGTGTGGGAGGAGGACGACGGCTGGTACCTCATCGTCGGCTCCGGGCTCGAAAACGAGAAGGGGCTCGTCCTGCCGCTCTACCGTTCCGCCGATCTGATCGAGTGGGAGTACCTCCATCCACTCTACGAGGGCGACATCGGGAAGGGGGAGGGCGGCTTCTGCGAGTGCCCGAGTTTCTTCCCGCTCGGCGACAAGTACGTGCTCGTCATCTCACACGAGTGTCAGTACCTCGTGGGCCGCTACGAAGGCCACCGCTTTGTGCCCGAGACACGCGGCCGGCTGGATCACGGTTGGGTGTACGTGCCGCAGTTCGTGCTCGACGACAAGGGGCGGCGGATTATGTGGGCGTGGGTTCGCGAGGCGCAGGATCCGGAGGTCGTCGCGAAGACGGGCTGGGCGAGCATGCAGACCCTGCCGCGCGTGCTGACATTGCGCCCGGACGGCACGCTCGCGTTCGAGCCGGCCGAGGAGCTGGCCGCGCTCCGGCGCGACCACCGTGAGTTCGGCCGCATCGCCGTCGGGAGCGATCCCGTCACGCTGGCGGGCGTCGGGGGCGAGGGGTTCGAGATCGACGCGACGTTCCGACCGGGGACGGCCAGCCGGTTCGGGCTTGTCTTCCGCGAAGGCCCGACGACGGTCGAGATTCTCTACGACGTCCAGGCGAGGACGCTCTGCTGCAAGGGGTGCACCGGATACACGGCGGCGCTGGAGTTGGGAGACAACGGGCCGCTCACACTCCGGGTGTTTTTCGACCGGAGCGTGGTCGAAGTCCACGCGAACGAGACCGTGTGCATCACGGAGCGGACCTATCCCTCGGACCCGGACGGGATGACGGTCGAGCTGGTCGCGGCGAATGGCGAGGCGGTTCTCGAGCGCGCGGACGCCTGGCGGATCGATGCGATGCTCGTCAGTTGATGCGGGGGCTCATCAACAGCAGTGGGGGCGGACATTCCTGTCCGCCCGGTTGGCAGACAAGAATGTCTGCCCCACCAGAATCACTCCTCTACCGGAACGTCCACGCTTTGCACTTCGAGGCAAGCTCGCAGGTGCCGGAGCCGACCAGGCCGATGCGGCCGGTCGCGCGGGCCGGCAGGCTGTACGACAGGATCGCGATGTCGTCGACGTAGAGCTCGACGAGTGAGTCGCGTACGAGCAGCCGGAAGGCCGCCGTGTCGCCGAGCGTCATCTCACGATTGCTCTCGACTTCGCGTTTAAGCTGCCGCCCGCCCGCGCCGGCGATACCCGCCTCGCACTCGCCGTTCTCGCCGAGCAGGAAGTACGAGCCGAGCGAATCGTCGTACTCGACGCAGAGCCCGCTGAGGTCATCGCCCGGCATGGCATGGCTCGTCTCGGACAGCTCCTGCTCCGGCTCAATGAACTCGGTCGTTAGCGACAGGATGCCTTCGAGAACAACGCCGGTAAGCGGATCGAAGTCCGTTCGGAACAGCCGTCCGCGGCCGTGCGGCCCGACCGGTTCGTCTGCGAGCCCGTCGAGCTGGGTCTTCGGCCCCTTGAGCGCGTCGTTGCCCTTCCAATAGCCCATCCGGAGCGTGCCTTCGTCATCGACGACGGCCGTCTTGAGCGGAGCGAGGCAGCAGAGCGCGTCGGCGGTCGAGTGTCCGCGCGGCATCGACTGATGGATGATGAGCAGTTCGTCGGGCGTCGGGAAGAAGCGCGTGAAGTAGGCGTGGCCCTGGAGCAAGGCGGCGTTCTTCGCGGCCGGCCGGAACGGGCCTTCGGGCCGGTCGGCGACGAGCGTCAGCCCGCCGCCATGGTAGAGCATGTAGCAGATGTCGCCGATGGGCTCGATCGCGCCACACTCGCCCTGGCCGGTTCCCTCGATGACGGGCGGCTCGAGCGCCGTCCAGTGGATGCCGTCGAGCGTCTCGCCGAATCCGAACCCGGGCCGGCCCGAGGGCAGGGCGGTCCAGTAGCCGTATCGCCCGCCGCCCGGGCGCGGGATCGTGTAGATGCAGTCCCACCGCGCGTCCTCGTGCTCGGGATAGGTCTCGTACCACCGCGGGTCCGACTCGAATTCTTGGTCCTCGCCGAGCTTCGTCCAGTGGATGAGGTCGGTCGACTCGGCGAATCGGATCGTCTGCGACTGGATGCACCACTCGAACCACGTCGAGTAGTTAATGAGGAACCGGCCGGTCCGGTCGAAGTCCTCGGCCTTCCAGACGGAGCCCGTGCCGAGGCCCGTCGCCCCGTCATCCTTCGGCACCACGAGCCCGATCTCCTCCCAGTGGACGCCGTCCGGCGAGGTCGCCATCGCGACGCCCTGCCCGTGCCAGCCCTGCCGCGCGGTCGGGCCCATGGCCAGGTGGTAGAGGTAGTAGGTCCCTTCGTTCCAGAACGCCCACACGTCCCACATCGAGAAGACCTTCTTCGGTCTGTAGATCATCGGGCGTCAGTCCTCCAGGTTCATCTGCCAGGCGTTCAGGTCTTCGATCGTGCACGTGCCGTTCTGAACGATGAAGCCGACGCGGCCCGTCCGCTCGGGCGCGACGTAGTAGGTCTGGGCGAGCCGGTCGTCGACGTACGTCTCCATCATGTCGCGCCGGAGGAGCAGGCGGAAGGAGCACGTCTTCCGAGGCGATATGCCGCGGACGGTCGCGCAGCCGGGCCCGGCGATGTCTTCGCCGCTGAGTTCGACGCCGGATTCGGAATGGGCGAGCCGGGCAATTCTCGAGAGGCCGGACGTCTCGAACAGCGCGGCCGTGCCGGAGCCGGGCGCGTGCTCGACGTAGAGGCCGGCGGCGCTCGGCGGCATATGGGTCTTGGTGGCGTCGTCGGCGAACGTATCTTCGAGGCGCATCGTGCCTTCGATGACGACGCCTCGCCGGACGTCGAGGGGTCCCGGGAGCATGGCGATTGAGAACGGCCCGTCGGTGGCACGGGAGAAGTGCTCGCGCCTGGCCTGCACGCGCAGCCCGTTCCCCGCGTGTTTCCAGCAGCGATGATCGTCCGCCGTTTCGGGATGGGCCAATTCACATTGGTCGAGGGCGAGCGCGACGGGAGCGCCCTTGACCGCGTCGTTCCCTTCCCAGTAGCGGAGGCGCAGGTGTCCGCCGGCGTCGACGACGGCCCGCTTCATCGGCGCGAACCAGACGTCGGGGCCGGGGCAGGCGTGGGCGATGGTGTTCGTGGTGAGCAGGCCGCCGGGCGTGCGGCAGAAGTTGGCGAGCCAGGTTGCCGTCTCGGCCGCGCTGCCGCAGAGCCGGTAGGCCTCGACGTCCGGGCGGAACGGCCCCGCCGGCTCGTCGGCGACGAACGTGAACATCGAGTAGCCGCGGTTGCCGAGGTAGCCGTTGAAGGCGCCGAGGATGAGGTAGTACCGGCCGTCGATCCGCTCGCAGGAGCCGACCTCCATCATCTGCTGCGGCAGATCGCCCCACTCGATGACGGGCGGCGGAATGGCCTCCCACTCGATCCCGTCGTCGGACTGCAGCATGCCGACGGACATGCCGGGATGCTCGTCGCGCGTGTCGCCGGTGATGTACCCCCAGAACCCGCCGCCGTCACGCGGGATCGCGTCCATGCAGTCCCATCGACAGCCGTACCAGCGCGGGTCGGGGAAGACGGCCGCGTCGTCGCCGCGGTAGGTCCAGTTCCGCAGGTCGGTTGATTCCCAGAACCGGATGCACTGGTCGGAGTGCCGGCCCGAGCCGGGGAGCACGCTGCCGTGGTTCATGATGAAGCGGCCGGCCGTCCGCCAGAAGCACCCGGCGAAGACGGGGATGGCGGGCTCGCGCCCGTCGGCGATGACGCCGAGGTCCTTCCAGTGCACGCCGTCGGGCGACGTGGCCATGCACATTGCGCGATGCGAGTAGCCGGCATCGTTGGTGCCGACCATGTGAATCATGTGGAACGCGCCCTCATGCCAGAGCGCGTAGGGGTCCCACATGTCGCCGACCCGTGCGGGCTTGTAGAACATGCGCAGCCCTCTGTGTTATGTGCCTCAGGGAATGATCGTCATGGAGCACCGTCCGGCGGCCGCCTCACCCCTCACACCAGAGCGGTACTTCCTGCATCTGGCCGCCCGGCGGCTGATAGCGGAATATCAACGCTTCGCCTCCCAAGCCCTCGAAGAATAGGACGACGACCTCGTGCCAGCCGGGTTTCAGGGAGGCCATCGCGCGCTTGCTGACCACCGGATGTATGCCGTTGTTGTCGATGGCCGTCTTGCCGTCGATCATCAGGCGGCTGCCGTCGTCGCTGGCGCACTCGAAGAGGTAGTCGCCGGCCTTCTCGACCTTCAGGTAGCCCGTGAACCGGAAACCGAACCGGTCGTTGCGTCGCCGCGCGGCGATCGACACCGCAGCGGCGACGCCGGACTTGGCGGGCGTCAACTTGTCGAAGTCCGGCAGTGTCGCCCACTCGCCCTCGTAGTACTCGTACTCCACCCCGGGCCCAAGCACCTTGCCGTTGTGCTTCTCGGGCTGGACCTTCTTGAATGCGGATGTGACGACGGCGCTCGCCCGGCCGTCGTTTCGGAAGAAGCGTGCCTTGACGGTGGTCGTCGCGCTGATCTCGAACGGCGCCTTGTATGCCTTCGACCGGACCGTGGGAACCGTGCCGTCGCGGGTGTAGCGGATCACGCCGAGTTCGTCGTCGGACAACAACTCGACCGTGGCGGTCTTCAGGAACATGAGGCGGCCGGAGATGCGGGGGGCGGTGCACGTCGTGCGGAACGGACACGCGGGCAGCCCTTCCTTGTTGCGCAGGTTCGGCATCGCGAGCTGATGCCAGGCGAAGCGGACGGCCATCGGCTTCGCGACCTCGTCGCTCGATACGAGGACGGCGTCGCCGTCGATGACGGCTCTCGCCTTGACGAAGCCGCCGTCGCCGGCGATCTCAAACCAGTCGGGCTCGGTGCCGTGGCGCAATTCCAGCCCGCTGCCGACATGGTCGAAGGACACGCGAATCTTGTTTCCCTCGATCTTCATCGACTTGTAGAGCGGGCCGAAGTGGACGACGTCCTTGCCGTAGTCTTTGGCGAGCGCCCACAGGGCGAGCCGCTTGCCCACGTCCTGCTTGTTGCGCGGATGGATGTCGCCGGGATTGCCGATGTCTGTCAGGACGGCCATTCCCGTGTCGGGGATGGCCATCGCGGCCGTCTGCGCCTCCCAGAGCCGCGGGAGGCGGTGGGGGTCGCCGCCGTAGTTGAACGGGGCGATCTGGGCCCAATAGAACGAGAGCTTCTTCTGGCCCCACATCTTGCGCCAACCCTGGACGAGGGCCTTCGTCTTGTAGTAGTAGAGCATCCCTTCGCCCATGTTCGACTCGCCCTGATACCAGATCGCGCCCCGGCATCCGAACGGGACGATGGGATTGATCATCGCGTTGTACATGCTCGTCGGCGAGGCCCAGCCCGCGTAGGGATGGGGCGGCAGCGCGCCGGCCCCCGGCAGCGGCAGGCCCCTGACCGACGCCTTCTGGGCGCGGGCGAGCCAATCCTTCGGAACGTTGGGCGACTTCTTGAGGGCCCTCAGGTAGCTGCGGTTCGCGCCGTGAATGGAGAGGGCGATGGCTCGCAGCCGGTCGACACTCTCGAACCCGGGGATCGGCGTCCACGGCTCGATGCGCGATCCGCCCCACGACGAGGCGATCAGGCCGACGGGCACGTCGAGTTCCTTGTGCAGGTGCCGGCCGAAGAGATAGAGGACCGCGGAGAACGGCGGCGCGGTCGCGGGGCTGCACTGTTTCCACGTCGCGTTTACGTTCTTCATCGGCACGCCGCTCAGGACGTTGGGCACGAGATAGAGGCGGATGTTCGGGTACTTGGCCGTGGCGATCTCCTGCCCGCCGTTCTGGGTCGCCGTCAGGTTCCACTGCATGTTCGACTGGCCCGAGCCGATCCAGACCTCGCCGACCATCACGTCGGTCAGCGCGATCTCGTTCTTGCCGGCGATGGTCAGCTTGTGAGGGCCGCCGGCCTTCATCTGCGGCAGCCGGACCATCCAGTTGCCGTTCTCGTCGGCCTTCACGGCCGCCTTGTCGCCGCCGATCGAGACGGTCACCTCCTCGCCGGGCTCGGCCCATCCCCAGATCGGGATCGGTATGTCGCGCTGCAGGACCATATGACTGGCGATGACGCTCGGCAGGGTGACGTCGGCGACCGCAGGTGCGGCCAGGAACGCCGCCAAGACCAGCCCCAACACAAGCCGTACGTTGCCTCTTCGCGCTGCTCTCATCTCACTTCTCTCCGCGGTGTTTCTGGATTGCGCGCCATATCTGGTCGCGATCGAGCGGCTCGTCGGAGCCGACCAGGTTCACCGGCCGGTACAGGCCGCCGGCGCCGTAGAAGTTGTGGACCCGCACCGCCAGGGTGTGTTCCTTCTCGTTCCCGAGCAGCTTGGCGCAGTCGAAGAAGAAGGGCATCGTCCAGATCTCGACCAGCCCGACTTTCGCCGAACGGCGGGTGTGCTCGAAGGCGAGCACCCCGTCGATGTAGACCCAGCTCTCTTCGTCCGCCGCGCCGAAGTGCAGGTAGAGGTGTTTCTTCCTCAGCTCGGGCGGCACCGTCAGGCGGAGTCGGTACCAGCCGGGGCCCTTGTAGTTGCCATATCCCTGATCCCGCCAGCCAGCGTCCTTGTCGACGCGAATCTCTTTCCAGCCGCGGTCGTCGAACTCCGGCGCGTACCACTTCTGGTTCTCGGCAAGCTGCTGCGTGTCCAGGCTGAACTTCCATTTGCTTGGCAGCGTCAGGACGGCGGCCTTGGACGCGGGATCGACGCGCCTCACCTTGGCCCGAATTCGGAGTAGGATCGCCTCGCCGCCGCGCAACGGCGGCAGTTCGATGGCCGCGCCCGGTGTCCGCGGATAGCGCGTCACCGATCCGTCCGGCAGGAGCGCATCGACCGCCTCCACGCGCTCGCCGAACGTGATCTTCGCCCGGCGGCTGGTCGCATCGTCCTCGCGATACAGCCGGTCGACCAGTTCCGTGACCCACTTCGGCCGCGCCTCGCGATCGGAATGGCCGCCGGACCATCGGCCGAGCCCACCGTCGAACTTGATCGTCCGCTTGTCGACGACCATCACGTAGTCGGGCGCGTCGATGCCGGCCTGGAAGTCCGCGTCGGGCACGAACACCCCCGCCAGCAGGCCCACGTCCATCTTCGTGATCAGCTTGCCGGCGCCTGGACGTTCGCAATCGCCGGGGTACTCGGGCCCCGTGTGGAAGACGCCGACCGACCGGCGCGAGAAGGTGATCGGGCCGACGATGTTCGCGATGTAATGGTTGGCGGGGCCGGCGGCCCGGTTCAGGGCGAGCCGGAAGTAACGGTTGTAGGCGAATATCCAGAAGCCCTTCGCCCCGTAAGCGACGGCGGTGTTTGCCTGGAAGCGATACTGAGACGGCGTTTCGCAGTGGGCGTAGGCCGCGATGAAGGGCATGGCGGCCATGTTGTAGCGGTTGGCGTGGGCGCGGTCGCGCTCGCACTGGTTGGCGAACACCCGTCGCAGCTGATCGTCGGGCAGGCTGTTCGTCTCGGCGAACGGATAGATCTGCGTCGTGATGATCGGCATCGGCGCCTTGGCCTGCGCGACGGGGTTCGGGTTGGAACTCAGCCACGCGACCTTGTCGGGGGCGCTCTCGGAAAGCCACTCGGCCGTCTTGACCGTGTAGCCGTGGAGCTGGCAGTTATCGTCGAGGTGGTATCCCATGACAAAGGGACGGCGGCCGTACTCGCGGTGGACCTTCTGGGCATTCGGCAGGTGGGGTCCCGTGCCGAGCATGACCTTGTAGCCGTGCCTCTCCGCCATTCGGGCCGTCATCGCGTCGGGGTGCCCGAGGATTGTGTTGAACCCCGCCTCGCGGAGTTCCTTGCAGTACCGGTCGTCGAACGGCCCGCCCCATGCCCAGCACGCCACGGGGAACCGGTCCATCTTGAAGCGCTCCAGGCACTCGAGCGTCTCGATCGCGCCCGACTTGCCGTTCGCGCATCCGGCCAACAGCGCGGCCGCAACGGCCGCGGCCAGGACGACGCCTCCCGTCATCCGCACGGGACAAGCTTCCTGTTTGCTCACGTCCTTGCCGCTCCTATCTCTGATAGATCGGCAGTTGTCGATAGGTCACGCCCAGCGAAAGGACATACATCGCGGTCGGATAGGCCGCGCCCTGGCCGGTCCGCCACGCGCCGTCCGTCGCCTGGCGTCCCAGCAGATAGTTGTACATCGATTCAGCGAACCGCTCCCAGTAGCTTCCGCCAAGCTGGAACATCGCTTGAGAACAGTAGTACGTGCCGTATTCCGCGTGCCCGCTGGTGAAGAGGGCGTTTCCCGCCGCTGACCGCAGCAAGTAGTCGCCGGCCTTGCGGTTGACCTCGTCGTTGTGGTGCCCGGACAGTTCACGGCAAAGCAGTCCGACGGCCGTCATCGGCGGCGTGGCACTGCCGGGCTGATAGCCGAAGCCACCGCTTGACGCCTGTCTGCACCGGTTCACGTAGCCGATGGCCTTCTTGATGGCCTCGACGGGCACCGGCGCTCCGTTGAGCCGCGCCGAACGGAGAGCCATCAGGTTCCAGCCGCTGATGGAGAGGTCGCTGTCCCGGTTGTTCGGCTCGTAGCGCCAGCCCCCCGTACTGTTGCCGTCCTTGGGGATGCCCTGAGCGGTCAGGATGACCTTCAGCGCCTTCGGCAGAATGGCGTCGATCTTCTTCTGCCGCGCGGGGTCGACCATGCCCGACGCCTCGGACAGGAAGAGAGTCGCGATCCCCTGACCGTACATGCGGCCGCCGCGGACGCCCAGATAGCCGCTCTCGCCGGGCGTGGCCAGGACGTAGTCGAGACAGCGGTTGAGCGTCTCGCCGTGCGGTTCCTGGCCCGGCATGTAGCCCTTGGACAGGAACGCCATGCCGGCGAGGGCAGGTATTGCGTTCGTCGAGCCGTGCTGACCCGGGTACGACCCATTTGGCCGCTGGTTGCGGGCAAGCCACCGGAGCGCCTTGTCGATCGCGCGGTCCACAGCCGGCTTGTACTTGGCGAGCTTGGGCGATTCCTTGTCGGCGCGGGCCGTCCCGCAGACGAGCATCAGAAGCGCCGCAACGATGAGGGCCGTCTTTCTCATAGTCGTTTGCCTCCGTGTCACCGTTGATAGATCGGCAACTGCCGGTACGAAACCGTCAGCGCCAGCACGTACATCGCGGTCGGGTAAGACTTGCCGTAGCTTTCCACCCATGACCCATCGATCCGCTGCTTCGGCAGCAGTTCCTTGTACATCCACTCGCCGAACCGGTCCCAGTAGTCTCCTCCGAGTTGGAACATCCCCTGGGAGGCGTAGTACATGAAATATTCCGGGTACGACTGCCCAGCCACCTTCTTGCCCATCGCGTTCAGCAGATAATCGCCTGCCTTCCGGTTCACGTCGTCTCCATGATGGCCGCCGAGTTCGCGGCACAGCAGGCCGACGGCCGTTATCGGAGGCGTGGGACCCGCGTTGGGCATGTATCTGAACCCGTTGCCCGACCTGCACGAGTCGACATATCTGATCGCGTTCGTGATGGCGTCGGCCGGCACGGGCGCTCCGTTCAGCCGCGCCGAGCGCAGCGCCATCAGGTTCCAGCCACTGACCGAGAGGTCGCTGTCCGTGTTGCCCAGGCCATAGCGCCACCCGCCGGCATGCTGCGCGGTCTTCGGAACGTTCTGGGCGTCGAGAATGCACTTCAGCGCCTTCGGCAGAACCTCGTCGATCTTCTTCTGCCGCTCGGGATCGACCACGCCCGACACCTCGGACAGGAGCAGCGTCGCGATGGCGTGGCTGTACATCCCGCCGTGGCCGCCAAACCCCAGCCAGCCCGGATCGCCCCTGTTCTGGGGAGTCGACAGCACGTAGTCGATGCACCGGTTCACCGTCTCGCCGTGCGGCTCCTGGCCGGGCATGTTGCCCGTGGCAAGGAACGCCATGCCGACGAGGCCGACGACGCCGTTCGTCTTGCTGTGTGTGCCGGGGTACGAGCCGTTCGGCCGCTGGTTGCGGGCGAGCCACTGGAGTCCCTTGGCGATCGCGCGGTCCACGGCCGGTTTGTACTTGGCGAGCTTGGGCGATTCCTTGTCGGCGCGGGCCGCCCCGCACGCCAGGATCAGAAGCGCCGCGGCTGTCAGTGCCGCCTTCCTCACGATTGTCGTCCGCCTTTGTGTCACCGTTGATAGATCGGCAACTGCCGGTACGAGACCGTCAGCGCCAGCGTGTACATCGCGGTCGGATAGGCCGCGCCGTTCTTCGTCCGCCACGCTCCGTCGCCCTGCTGGCTCGCCAGCAGGTATTGATACATCGCCTCGCCGAACTGCTCCCAGTACTTGCCGCCCAACTGAAACATGCCCTGAGCGCAGTAGTACGTGGCGTATTCGTGCCAGTCGTCCTTGATGAAACTACCCTGTTTTCCCGTGACCCGCAAGATGAAATCGCCCGCTGCGATGTTGACGGCGTCTCCGTGGTGGCCGGCGAGTTCGCGGCAGAGGAGGGCGGCGCCTGTCCGGGCCGGCGTGCTCGGTCCACCCAGCCAGATGCCCCCGCGAAAAGGGTGGCCGCGGAAGAACTTCCCTTCCTGGTAGAAGAAGCCGCCGTCTCCGGCTCGGCTCTTGCACCGGCCGATGAATCCGATGGCCCGGTCGATGGCCGCCTTCGGCACGGGCGCGCCGTTGAGCCGCGCCGAGCGCAGCGCCATCATTTGCCAGCCGGTGACCGAGATGTCGCTGTCGTTGCTCGTCGGCTCGTAGCGCCAGCCGCCGGCGAACTTGCCCTCCTTCGGGACGTCCTGAGCGGTCAAGATGACCTTCAGCGCCTTCGGCAGGAGGGCGTCGATCTTTTTCTGCCGGCTGGGGTCGACCATGCCCGAGACCTCGGACAGGAACAGCGTCGCGATGCCGTGCCCGTACATCCGGCCGCCCCGGACGCCCACATAGCCGTTGTCGCCCGGCGTCGACAGGACGTAGTCGATGCATTGGTTCAGCGCGTCGCGGCGGGGCCCTGCGTTCGGTGTCTGGCCCTTGGACAGAAACGCCATCCCCGTCAGGCCGACCACGGCGTTGGTCTGGCCGTGCGTGCCGGGGAACGAGCCGTTCGGGCGCTGGTTGCGCACGCACCAGTCGAGCGCCTTATCGACCGCGCGGTCCACGGCCGGCTTGTACTTCGTGAGCTTGGCGGACTCCGTGTCGGCGCGCGCAGACCCGCCGACCGCGGCAAGCACACACGCCACGGTGATCAGAGCGGCAATAATGGTTCTGCCTCGCTGCTTCATCGTTGATAGATCGGCAGTTGGCGGTATGAGACGGTCAGTGCCAACGTGTACATCGCCGTCGAATAGGCCTGCCACGTCTCTCCGCGGTTGCTCACCCATGTTCCGTTCGACCGCTGCCGGCCGAGCAGATACTGATACATCGCCTCCGCGAACTGCTCCCAACGGGCCCCGCCGAGCTGGAACATCCCCTGCGAACAGTAGTAGGTGGCGTAGGCGTGGAAGCCGTCGCGGATGAAGCCCGGCGCCTTCGCATGCCGCAGTATGTAGTCGCCGGCCTTCTGGTTGATTGCGTCGTCGTGATAGCCGGAGAGTTCGCGGCAGAGGAGGGCGGCGCCGGTGCGGGCGGGCGTGCTCGGACCGCCCAGCCAGTAGCCCCGGCGCGAGTAGTACTGCGGAGCGTGGTACCAGTAGCCGCCGTCGTCATATGATCGAGCGCCATCCATGAGCCGTAGGTTCCGGCTTCGACAAGAATTGATGAACCCGATGGCCCGGTCGATGGCGGCCTTCGGCACGGGCGCTCCGTTGAGCCGCGCCGACCGCAGCGCCATCAGGTTCCAGCCGGTGACGGAGATGTCCGCGTCGGAACTTGTCGGCTCGTAGCGCCACGCGCCCATGCCGTTCCGCCCCTGGGCGTCGATGACCACGCGCAGCGCCTTGGGCAGCAGGGCGTCGATCTTCTTCTGCCGGCCGGGGTCGACCATGCCGGACACCTCCGACAGGAAGAGGGTTGCGATCCCCTGGCTGTACATCCGGCCGCCCCGAACGCCGATGTAGCCCGTCGTCCCGGGCGTCGAGAGCACGTAGTCGACGCACCGGTTCAGTGTCTCGCCGTGTGGCTCGCGGCCGGGCACGTACCCCTTGGAGAGGAACGCCATCCCGACCAGGCCCGGCATCGCGTTGGTGTTGCCGTGCTCGCCGGGGAACGAACCGTTCGGCCGCTGGTTTCGCTCGAACCAACGGAGCGCCTTGTCGACCGCGCGGTCGACGGCCGGTTTGTACTTCGCAAGCTTGGCGGATTCCGTGTCGGCGCGGGCCGCGCCGACGGCGAAGACTGCAAGACACAGGGCCGTGGTGAGCGCAGTGACTCTGCGTATGACCATATCGTGCCCCGCACCCGCCCCTAGTCTGATTTCCGGCCGTTGCCGCCGCGCCGGGCGAGCGTCTGGAAGTAGCGTTTCACGAGCGCTCGGTATTCCTCGGGGGCCCGCTCGTCGGCGGCGTTAAGGAGTTCGCTTCTCAGGCTGCTCGGCAGGCGGAGCCAGTCGCTCGACGAGATGCCGAGTTCCCGGAGCCGCCGGGCGACACGACCACCGCCCGCGCGAAGCCGCGCGCCGCCGCCTTTGCCGCGGCCGCCGGGCTTGCCGGGTTGGCCGCCTTCCTTGCCGCCGAGGCCGCTGTCCCCCGCCGCCATCTCTTCCTGGCCGCCGCCCATGCCGCCCATCCCTTTTGCCTCGGGGTTGTCCTGGTTCTGGAGCTGGGCCTCGCCGCTGCGGAGCAGTTCCTCGGCCTCTTTGGTCAGTTTGGTGCCGCTGCCGCCCGATGGGCCCGATTGCGGTTTTCCGGGGTTCATCAGCGCAGCGGCCGTCAGCGTCGCCTTGCCGAGGTTCTTGCCGGGGCCCATCGTGTTATTCTGGTTGAGGTTGCTGGGCGATGGCTTGTTGCTCGAGCCGGCGCCGGTGTTGCTGCCGCCGCCCATCGTGCCCTGACCACCTTCGGGATCACCGCTGGGATTGTCCGACGGCGACTGCGGGCCCGAGACCACCTTCGGCGGGATGTAGCGTCCCTTGGGGATGAGGGGCATCTTGGCGAACTGCTGGGCGGCCTGGCTGGCCTTCTGTGCCGCCTTCGAGAGTTGGTTGCCCGCGCGGTCGGCGCTCTTCTTTGATGGGTCGGACGGCGGGAGCCCCTTGGAGTACTGCTTTGCCTCGTCGGCGAGCTTTTGCGCCCGTCGCGCCGCGTCGTCCTGCATGGCCGTGACCGCCTCGCCGAGCTTGCCCTCGTTGAGTGCCTTCATCGCCTTGACCAGGTTCTTCTGCCGGTCGGCGAGTTCGCCCGCCTGCCTGGCCTGTTTCGGCCGGGACGCGCCGGACGGTGGCTTCGGCGCATTCGGTTTGGGGGAGGAGGCGCCCAGTTTCTTCGAGAGCTTGCCAAGCTGGCCGGCGGCTTTCTTGCCCGTCTGCGCCGCCTGGCTCATGTTGCCGCGGCTGATCTGGCTCGCGGTCTGGCGCGTCGACGTCGCGGCCTGCTGGTGCTCCGTCCCGCCCTTCCACGCGCTCTTGTCGAGCCGCCGGGCGAGGTCCGCGGTCGCGGCGGCGATCTCGCGCTGCGTCTCCAGGATGTGCGCCTCGACCTCCTCCTTCAGGAGGTCCTCCGGCTTGACCTCGAAGCCCTCCGCGGTCTCTCGGATGTCTTCCTCCAGACCGGCGAGGTCGTCGGCTTCGCCCGCGAGGGCGAGCGCGTCCGCGACGCGCTTCGCCTCTTTCTTGAGATCCTCGATGATCTGCTTCACCCCCGCGATCGCCTTGTCGATGTACTCGTCGGCTGTCTTGACCTGCTCGTTCTGCTCGTCTTTTGTCTCGGCGAGCCGAATCATCTCGGCCGCCTTCCGGGCCGGCCCGACGAACCGATCGGCGACGTAGCGCGACGCGAGGGCCACGCCGGGGAACTCCGGCACCGCTTCCTCATCGGCGACGCGGTACAGGATCTCATCGGCGTTGGCCGTGTGTGTGCGGCACGCGTTCACGGCGCCCTTCGCGCCGTCGGAAAGCGTGAGCGGCTCGTTCGGGATCTGTCCCCGCAGCCACGACGAGCGACCCTTCGCGCTCGTCAGCTCCTTGAGAGCTTCGTTCAAGCTCTTCTCGAGCTGGTTGGTCTTCTGCGCGACCCATTGGTCGATATAGCTCGACGCCTGGATGTCGAGCGTGATGGTGTACTGGCGGCTCAGGCCGTGCTGCGGGCCTTTGAACGATTCGGGGAGACTGTCGGTCGCGCGGACCTGAAACTGCACCTGCCGCGCCCCGGTGAGGTCGAGGGAGCTGAGATCGAGCCACCCTTGTCCGACCCAGAAGCCGCCCTGGGCGTCGCTCGCCGCGGGCGTCCGGACCGAGATCTCCTGCGGGTCGCCGTCGTCGATGCTCACGAGCAGAGCGGCCGCGGCGATGCCGTGGTCCTCGTCGACCTTGTAGCGGATCCGGAGCCGGTCGCTCGGGCGCAGCCGCACCTCCGACGCCGTCGGCTCCGTCACGATCACCTCGGGCGCCGAATCGGGCACCGCCCTGATCGTGTGCCGGATGGGGTCGCTCTCGAACTTGTGCCGGTCGGACAGCTTGAGCGTCCACGACCCGGCCACCCCGGGTTTGAGGCTGAGCTGCTCGGGCTCGAGCTTGAACCGCCAGACCGCGAAGAACGTCCCGGCCTCGTTCCGCACGCCGTCGTTCTCGATCAGCTTGCCCTCGATTCGCATCTCGGCCACGTCGACGCGCTTGTTGAACGTCGCCGTCAGCTCGACCGTCGTGCCGATTACGGCCGCGATGTCGCCGTACGTCTTGTCTTCGAACTTCGGATCGCGACCGGTGTATTCGGGGTATTCGTATCGGACGTCATAGCTGGCGACCCCAGGCCGCGGCGTCACGGTCACGCGGTAGGTCGGGCTGAGCTTGTCGCCCACGAGCACCTCGTAGCGGAAGCTCGAATCGCCCGACGGAAGCGTGATGCCGAAGCTCGAGGACGAGTCGTTCGGCGCCTTCACGCGCTGCATCGGGAGATGCATCTTGTCGCCCGAGAGTTCATGGCGGATCAACTCGGCGCGGCTGTCGACGCTGTTGTCGATGGTGGCCTTGACTCGCAGCGTCTTGCCCGGCGCCAGGATGGCGTCGCCCGGTATGACCTGCAGGTGACGGGCTCCGAACGATCCGGTGTTCGCGCCGGGATCGACTGCGTTCCAGAGCAGCCATCCGGTCTGCTGCGGCCAGGCGGCCGCGAGGCCCGCCAGCACGATGACGGCCGCGCACACGGCGATCAGATACGGGCGCGCCAGCCGGAAGCTGAATTCGCGACGCGGCTGGACCACATGCACCTCGGCCGTGGCCTCTTTTGTCAGCTCCGCGATCAGGGCCTTCGAGCCCAGCAGGTCGGGATCGTCGGTGCTTGTCAGCAGCTCGACCGCCGAGCTGAGTCGTTCCTCGATCTCGGGGTGATGCGTCTCGACCATTCGGGCGATGCGTGTCAGCGACACGTGCCGGGCGAGCGGCCGAAACACGTACCACCCGAGCGCGAGGATCGTGGCGAGCGCGGCGCCGCCCGTGAGGAGCCAGCGCACATGGCCCGAGAAGATCGTGACGGTCGCGTGCACGGCCATGAGGGCCAGCAGCGCGAGGAGACCGATGGCGACCGTGGCCAGGGCGCCGCGCGCGAGGATGACGCTGCGCCGGCGGCGAATGACCCGGCGGAGCGTTCGGACCAGCGACTTAGGGAGCGCCGCGCCGGCCTGTGGCGATGCAGCGATCGTGTCTGTCATGCTAATCCCACCTTTTTTCTGATGACCCATTCGGCCGTAGCCGCGGCCACTGCCAACACCAGCAGGGGCCACGAGCGCCACAACGGATAGGGATCGATCCAAGAGATCGTGCGGGTACCGGGCCCGAGGAGGCGGAGCAGCTTGTCTGCGTCGCCCGGATCCGAAACCCCCCCATTGCTCCACTCGGCCAGACTGTCGAGGAGGGAGCGATCTGCCGAGAGTTCGGCCAACTCGGCCGAGCCGGCCGGCTCGACCTGAATCTCTGTCGATACATCCCGCGCGTTGGCCACCATCTCCGGGTGGTCCTTGTCTTTCACGTCGAGCGTCAGCCGATAGCGCTCGCCGGGCTTCATCGTGCCGAGGTCGGCCGAGTACATGCCCGGGGAGCCCTCCATCAGCTCGAGTCGCTTGCGGAGCACCTGCACGTCGCCGCGACGGACGAGGAGCGACACCTCGCTCGTGTCGACGGCGGCGTGGTTCTTGTCGCGCAGCCGGGCGCGAACCTTGACCGGTTCGTCGGGCTCGTAGACGGCGCGGTCCGGGCCGAGGCGGACGAAGTCGTTACCGGCCGGCAGCTTGTCGGCCGTCGCCCATCGGAGCACCTGGCCCCAGAACCGGTGGTGGTAGAGGTCGCCTTTGCGATACCGCAGGCGCCAGGTGCTGCCGAACGTCAGCATCATGACGCGCCCGAGCCCGTAGCGGTGGGTCGCGATCAACGTATTCTTCCGGGCGAAGGCCTCGCGTTCGGCGGCGAGTTCCTCGGCGTCTTTCTCGCTTGTGGGCTCTTCCGTGAAGCAGCTTGGCGGGCTGTAGGGCATGGCGAAGGCCAGGATGTTGGCACCCGGCTTCGCCCCCTCGATCGGGTGGCGCCAGCCGATGTCGGGCACGCCGGCCCAGGCCGCGCGGTTGAGGTCCTCGTCCTTCTCCAGTTGCATCGCGATGTGGCTCTCTCCGCCGGGCGTCAGGGTGATGCGGAAACCGGCCTCCGCCGATGCGTGGAGCGCGCCGCCGGCCCGCGCGTATGCGACGGGCAGCAGGGTGCCGAGCGTCGAGCCGTAGTCGTGCGGCATGTGGTTCGGTCCGGCGATCACGATGAGGCGGCCGCCACGCTCGCCGACGAACTTGTCGAGAATCTTCTCGCGGTCCGGCCCGAGCCGCGCGGCCGGCACGTCGCCCAGGATGATGACGTCGAACAGGAGCCAGTCCTTCTCTTCCTTGGGCAGGGCCGAGGCCTCCACCTCACGCGGGCCGCGGGCGACCGAGGCGTGCACGGCGTCGGGCTTCGTAACGCCCGCGATCCAGTCTGGTTTCAGGAGAACGTGCTGAAGCTTGACGGATCGGTCGCGGTCGGCGAACAGATTGCGGATATACCGGAACTCCCACCGGGGCCGCTCCTCGATCAGGAGGAGCTTGATCGGCTCGTCAGTTACATCAACGTAAACGGAGCGCTTGTTGTTCGCCGGGATCCGCTCATCGCCGGGGGGCTTGATCCGCACCTCGTAGGTCGCGAGGCCGGTCAACTCCGGCCGGTGGGTCAGTTCGACCGTCGTGCGGTAGGTGGCGGAGGGGATCGCGACCTTCTTCTGGGACACGGGCTTGTCGCCGCTCACCAGCTCGACCTCGATCGTCTTGCCGGTGAATCCGTCGACTCGGAGTTCCGCTCGGACGACAAGCTCGTCTTTGAGCTGCACGGCCCGCGGCGCGGTGATGCGCGTGATGGCGGCATCGCGCGGCGGCTGGGCGCTTCCGATCAGCACGCCGCAGATGGGCACGCCCTGGGTCGCAAACCATCGGCCGGCCGGCTCGACGAGGTCTTTCGCGTTGTGACGGCCGTCGGTCAGGACGAGGACCCCGGCGAGGTTGCGCACCGGAATGCTTCGGACTTCCTCGAGCGCGGCGGCGAGGTTCGTGGCCTTCCGTTCCGGCGGCGGCTCAGGGCCGTTCTTGACCGGGGCGGCGGCCGGTTTCCACTCGGCCACCGCGGCCTCTTCCGGCGCCGAGGCAAACCGGTAGAACTTGACGACATACTTCGTCTCGAGGGTCGCGATGATCGACGGCTGCTCCGGGGCGCTCCCGAGCAGCACCGCATGGGCGATGGCCTGGCGGGTCGTCACGGCGGCCTCGTCGATGGCCTTGCGGTCGGGCTCGGGCAGCGAGGCGAACCACACGGCATCGACCTTGGCCGTGAGTTCGGCGAGCGCGTCGGCGGCCTCACTGAGCGCGGTCTGGGCGGCCGTCAACTGTTCGAGCAACTGGGCCGACTGCTCGGGCAGTCGGGCGGGCGTCAGGCCGGTGGCGGCCCCCGCCGCTCGGTTCAGCGGACCCTGCGCCGCCTCGGTGAGTTTCTTGGCCACGTCTTTCAGCCGCGCGGCGGCTTGCGCGTCCGACGTCGCCTTCTCGGCGAACTTGGCAACCTGCTCTGCGGTCGTCTCGGCGGCTCCCGCCGTCTCGCGGAGCGCGGCGATCAGTGTCTTGCGGTGCTGTTCGACCTGTTCGCGCGGCGTGTGGACGTCGGTCTCGCTCATCAGACTGAGCCAATCGGCCTGCGCGTCGAGCCGGCGGACTAGGTCGCGGAGCGCGGCGGCGGCGCGGTCCGCGCGGAAGGCCCGCGGGACCCGGCCGGGCAGGAGCACCTCGGCCCACGCCAGCTTCTCCGAGATCGATGCCTGCGGGTCCGTCAGGTCCATCGAGGTCGAGTCGTCCACGAGCACGGCCACATATCGCTGCTCGGTCTCCGAGAAGTTCTTGATGAACTCCGGCTGCGCGAGGACGAGCGCGAGCAGAACCACGAGGAAGAGCCGGAGCGCGCCCAGGGCGAATCTCGTCCCCGGCTGGAGGGTCTGCCGCTCGAGCCGGTACAGACTGACGACCAGTTCGATGCCGACCCCGCACAGGATGGCGCACGCCCACAGGCGCCACGATGTGGCGAACGTGACGACGCGGGCGAGAGCGTTGATGGCAAGCCACACGGCCCCGATGCCGAGGGCGGCCCGGACGACGAACATGATCGCGCGCCCCCAGGGCGTGGTGGCGCGGCGCACAAGGTAGTGTGCGGCGACCCACAGAGCGATCGCCGCGGCCGCGCAGGCGATCAGGACCGACGTCGGAACGGACATCGGGAGCAGCACGTGCATCTGGCCTTCAGGTTCCATCCGTTACCTCGAATTCTCCGCGGCCTCGCCGGCGCGGAGCGTTTCCATCGCTCGGTCGCGAAGCGTCACCATATCGGTCGCCGACGTGAAGTCCACCTTGCGCGTCGCGCCCGTCTTTCGCTGCCGCGCGATCCACTGGGCGAGGGCGATCTCCAGGATCGCCGCGATGAACGCGGCGAGGGCCATCGGCTTCCAGAGCCGCTGGCCCGGGATCCCGCCCGTGATCGCGTGGAGCATGTCGCTGGTCGAGCCCGCGGGGAAGACCTCGAGGTGCTCTTCGGTGCCCTCGAAGTCCGCGTCCGTCAGGGCGTCCGTCCCGGCGTCGAGCTGGCTCTCCTCCGGCTGCGGGCGGACGGCGAACGGCACCGTCCCGTCGACGAGCAGGTGGTGGAATGTGTCCGTCATCGTGTCGGGAAGGCCGAGCCGGTAGAGGCCGGCCTGTGTCGCGCGCTCGACGGTGACGCGCACGCCCCTCGGGCTGGCTTCGAGTCCGACCGGGCGCTTGTTGGCGCCGGCGGGCGGCTGAAGAGCGGCCGTCAGGCCGGCTCCTGCGTCGGCCGTCCACGGCTCCTCCGGGGAGAACTGAGAGCCCGACAGGGCCTGCTGGCCGAACCCGGGGCCCGACCACCAGGCGTTGCAGGTGGCCTGTCCCGTTCTTTCAATGTGCTGGATCCGGATGGCGTGTCGCCCGCCGGCGGTGAGTTCGATCTTCGCCTCCTTGGCGGCGTTCTTCTTCGACTCGATGAGGAGCTTGTTGTCGATCCAGAGGCGCGCCTCCTCGTCTCCCTGCAACTTGAAGGTGTATGGGCCGGTCTTGGGCGCGAGGAGCGTGCCCGTCCAGCGGACCGAGAAGTGGTCGGCCGGGATGCCGGGCGCGGGCGCCGCGGGCCACGAGAACTGGACGGAGGGGTCGCGGCGGACGAATCGCGCGCGGCGGAAGTCGGGCGAGCCGAAGTAGGCGGCGCGAAGGCCGGGTCCGGCGAGCGACGGATCGACCCCGGGCCGCCGGCCGCTCAGCGTTTCAAGCGGAACGGTCAGCCGGTTGGCGGGATCGAGGTCCAGCTTGACGATCGGCGCCGCTCGCAAGCTGTAGACGACCTCGTGCACGAGCGGGACGAAGCACTGGAGCGTCGGGAGGTTCCCGGCGTGCCGGTCGAGCGAGACGGCCGTCATCAGGACGTTTCCCTTGCCGACCCGGCGGCCGATGAGGAACGGATCGCCGGTGCTGAGCGCGCCGCCGACGCCGACGTTGCCGTCGTTGGCGTCCGGCTCGATCCGCCAGTAGGCCCGGATGGCGGCGGTCGCGATGTCGCTCTCCGTGTTGGCGGCGATCAGTTGAAGCGCGGGATGTTGGAACGTGCTGGGCGCGGGATGGGCCGGATCTTTGTCCTTGGCCAGGACGCGGCGTTCGACCATCCGCCCGGGCGCGATCGACACGCCGCGCGGCGTCTTCCAGGCGTTGTAGAACTCGGGCACGCTGCGGTTGCCGGGCGCGATGAGCAGGGCGCCGCCGTCCGCGACGTACTCGGCGAAGCGAACGGCCGCATCGGGGGGCAGCTTGGGCACGTCGGCGAAGATGATGACCTGGAACCGGTCGAGGTTCCGCAGGGCCGAGACGTCGAGCGCCTCGACGATGGTCAGGTCGATCAATTCGGGAACCGTCGGCGCCTTGACCGGCGTCTCGGGAACGTCTTTCTTCTCCTCGTCCTCCAGGAACGGATCGGCCGGCGGGTCCGGCAGGAGGGCGGCGGTCAGGAACGCGGCCGCGCGGTCCAGCGGCTGCCGCGACGGGTTGCCCTCGATGATGAGCACGGGCAGGCGTTCGACGGTCCGGAACACGGTGGCCGCGGTGTTGTCGGACATGAGGTCGTCTTTGACGGTCAGCCGGGCCTCGACGGTGTGGAGCCCGCCGGTGTCGAAGGTGTGCGTGAGCGTGACGGTCTCGGCGGCGCCCGGGTCGAGCTTGTTGACGGCGAGCCGGAGGACGCGCGTCTCTCCGTCGATCCGGAACTCGACCTCGAACGGGCTGGTGATGGCGACGTTGCCGGTGTTTTCGACCTGTGCGCGGATGGTGGCGGGCCGGTCAGGACCGATGACGGCCCGCGACATGCTGATGTCGGCGATCTGCACGTTGCGGAAGTCGGACGGCATCGAGAGCTTGCGGATGACGAGTTGCGGCGTGCTCACGTTCTTGAACGTCTCGGCGACGAGTTCCCAGTCGGGCCGGCCGCGGGTCCGCCAGCCGGCGCTCTGTGCGTCGGTGATGAAGACGACGGTCTTCGTGGGGTTCTGCCCCTGGGCCAGCGTGATGGCGGCGGCGCTCAACGCGGAGCGCACGGCCATCGGCCCGCCCGTCGGGCGGAGTTCGTCCATCTTCTCTTCGAGACGCGACGGCTGGACAACGGGGGAGGGGTGCTTGACGATTGGCGAGGGCCCGGCAATGATCACGCTCGCCGCGTCGTCGGGCCCGAGCTTCGAGACGAGCGACTTGGCTTCCTCGATCGCGCGCTCGAAGTTCGTTCGGCCGTCGACTTCAACCGCCATCGAGGCCGAGCCGTCGATAATGATGACGACGTCCTGCTGGCCGGCCGCGTGCCCCCAGAGCCCGCTCTGAAACCACCACTCCGAGATCGTGATCGATGCGGCGATGAGGAGCAGCGCCGCGCCGACGCCGTACAGGATCCACCGCCAGGTGCGGTAAGCCCAGAGCGCGGTGCCCGTGCCGAGCAGGGCGGCTCCCAGCAGCACCGCGGGCAGGACGATCTGCCAGGGAACTCTCGAGCCGGGCGGGATGAAGGGCAGGGCGAGCGCTAAAGCGAGCAGCGCCAGCAGGAGGCACCGCAACGCCAGGAGCAGCATCTCTTCGAGCAGCATCCGCCGGTTGCGGCTGACGACCGAGCCGAGCAGGAACTGCATGGCGCCCCAGTCGATGTCGCGGG
>CAYLQD010000058.1:2455-22575 GCA_964385685.1 uncultured Planctomycetota bacterium | reverse complement strand
TGCCGGACGTGTCGCTGACCTGGCCGGCCCGGAGCGAGACCGTGTAGGTGCCGTTATCGGCGAGGGCCCACTCGCCCTCCGGCGCCGTGATCCGGTACGTGGCCGTGATGGGCGAGCCGTCGGTGCTGCTGTCGACGCTGACGAGCGTCGCGATCTGCTCGTAGCCGTTGGGCCCGGTGACGGCGACGTCGCCTGTGCCGATGTCCGAGCGGTCGACGGCGACGTTGTCGGCATAGACGACGCTGAACGTGTGCGTGGCGGCGGGCGTCGTGATGTTCTCGATGGTCAGGTCGGCCACAGGCGCGACCGTGTCGGTGATTTCGACGGCGAACGTGCCGAGCGTGCCGCTGGCGGCGAGGTTGCCGGACGTGTCGCTGACCTGGCCGGCCCGGAGCGAGACCGTGTAGGTGCCGTTATCGGCGAGGGCCCACTCGCCCTCCGGCGCCGTGATCCGGTACGTGGCCGTGATGGGCGAGCCGTCGGTGCCGCTGTCGACGCTGACGAGCGTTGCGACCTGCTCGTATCCGTTCGGGCCGGTGACGGCGACGTCGCCGCTCCCGATGTCCGACCGGTCGACGGCGACGTTGTCGGCATAGACGACGCTGAACGTGTGCGTGGCGGCGGGCGTCGTGATGTTCTCGATGGTCAGGTCGGCGGTCGGCGCGATCGCGTCCTCGGCCGCAACGCCGGGGTCGAAGAACGTCGCTCCGTAGACGCCCCAGCTCTGGCCGCTGGTCATCTCCGCGAACTCATACCAGTGGACATTCCGGTCCCAGGTGTTGTACGCGCCGTACCGATTCGTTGCCTCGTCGTAGCCGATGCCGGTGATGAAGTGGTCGGTCCAGCCGTCGGCGTTCGTGTCGACGATCAGGCCGACCGGGCGGCCGGCGTCAATTTCGGCGGTGTAGTTGGCCCACGTGAGCGTGCTCCACGTCAGGTTGCGCGCGTCCGCGCCCGAGTACCCGGTGTACGCGAAGTAGTCCTCGAGCGAGTCGTCGACGTTGCTGAACCAGCTCCAGCCGTAGTAGTTGTTCCGCACGCTGAAGCTCGTGAGCATGAAGTCGGCGACGCAGTTATCCTCATGGGCGCCGCCGGTGTCGGACTTGTCGTCGAGGATGCCCGTGCCCCGGTTGTCCAGTGGCGTCGAGTAGTCCGCGTAGTGCTCCGGGCTCGCCATCATGCGATTGACGGCCGCGGTCTGACCCGCCGCGCTGCCCTCGACAAGGTTCTCGAACCCGCGCGCGTCCCAGTAGCCGATCATCATGCCGACGGCCGTCGGGCCGCAGCCGCGGTACCACGTGTAGGCGGGCACCCCGTCGATGAGCACGCCGGTCACCCCGCCGGAGGCGTCGGCGCCCGACTCCGCATCGCCTGCGACGGCGGCGTGGACGGCGAGCGGGCCGCCGCCGGGCTCGAGGCCGTACATCTGCACGTCACCGTCCGGCGCCCCCAGTCCCATCCCGAACATCATCAGGTCGGTGGACGAGAGGAGCACACGCGGCTCGAGGGCTTCGAACGTCGGGGCGCTCGCGCCTATGCCGCGGTCGTGGTTGTGGGAGCGTGAGCGGCGGCGAGGGGCGTTCTGGCTTCTGCGGCTCATGGCGCTAACTCACTGAATGGAAGCGGCCGGCTTCGGGGTCGATGATCTGCCTGTTGTGTGTGGTTGGTCCATCATCTCGCTCGGTTCTAAGCAAGCCGTGTGCCACGGCGCCAGTTGGGGGACATTGCCTCGCGGACGACTGTCAGAACACCTTGTCGGACATAGGGATGAAGACGTTAGTGCGAGCCGGAATTCTGCCCCGTTGATTGGCCCCCGTGCAGCCGGCATGTATCGTGACAATACAGTGAAACGGCCACGCTCGCATATCCAGCGTAGATTCATTGCGTTATGCGATAGAGGACGGCGGGAGGTGCAGCGTATCGGAGTGAGACATTCTCAGCGCTTCAACAAGGCGCGGCCGACCTTCTACCTGTGACGTTGCCGTACACGGAACTTCTTCAAGTGGAGCGTGTTACATCTCACTCGGTCAGCTGTTGGCTTGGAGTTCAACAGAATGCGGGGTGGGGCGGGTTCAGGTGTCTGGCGCGACCGCATGGGCGCAGGGGCGCAGCCGCAGGATGACAAAGAGGGGCGGCCGCGAGAGGCGCCGCCCAAACAAGCCAGCGGACATCGGTTTACAGCTGTGGGCGGAGTCCGTGACAAGAAGCGACTCCCTCGTCCCACGAAACCTGTGAGTATTTGCGCCGCGTGCGGCATGCCGCTTGCTAAGCAGGAGGGCGGCGGCCCGCGCGCGAGCGCGAGGCCACATGGACACGGAGCAAGGCGAGGACACATGGCGCAAGAGCAGTATCCACCGGAGGCAAGTGCGACCCGGAAACCCCCGGTTCGCATGGGACTGTGCGCGCTACTCGCGGTCGCCGTCATTCTGTTCGCGGCCGCCCGGTTCAGCGAGCCGCAGCGGGCCGGCTGGGCGCCGGGCTCGGAATACAGCGGCGGCGCACTGAACGAGCCGAGGGGGCCGGCGGGCCGCCTGGACACGACGGACCGCGCAGGCCCGACGGCGAGGGCCGAGATGCGGGCCTTCGCGGCGGGACGCGTCGGCTACGTCGTCTGGGAATCGCGCCGGCCCAGCGGGACGCGCCAACTGAAGTACCGAATCTGGAAGCGAAACCTCGACGGCTCCGGCCTCACGATGATCAGCGGGCAGGAGTCGCAGCCAGGATACGCTCATCTCGGGCCGCGCATCTCGCCCGACGGACGGTTCGTCGTGTTCGCGGGCAGGCGATGGAACTCGGAGAGCGCCAGTTCGGAGGCCGATGTCATCTACGGCGGCGCCTACGTCGCGGGCCCGTTCGACGTGTGGGTGATCGAGATCGACCCGAGCACGCTGAAGGCGGGAGTGCCCCGCGAGCTGCTGTCCCTGCGCGGCCTGGTCGGCACAGCCGGGCAGGATCGCTTCTTCGTGTGGAAAGACGCGCGAACCCTATGCGTCAGCATCCCGGCGCACAAGGGCATCTTCGAGGTCGATGTTGTGTCGGACCGGATCGGGGTCAAGGTCGTCCATGACGTCGAGGGACGGCAGCTCCTCGCGCCCAGCGGCAGGTGGCTGTTCTCGGCGTCGCCGGGCGCCGTGGCGCTGACCGACCTGACTGATGGGCCGCACGGCCGTGCGCCCGGCGAGACTCGGCGGTTCCCCGGCTGCCAGGCGATCGCGGCCGGACGCGGCGAGGCGCTCGTGTGGGTGCGGGAGCCGGGCAAGCTCGCCGCGCTCGACCTCCGTGTACCGAGCGCGGCCGCCGACCTGGCCGACGGAAAGCCGCTCTCCCTGACGCGCGCCGTTCGCGACAAACACGGGCCGTATCACTACTGTTACTTCCCAGCGCTCGGCCGCGGCCGCAACGTGTTAGCGTTCGGCGCGTCGCGGTTCCCCCCGAGCTTATGCGGCGAGACGTTCCGCCCGTGGCTCCGGCACAGCCACAAGAGCGCCGACTACGAGATCTTCCTGGCCGCGGTCGATCCGAAGACACTCGCCGTCGTGGGCGACGCGGTCCGCTATTCCTTCAACGATCACAGCGCGTATCCGTGGCTCGTCCGGCGTGACATCCCGGAGGAAGAGCTGCGGCGGGGCCAAGTGCTAGATCGGTTCCCCGACGTCTGGATCCGCGAATCGGGGGACGCGGCAGTAAGGGCCCCCGACCGCACGCCGCTGGAGCAGGCACGCGACCTGGAAACAGTGAACCCGAAGGCAGCGGTGGCCGCGTACGAACGGCTGGCAAAGGAGAGCGGGGACGAGGCCGCGCGGCGGAGCGCCGGTGCGCGCGCCCGCGACCTCCGCAACGACCCGCGCTTCCGGCGCGAACTGGCGGCGTGGGAGATTCTCGAACGCGTGCGCCGCGCGGCCGCGTCGGGCGGTCGGCCGGCGCTGCGGACGATTCGAGCGGGCTACGCCGGACTCAAAGCGAGCTACCCCGACACGCGGGCCATGCTCGAGGCACGGGGCGTCGTCCACCGGCTCGGCGTCGCGGTCCCGCGTGAGACCGCCGCGAGCCGCGAGGTCGTGGCCGTCGTCGACGCGGTCGCTGCGAACGTCTCAAAGCCGAAGACGCTCCGGGAGATCTATCCATACACGCAGGCGCTGATGGCGGTCGAGTTCGAGGTTCGCAAGGTGCGCAGCGGGGATGTGGGCTCCCGGGCTATTGTCGTCGTGATGCGAGCGATGGCGGACGGGAAACCGCTTCCGGCGGCATCCCTCCGGAGCGGGGCCGTCCGGCGCCTCCGGCTCGCGCGCTGGGAGGCGCAGAAGCATCTGGAAGGGCTCCCGCTCGCGGACGATGTTCTCGATCTCGACGCCACCTACTACTTCGCTCTGCCCGATTCCTGACGCTCGCCCCATCCAGCCGCTTCCCCTGCTAACGGTCCTGCCCATGTTGCATGGGCTTTGCGCAATCGGCGCCATTGCCTGCCCGAGACCCAACGGCTATAATGCCCCAAAGCTCGTTGGGAGACACGACTTGCGTCTTGCACCGGTCACCAGCTTGAACGGGACCTGGCAAATGCAGCCCGAGCCGGATGGGCTGAATGAGCCGAAGGGGGAGCGTTGGTGGGACGTCCCCGTGCCCATGCCGTGGACGGCCCTTTTCGCTCCGTCGTCCGGCGTCCCGCCCGACCAGGTACCGCGCCTCATGGCGTGGTATCGCCGCCGCATCGCGGTGCCCGACGTCCCGCCGCTCTCGCGCCTCGTCCTGCACTTCGAGGCGGTCAACTTCTATGCCGTCGTCCTGGTGAACGGCCGGCGCTGCGGCGAGCACCTCGGCGACGCCGTCCCGTTCGACATCGACATCACCGACTTCGTCACGTCCGGCGGCGAGGCGGAGGTGCTCGTCGGCGTGCAGGACATCTCGTTCGCCGAGACGCGCACCCGGTCCCGGTCCGAACGCCGGCTGCTCTATCCCGGGCTGCCGATCCACCCCGGCATCTGGGGCGACGTCTCGCTCCGGAGCATTCCGGCGCTCCACATCGTTGGCGTCTCGCTCCGCACGACCCTGTCGCGCTACGGGAAAGACGGCGTTCAGGAGGGCCGCGTCCGCGTCAGCGTCGCGGTCCAGAACAGCACCGGCCGCCCGCTGGGATTCTCGCTGACCAACGAGATCTACGACGGCGCGCGGCAGGCCCTCGCGTTCGCGCCGATCCGCGGCACCGTCGGCGCCGGCGAACGAGCCACGATCGAGATGGGCACGCCCTGGGCCTCGGCCGCGCTCTGGTGGCCCGACCAGCCCCACCTCTACACGCTCCGTTCCGCCCTCTGGTCCTCGCTTTCGGACCACGGCCCCGATGAGGCGGCAGGCGGGGGAACCGGCGACGTGGTCGACCGGATCCACACGTCCATCGGCTTCCGTGAGTTCCGCGTCGAGGGAGATCGCTTCCTCCTCAACGGGGTGCCGACCCAACTGAGGTCCGAGTCGGTGTGCCCGGTTTCCGGTCACCTCTATGCCGAGTTGGCGCCTGGCGCTGCGCCGACCCCCGCCAGCCCGGACGAAGCGCGCGAGCGGCTGACGGCGCTCAAAGACAAGCGCGGCCTGAACGCCATCCGTTTTCGCCGCGTCCCGCCCAGTGCGGCTCTGCTCGGCGCCGCCGACGCCGTCGGGCTGCTCGTCATTGTCGAGTTTCCGCTGCCCGACGACGAAGGGCGCTATGCCATCGACGATCCGAGGTTCTGGGTCAACACGCAGGCCCTCGCCCGCCAATGGATCGAGGCGCGGGCACACCACCCGTCCATCATCATCTGGAGCGTGGCGCAGGGGATGGTGCACCGCTACGGCCCTGCGGCTGCCGATTCGCTCGACTCGCTCACGTATTTCGTGGCCGACGTCGATCCGACGCGGCTCGTCGAGAACAGCGGCGACGCGGGCCAGGCGGAGACGAGCGGGCTCGTCGAGCACATGCCGTTCTCCGTCTTCTTCCCGGCCACGGGCGTCGCATTCCGGACGGCCGGCCCCTACGAGCCGGACAGCGTTCGCGAGCGGGTGTTGCCGGCGTCCGAAGGGCTCCCCGATCCCTGGCTCCCGGCCCGCCCACCCAACCGGCCGCTTTGCATCACCGACCGCGCCCGGCGCCAGTTCAACCCCAACGCGTTGGCGTTCTTCCTCGGCGAGACGGCCTACGCGGCCGGCGTCGACCTGGCCGAGGCCACCGCGCCGCTCGCCATGCTCGAGACGGGCGCCTGCCGCATCGCCAAACTCGCAGCCATCCACACGATCGGCCGGCCCGTCCCGCCGCCGGGCCTGAGCGACACGGCCAACGACGTCGCCGCGCTCCCCAAGGAGTTGTTCGCCAACTTCTACGCCGGCACGCGGTTCGTCGAGAACCTCGTCCTTCGAAACGACACCCGGTTCGACCAGGACTTCGATCTGATCAGCCGGTTCACGACCGTGGACGGCGAGGACATCAAGCAGCAGGAGGAACTTCTGCTCGCGGCGGGCGCCGATGCCGAGAAGGCCGTCGCCTTCGACCTGCCCGACCGCCGCAAGGTCTACGAGGCGGCGGCCGTCATGTCGTCGCTCGCCGAGCTGACCGTGACGTTCGCGGGAACGCGTTCCGGCTCGTTCGAGCATCGGCGGAAGATCGCGTTGTGGCCGCACGTCCGGTCGGCCGGCACGCGCCGCATCGGGCTCTACGATCCCGACGGCAAGACGGCGGCGGCGCTCTCCGCGGTGGGCGCGAAGTATTCCGCGGCGCACAGCGCCTCGCACGATGAGTTCGACACGATCGTGATCGGCGAGAACGCGCTCGATCGCGAGTCGCCGCCCGAGCCCGACGCCCTCCGGTCGTTCGTCGCCGACGGCGGGCTCGTTCTGTGTCTCGCTCAGCGCGACGTCCCCTACGATCTGTCGCCCGTGACGACGGTCCTCGACGAGCAGCGGGCCGCGGCCATCGCGTTCGCCCGCGACGCCGAACACCCGGCGCTCCGCGGGCTGTCCACGTTCGAGATGCGCTGGTGGCAGGACGACCACCGCGTCGCGTCGACCTGCTTCCGCAAGCCGTCGGCCGGGAACTTCCGTTGCCTGGTCGATGTCGGGGGGCCGGGCGGGCTGCGGTGGGCGGCCGCAGTCGAAGTGTGTCACGGGCGCGGGAGCTACATCTTCTCTCAACTGGCGCTTGTCGAGAAGGCGGCCCGTGCGCCCATCGCCGGGCTCCTGCTCGCGCGGCTGGCCGACGCGCGTCCGTCGTGGAACCCGGTCGAGACGCGCGTGCTCTCGCGGGACGGGCTCTTCGCGCGGGTCGGCGTGTCGTGCCCGCGACTCGACTCGGCGTTCGCCGGCGCCGCGCTCGCCGGCGTGCAGATGGTGTTGGCGACGGGCGAGGAGCTCGAGGCGCTGTCCGCCGAGCAGATTGAAACGCTGCACGCGTGGGTGGAGCAGGGCGGGTGCCTGTATCTCCACTTCCTCCTGCCCGACCACGCCGGCATGCTCGCGTCACTCTCGGGTTGTAACTGCGAGCTCGTCGAGTCGCCGCAGGCCCGGCTCGTCTTCAACCGGGCCGGCTGGGGCCTGGCTCGAGGCCTGTGCTCGGCCGATCTGTACTTCCTCGACCACGGCGCCGGCCGGCTGGGCACGGCCGTCCGTCGTGTCCACGCCGCAGACGTGATCGTCAAGGCGAGGCGGCGGGCCGCGGGCATCGTGTCGACGGTGGACTCGCCCTCCGAGTATGGCCTCGTCGAGCTGCGGGCCGGCAAGGGGCGCGTCATCGTCGACCAGGTCCGCTGGGACGTCGACACCTGGGCGGACGCCCGGGCTGCGCGCTACGTCTCCACGCTCCTGACAAATCTCGGCGTGCCGCTGGAGCCGCCGAATCGCCCGGCGTCGTCCGCGCAGAGCGCCCCGCTCGATCTCGCCGCGATCTGCAACTCGAGCGTCGTCGATCATATCCCCGGCGACGGGCAGGGCTGGACGGGCCGCGGCCAGGACAGCGACCTGAGCGCCTTCACGCCCGGCCTGCTCGTGGCCGACGGCGTGCCGTTCCGCGTGCGCGCGGGTGAGCACAACTGCTGCGTGCTCGGGGCGGAGAGCGGGTTCCTGGCCGATCCGATCCCGGTGGGGCGAGAGGCCCGCGAGCTTGCGTTCCTCGTCGCGTGCGAGGGGCCCCAGCGGCACGGCGTCCCCGTGGCGCACCTGACCGTTCGGCACGGCGACGGCCTGGAGACGCAGATCCCGCTTCGCTACGGGATCGACGTGCTGGACTGGAACGAGCGGCCGCGGCACCTCGAGGGCGCGGCAGTCGCGTGGAAGGGCTTCACCCGGCTCGGCGAGCCAGCGGCGCTCTACGTGAAGCGGTGGGAGAACAACCGGGCGGATGTCCCGCTGGCGTGGGTCGTCTTCTCCTCGACGCGGTCGGGCGTCGTGCCCATCTTGCTGGCCGCGACGGCTCTGCAGGGATAGACCCTATTCCTCTTCGGCGGGCTCTTCTTCGGCCGGTTCCGCGGCCGCTTCGCCCTGGGCGCTTGCCAGGATGGCGTTCAGGCGCTCCTGAACGGACCGCTGAATGTCGCGCTTGTGCTCCTCGGGAATACGGTAGTGATACTTCTCTTCGAGCACGACAATCGTCTCGCCGGCAATCGCATACGCCACTTCTTCGATCTTCATACGTCCTCCTGCTTGGGTCGGGCGCTCCGCCGGGTCGGGCGGACGGCGCCGGTCATACAACTTCCGTCTCCAGAATCTGGGTGAGTTCCTGCCGGACCTGCTCGGCCTCCTCGTCGGTCAGTTGCGGGTTGAGCACGCGGTGTTCCTCCTTCGTGCGCGACCGCCGCAAGACCAGATACTCCTTGCCGTCCTGCCGGACGACGTCTTTGAACTTGAGTTTCTTCTTCCGCATGAGCATCAGGCCGAGGATGTAGCGGAAGTTCCGCCTGAGCGGCTGGTCTTCTTCGGCCGCGAGCCGCAGGAAGAAATCAAAGATCACGTTGTCGTCGACGAACACCCTGCGCGGCTCGTCGGGCTTGGGCACCTCGGTCCGCCAGAACGAGAACGCGGCCTCGTGGCCGGCGGTGTCCCAGCACGCCGTGCAGAAGTCCTTGCGCTCGAACTCGGCTTCTGCGTCGAAGAGCGCCGAGAAGTACGGCTCTTCCTCGGTGAACTCCTTGTCGCAGGAGGAGCACCGATGCAGCGATTTCGCGATGTTCCAGTCCAATCCGTTCCGTCCGTGCCGGGATGCTCAACGGGCCGCGTGACGTGTCACCGGCTCATTGTCTTATTCGTTCGGTCACCTTGTCAAGCGTGTTCCTCGCCGCCTCGCGAGCCGGCGGGCCGAGCCGCTCGAGATCCGCGCGGGTCGACGCGACCAGGTCCGCGTCCTTCAGGGTCGCGAGGTTGATCTCGACGTTGAGCCGGGCGCCCTCGAGCGCTCCGAGCACGAGGGCCGCCGCGACGCCCACGTCGCTGATGAGGTTCGGGTTCGCGAGGTCGGCCAGCTCATCGAAGACGAGCAGGATCTCGGCGCAGGTCGCGAACGCCTTCATCGGCGTGCCCATCGCGATCTTGAGCGCCTCCTGGATCGCGGTCCGGCGCGCCGCCTTGTCCTCGTCGGTCTCCTTCGGCATTCCATACGCGTTCGAGACGTGCGTGTACGCCGCAACGTCGTCGTCGACGTATTGCAGGAGCTTCTCGCGGGCGTCGTCGCACGTCGCCAGCAATTCCCTGACCCGCGGTTCGACGTCCTTGAACTTCTTCTTGCCGACGGTGAAGTTCGCCGCCATGCACGCCATAGCCACGCCGACGGCGCCCGCGGCGGCCGACGCGCTCCCGCCGCCCGGCGTCGGCTGTCCGGCCGAAGCGTCGGCCAGATACGTCTCGATGGAATCCGTTCGGTAGGGCACCGGTCGCCTCCGTGAAAGCCGATCTCGTGAGCCGACGACTATACCACAGATCGACGCAGAGTCAATCCCGACGGCGTTCGCGCAAGCGTCCCATGGATTGTGTGACCTTTTTGAAACCGCAAGCCGTAGCGGTTGCGACCGCGTTCAGATCGCAACTGCTTGTGGTCCCAGCGCCATCACACAGAACTTGGGACGGTTACGCGTTCGCTGGGTCGGGGGAGATGCGGTTAGCGGCCTCAGTCGCGGCGGATTAGGCTGTGCTTGGGTGGCTCGGCCGGCTCCGGGAAGTCGGACCGGAAGTGGACGCCGCGGCTCTCCTCGCGGGCCAGCGCGACCTGCGTGATGAGTTCCGCGACCGTGAGCATGTTCTGGACGCGCCACCCGCGGGGCGCGTCGAACCGGCGTCCGAGGACGTAGCCGGACCAGAACTGCATCTGCTGGAGCGCCCGGCGGAGTTCGCCGGCCTCGCGCACAATGCCGACCTCGCGCCACATCGCGCTCCGGAGCGAGCTGCGCACGTCGTCGAGGTCGATCTCGCCCGCCTCCGGGTCGCTCCCCGGTTCCTGAATCCTGAGCGGGGAGGGCGGGTCGGCGCTCGCGGCGAACGCGCCGGCGGCCGCGCCCGCGCTCCGTCCAAACACGAGACTCTCGAGCAGCGAGTTGCTGCCCAGCCGGTTCGCCCCGTGCAGCCCCGTCGACGCGACCTCGCCGCACGCGTAGAGCCGGTCGACGTTCGTCCGGCCTTCGGCGTCGACCTTGACGCCGCCGACCATATAGTGGGCGCTCGGGCAGACGGGGATGCGGTCTTCGCTGATGTCGATGTCGAATAGCGTGCACAGCTCTTTGATTCGCGGGAACCGAGCGGCGAGCCGCGCGGGGTCGACGTGGGTCAGGTCGAGGTACACGCTCGTGTCATTGGTCTGGTGCATCTCTTCGAGGATCGCGCGGCTGACGATGTCGCGCGGGGCAAGTTCTTTCATCGGGCTGTAGCGCTGCATGAAGCGCTCGCCGCGCTTGTTGACGAGGATGCCGCCCTCGCCGCGCGCCGCCTCGGAGATAAGCACGCGCGCCGCCCCGGCGACGTAGAGCGTCGTCGGATGGAACTGGACGAACTCGATATCCTGCAGCTTGCAGCCGGCGCGGTAGGCCATCGCGAGTCCGTCGCCGGTCGCGATGGGCGGGTTCGTCGTCTCGCGGAAGATCTGGCCGGCGCCGCCCGCGGCCAGCACGACGGCGTTGGCCCAGATGAGCGCGACGCCGCGCGCCTGCGACCAGACGACCGCGCCGCGGCACACGTTGTCGACTGTCAGCAAATCGACGAGGAACGTGTGTTCGAGGGTGCGGACGTTCTTGCACCCGGCGACCTTGCGCATCAAGGTCCGTTCGATCTCGTGCCCGGTCGCGTCGCCGTGCGCGTGCACGACCCGCGCGTGGCCGTGCCCACCCTCGCGAGCGAGCGCCAGCTCGCCATCTTCAAGGTCAAATGCGGCGCCCCAGTCGACGAGATCCCGGATGAGGCGCGGCGCCTCCGTCACGACCGAATCGACGACCTGCGGATCGCAAAGGCCGCATCCGACCGTCGTCGTGTCTTTCGCGTGTTCGGCGGGCGAATCGTCGGCTGCGAAGACCGCGGCGATCCCGCCCTGCGCCTGCTCCGTGTTGCTCTCCTTCAACTCGTCCTTCGTCACGACGAGCACCTGCGCGTGTTCGCTGGCTTCGATGGCGGCGCGCAGGCCGCCGGCGCCGGACCCGACGACGAGCACGTCGGCCAGGAGGTGAGGCAGGGCGGAGCTGTCGATGGGGATCAAGTATCGCGGCACCTGGGGCGGCTTGCCGGTCGACGCGGTCATCAGCAGAATTCCTGCAGAACCAGCTTGGGGAGTTGGATGCCGGAGCCGGTCGTCTGGGCCTCGACGAGGGCGTGGGTAATCGTGTCGTCGAGCCCCTCGCCGGGCTGCTCGATCGCGTCGAGCGCCTCGTTCATCGGCAGCGGCTGGCCGTGGTGCAGCGGGTCGGTAACAAGATGGTCGAACCGGTTGGCGACGCTGACGATGCGGGCGATGAGGGGGACGGCCTCGCCCGACACGCCCTGCGGGCCGCCGAACCCGTCGAGCCGCTCGTGGTGACTGCGGATGCCCGGGAGGACGTTGGCGAATCCGGGCATGCCTTCGAGCGCCCGGGCGCCCAGGTAGGCGTGGCAGAACTGTTCCTGCACGGTCACGCCGAGCGCGGCCCCGACGGCAAGCCGTGTCGCCTCGGTGATCGGCACCTTGCCGACGTCGTGCAGCAGTGCGGCGACGTAGACCTCCTCGCATTCGTCGTCGGCGAGGCGAAGGCGGTCGGCGACGGCGGCGGCATAGGCGGCGACGCGCTCGCCGTGGCCTCGCTGCTCGGGCGACCGGAGGTCCATCGCGCCGACGAGGGTCTTCGCGAGCGAGAGGAGTTCGGTGCGGCGCTCGGTGTGCGAGGCGACGTTCTCGAGGGCGATGCCGGTCTGGAACGCGATGCCGGTCACGAGCGCGAGGTCGTCGTCGGTGAACGGATCTTCGAGCGAGTCGCGTCCCATGTAGATGACGCCGTTGATGTGGTCGCGCGCGATGAGGGGGGCGCAGATGACGGAGCGAACCTCGCCGATGACGACGCTGTCGCTCTGGTTGAAACGCTCATCGGCGGCGGCGTCGGCCGTGAGGATCGAATGCCGGAGCTGCATCGCGCGGACGACGATCGACTTGCTGACCCGCCGCCGCTTGATCTGCATGGGATCGCGCCAGACCTCGGGCTTGAGGTTGCCGCTGGCTTCGTCGCGGATGAAGATGTAGCAGTAGGTCGGCCGCGCGGCCGTCGTGGCGAGCCCGAGGACTTTCTCGACGACGCCTCGGAGCGTGGTTTCGCTGCCGAGGATGCGGGCGACCTCGTACATTGTGAACAGGCGGCCGAGGGTGGACTGGTCGGCGGGCTCCTTGCCGCCCGCGACGACTTCCGCGGCCTTGTCGCCCAGCTTGATCTCGACGGCGGCCGCGACGGTGTCTTCGTCGTTGATGAACTCGACGGCGTGCTCGCTGGGGCGGGTCTCCTCGAACGCAAGGGTCGACGAGCCGATCCGGATGCGGTCGCCCGGGCGAAGGGCTGTCTCCTTGTCGATCTTCTTGCCGTTGACGTACGTGCCGTTGCGGCTGCCGAGGTCGCGAATGAGGAGCAGGTCGCCGAGCGTGAAGACCTCGGCGTGCTTGCGGCTGGCGGACGTGTCGAGTATCTGGATATCGCCCTCGCGGCCCAGACATTGCGACTCGCCGGTCAGCTCGAAGCTTCTGCCCTTCGCGGGGCCCGACTGGATGACCAGGTTCGCCATCGGAACGTCCTCGTTCTATCCCTCCCCCGTGAGCTTCCGGAACTCCGCGAGCAGCTTGAGGGTCGTCTCGCCCGGGGTGCCGTCGCCGATTTCGCGGTCGTCGATCTTGACGACGGGGATGATCTCCGCCGCAGTGCCCGTGAGGAAGCATTCGTCGGCCAGGAAGAGGTCGTGGCGCGTGAGCGGGACCTCGCGGACGGTCAGGCCGAGCGGGCCGGCGAGTTCGTTGATGACGACCCCGCGTGTGACGCCTTCGAGGATGCCGGCTTCGGGCGGGGGCGTCTTGAGCACGTCGCCGTTGAGGATGAAGATGTTGTCGCCGGTGCACTCGGCGACCTCGCCCTTCGCGTTGAGCATGAGGGCCTCGATGCAGCCGGCGCGGATTCCTTCGATCTTCGCGAGGATGTTGTTGAGGTAGTTGCACGACTTGATGCGCGGGCTGAGCGCGTCGGTCGAGTTGCGCCGCGTCGGCACGGTCACGATCTCGAGGCCGTTCTGGTAGAACTCATCGGGGTACAGCTCGATGCTGGCCGCGATGATGATGAGGCACGGCTCGGGGCACTTCCGCGGGTCGAGCCCGAGGTCGCCCTTGCCGCGCGTGACGACGACGCGGAGGTAGGCGTCGGTGAGGCCGTTCGCCGCCATCGTGTCGACCATGGCCTTCGAGAGTTCGTCGGGCGTCACGGGGACTTGGAGCATGATGGCGCGGGCCGAGTCGTAGAGCCGCTTGATGTGCGCCGCCTCGCGGAAGATCGTGCCCCGGTACGCGCGGATCCCCTCGAACACGCCGTCGCCGTACAGGAGGCCGTGGTCGAAGACCGACACCTTCGCGTTCTCCTCCTCGACGAGTTCGCCGTCGATATGGATCTTCAAGCCCATCGGCGCGTCTCCTCAGCCCTTGTTCTCGACGATCTCCGAGACGGTGCCCTCGTGCATCCGGGCGACGCGGTCACACCGGCCGGCGAGCGCCTCGTCGTGGGTCACGATCACGAATGTTGTACCCGTTTTCCGGTTGATGCGCCAGAGCAAATCGTGAATCTGCTCGCTGGTGTGCTCGTCGAGGTTGCCGGTCGGTTCGTCGCAGAACACGATCTTGGGGTCGTTGATCAGGGCGCGGGCGATGGCGACGCGCTGTTTTTCGCCGCCGGACAGCTTCGACGGCTTGTGGGAGGCGCGGTCGGCGAGGCCGATCTCGCCGAGCAGGCCGGCCGCGCGCTCGCGCACGTCGCCGCTGTGGGCCGGCCAGCCGAACCACGACGTTCGCACCATCGCGGGCAGCATGATATTCCTGAGCGCGTCGAGGTCGGGCAGGAGGTGGTAGAACTGGAAGACGAATCCGAACTCGGCGTTGCGGAAGCTGGCGCGGAGCCACGTGGGCGCCGCGCCCACGTCCTCGCCGTCATAGACGACCGAGCCGCTGGTGGGCGTGTCGAGCAGCCCGAGGATGTGGAGCAGCGTGCTCTTGCCGACGCCCGACGGGCCCGTGATGGCCAGGACCTCGCCCGCGCGGACGGTCAGATCGAGGTCGTCGAGCACGACGAGCGGTCGGTCGGCCTCGAAGTACTCCTTGCGGACGTCCTTGACGATCAGGAGTTCACTCATACCGCAGCGCCTCGATCGGGTTCAGGCGCGACGCCTTGATCGCGGGCCACACGGCCGCCACTAAGCTGACGGCCAGCGCGGCGACCGCGAAGATGATGAACTTGCCGGGGCTTTCCTTGTGCGGCAGCTTGTCGAGGTAGTAGATGCTCTCGGGGAACAGCTTGAACCCGAAGAGATCGCTGAGCCAGACCTCGATCGTGTTGAGGTAGATCGAACACGTCCAGCCGATCGCGAGCCCAAGCCCCGCGCCGACCGAGCCGACCATCACGCCGTTGAGCAGGAAGATCAGGACGATGCCGCCGCGGGTCGCGCCCAGCGACATCAGAATGCCGATGTCGTGCGTCTTCTCCTTCACCATCATCCACAGGATGGCCAGAATGCTGAACCCCGCGATCACGACCATCAGAAGCATGATGATCGCCTGGATGTTCCGTTCGACGTCGACGGCCCGGAGCAGGTGGTGCTGCTTGTCGAACCACGTGCTGACAGCGACGGGGCGGTTGTCGACGAACCGGATGTCGGCGAAATCGAGCGCGCGGCCGAAGACGGTGATCTCGGCCCGCCGGATGTCGGCCGGGTCCAGGAAGTCGAGCCCGTCGGCCGAGACGTAGTTCACGAGATCGGCCGCGAAGATGTGGACGTCCTCGGCGCTCGGATAGAGTTCGCGGTTCTCCGCGTCTTGATAGAAGCGGCGCCCGGCCGAGTCGATGAGACACAGCTCGAACGACGGGGCGGGCCCGTCGACGCTGGGGGCATGGCGGACCGCGAGGGCGATGGTCGTCGGGCCGTCGGCCTTCTTGAGGACGGGCGCGAGGTCGTTAAGAATGATGCGTGCGAAGGCGGCGCGGTTCGTGCCGCTCGGAGCGACCCGCAGCCACGTGCGGTCGTCGTCCTCGACGGCCGACCAGTCTCCGCTGACCGTTTCGATGCGCGAGGCGTCGTCGGCGTCCGCCGGATTGGCGAGCGCGGTTTCGTTTCGGATCGCCTTTGCGACCGCGGCCTTCGCCTCCTCGGCCTCGTCGATGTCGTGCAGGCGGACGCTGATAGACGTGACCCGCTCGTGCAGGCCCAGGAGGTCCTGGGCGGCCCGGAGCGACGTGTACATCAGGCGGTCGTCGTATTCATAGTGGCCGCACTTGAATCCGCCGACCACGGTGAAGTCCTGCGACTCGAACGTCATCACCGTCGTCGGCGAGGTGACGGTCAGCCTCTCGCCGACCGGCGTGGCCAGGCGGGCGCCGAGCACGACGCCCACGAGGACGCCGGGTGCGTCCGATTCCGGCTCGGTGCCGTCGTCGAACTTCAGGTCGTAGTTGCGTTTTTTGAGCAGGCGGGTGGCCAGGGTCGCCTTCTTCGGATCGGCGTCCTCTAGTGCCACGCGCTTGAGATGATCCTCGATCTCGCTCGTCTTTCGCTCGCGTTCGAGGTCGATCCCGCGGAGCTGTCCGAATCGTGTGTGGTCGCCGGACCGGATCAGGACGAACGGGCATTCGACCAGCGGGGCGCAGGCCGCGACCTGCGGCACCTTCTCGACGCGGGCGATGACGCGCTCGTAGTCGCCGATCCCGACGAGTTGGTCGCTCTCGACCACGATATGCGACATGATGCCGCGGATGCGGTCCTGGAGGTCGCGCGCAAACCCGTCCATCACCGAGGAGACGATGATGAGCGCCGCGACGCCCAGCATCACCGCGACGACGGCGATGAGGTTGACCATGCGCGATCGGAGGTACTTCTGGCTGATGAGAACCTGGTATTTCTTCATTCAGGCGTCCGCTTCTTCGGGCTCGAGCCGCGGCTGCTCCGGCCGCATCAGCGGGAAGAGGATCACGTCGCGCACCGACGCCTCTTCGAGCAGAATCATGAGCAGCCGGTCGATCCCGATCCCCATGCCGCCCGCAGGCGGCATTCCGTGTTCGAGCGCCAGCAGGAAATCCTCGTCGAGCGAGCCGATCGTTCCCTCGTCGCGGCGCTCGAGCTGCTTCGTCAGTTCGTTCCGCTGAACGGTCGGGTCGTTCAGCTCGGTGTACGCGTTGCCCAGCTCGAACCCGGCGACAAAGATCTCGAACCGCTCGGAGACGCGCGGATCGTCGGCGCTGCGCCGGCACAACGGCGCCATCTCCGCCGGGTGGTGCGTCAGGAACGCCGGCTGGACCAGCCCGGGCTCGACGGTCTGCTTGAAGACCTCGTCGATCAGGGCGGCGTGGCTCGCCTTGTCGGCGTCTTCGACCCGAAGCTGCATCGCCTTCGTGCGAACGGCGCTCTCGTCGAACATGTCGACGCCGGCCTGCTCGCGCATGGCGTCGCCGAACCGAAGCCGCGGCCACGGCGGGGTCAGGTCGATCTCGCGCTCACCGAGCTGGAACGTCATCTTGCCGGCGACGTCGCGAGCGATCGAGCCGACCATCTCCTCGGCGATGCGCATCATCACCTCGTAGTCGGCGTAGGCCTGGTAGAGTTCGAGCATCGTGAACTCGGGGTTGTGCTTGGTCGAGATGCCCTCGTTGCGGAAGTTGCGGTTGATCTCGAATACGCGCTCCATCCCGCCGCAGAGGAGGCGCTTGAGATACAGCTCGGGCGAGATGCGGAGATAGAGGTCCAGATCGAGCGCGTTGTGATGCGTGACGAACGGCCGCGCCGTCGCGCCGCCCGGGATGGGCTGCATCATGGGCGTCTCGACCTCGATGAACTCGCGGGCCGTCAGGAAGTCGCGCACGGCCTTGATGACGCGCGTCCGCCCGAGCGCGCGCTGCATCGAGTCGGGGTTGGCCATCAGGTCGACCGAGCGGCGCCGCGAGCGGAGTTCGATGTCTTTGAGCCCGTGGAACTTCTCGGGCAGCGGGAGCAGCGCCTTGGAGAGCATCGTGAGCCGGTCGGCGAAGATGGTGACCTCGCCGGTGCGGGTCACGCCGAGTTCGCCCTCGATTCCGACGATGTCGCCCAGGTCGAGCAGCTTCACGAGGGCGTATGGCTCCTCGCCGACGCGTTTGAGTCCGAGGTGGACCTGGATCTTGCCCGTCCAGTCGGTCAGGTCGGCGAACGTCGACTTGCCGTGGCCGCGTATGGCCGTCAGGCGCCCGGCGACGCGGACGGTCGCGCCGGCGGTGTCGTCGGTGCAGGTGTCGACGAGTTCGCGGGCCGGACGTGTGTCCGGGAAGGCGCCGCCGAACGGCTCGACGCCGAGTTCTCGCATCTGCTGGAGTTTCGCGAGGCGGTCGTCTCGCAGTTTCGACATGGGCTGGGTCCACTCCTGGCCTGAGAAACCGCCGCATCATAGCGCGGCGGGCGGCGGCAATCAAGTCCGCCAGCGACGCGACCCCACTTCCCGCAGTCCGTTGCCCGACGAAGTACTCCGCGTTTCACAACAGGTCGGGGGGTCGCGTCAATGCCCAAGACACAAGCACCAAACCCCAAACAAGCACCAAGCTGCAATACGCCAACTCCCAAACGCCCTGAAGCGCATGTGTCTGGTATTTCGGATATTGTGATTTCGCGCTTGATTGGTCATTGGGATTTGGTCACTGAGCATTTGACCCGCGCGCGTCCCGGCGCTCCCGCCTGTCTTCGCATCTGCCGCGCAAAGTGGGGCCAGGCCGTGACGAGAGGAGGAGGGCGTCAGGTCCGGCGTCTGCGCCGTACCCACCATCCGGCAACGAGGAGCCCGCCGAGCCCGGCGACGGTCGCCGGCTCGGGGATGGCGGTGGACGAGGTCAAGACCTTGTCCTTGCTGATGAGGAGCGCCCCGCCGGGCTCGATCTCGCGGTCTTGCCATTGAAACGCCCAAGCGAGGTCGGCGGGGCCGGCCTGATAGGTTGTGCCGTCGAGGTCGTCGGGGTCGCCGTCTTCCAGCTTGGCGAGTATCGCGGCGGCGTCGCCGGTTTCGGACAGGTCGGGGCTGCGGCTGACGATGGTTTCCATCAGCACGGTGGGGGTGCCGAAGTCGACTTGGAAGGAGGTGTTGCCACCGGCGATGCGGACCTCGTCGTCATTGAGGTCGCCCCCGAGGTCGAAATCGGAGTACTGATAGAAGTTGAGCGTGACGAAGTCGTCGGTGTTGTTCGTGATCTTGATGATCTCGGCGCAGTCGGACGCGCGGATGGCGAACCCGCCGACGAGGATGTAGGTGATCTGGATCTCGAGGTCGCTGCTGGCATAGGTGAGGCGCGCATAGCCGGGGATGGCGGCGTGCTGGAAGACGTCGGGCGTGGCGTCGAGCGCGTTGATGGGATATTCCCGGTCGTCGAGGCCGGCGATGTCGGCGCGGAACCAGAACCATTGCTGCGACAGATACGAGGTGTTTCCGACGTTCCACTCGTGTACGCCGGCGGAACTGTCGGGGTCGATCCCGATGAGCGAGTCGCCGCTCGTCAGCTCGATCAATCCGCCGAATGCGGGCGCGAGGAGCGTCCCAGCCATCAACCCAACGACCGACGCCGCAACGACCAGTCGAAATCTGCGCATGGCCTTCTCCTGTTCAAGAAGTGTCTCGGAGTATCCTGCCGTTGACCAAGCGACCCCACCACCCGGTTAGATGATATCCCCTGCGCGGCGCCCCCACAGCGCCGCGGCACCATTAGTTTCATCGTCACGATGGGGCGGAAACTTGAGGAAAAACAGGCGAGGTGGAGGAGGGGGGATCAGGGCGGCGCGACGAACGGCCGTCCGGCTGATCCTTCGGATCAGCTGTCGAACCGGCCAGCCGTTCTTGCATCTGCGCTTACTGTCTTACAGGATTCGGCGCTTCCGGATGCCGATCAGGTCGAAGCCGCGGACAGCGTGGCCTCCGCCTCCTCGTCTTCCTGCCGCGCCCAGTCCAGGTAGTCGCCCAGCGCGGCCAGCAGCTCGCAGGTCGTCTGCCAGCTCATGGTCCCATCCGACTCGCTCGCGTAATCACGGTGCCGACCTCCCAGATTGTCAACGTGCGTGTCGCGTCTCATCATGGCCTTTGCCCTCACTGGTTCCCAGGAAACCTCCCGAAATACGTCCTCGCTGAATGCCATTCTGTTCTCAACGCTCTCATCTTGTCGACGCCGCTTCGCTTCTTGCCGGTCACTGATCACTACCCACTGATCACCCGCCTTCGTCGGAGACTTCGGCGGGCAAGCTGACCACTGCCGTCTTCCTTGTCCGCCATAGCTTCTGGCGGAGGCGGATGGCCCCGACCGGCCGCTTTCGCCACCGGTCGGGGAAGGAGAGAGACGAAACTCTCTGGGCCCGCCCGCGCGCTTTCGCCCACAGGCGGGAAACCCAAGGGGGGCAGCAACGTCTCTGGCCCCGTGCGGCGGCCGTCGCCGCCG
>CAYLQD010000058.1:0-2445 GCA_964385685.1 uncultured Planctomycetota bacterium | reverse complement strand
CCATCGCGATCACGGCAGCCATCGCCACAATCATCAATGCCTTTTTCATCGTCTCTCTCCCTATTTCGAGCGGCAGCCCTCGCCGCACGGGGATGCGTCCGATGAGAGCGGACAGGAATGTCCGCTCCCACCGAAGAACTGGTTACGACCGGTTCCTCCGAACCGCGAGGAGCGCGACACCCAGCAGGCCCAACCCAGCCGGCTCGGGGATCACGCCCCCGACGGCGTGCCCCTCGAAAACGTCGATCTCTGTGACCCAGGTATACCCGATAGAGCTCGCGAGAGTCGCAAGCCCAGCGTCCCAATATGGATCCCCGCGCACAGGCCGGAACGTGAAACTGACCTTGCTGACACCTGCGGCGAGAACACCCGTGTCGTCGAGGACCTGCGTGTAGTGGGTTTGATTGAAGTCCGGCAAGGGGGGGCCGGCATCGGGATAGAAGTTATCCCGGACGTGGGCCGTGCCGCTGCCGGCAGCATCCAGCGTCCCGTCATAGCCGGAGACAACCGTGATCGTGGAACCGATCTGCACGTCGCTTCCGTCGTAGAACTTCAGGTCGTAGTCGTACGCGGTGCGGGGGCCATTATTGACGACATTATCCGATCCGTATACGCGCACATCCCCGATATTGGCTGGGCTGCCCAACGTAAAGGTCCATGTGCTGACCGCTCCCGAACCGGGAGTCGTGTCGTTGGGCAGGAACCTAAAGGGATGAGTGTCCCCGTACGCCCCGTCGGTCACGACGTCAATGTCCCCCCCCGTGGGCACGCCAGGGTGCTTCCCTTGGCCCGTCACGACGCCGATCACGTTGTGCAACAGGTCGGTGTTGGACACGCCCGGGTCAACGCTGGCAGCACCTTCGGCACCCAGACCCAGATAGTTGTAAACGGTCCCGGCGTGCGCCGTGCCCGCCAGCCCGATCACACCAACCATCGCCACAATCATCAATGCCTTTTTCATCTTACATCTCCTTTTCTCTTTGCCCCTCTGGGGCAATTCCTTCTCTCTCCCGCACGGCCGGACCGTCCGGGCTGCGTCCATCCGGCAGTTGCCAAGCTGATCGGCTCGCATCACCCACCAGCCGCAGTTTCGTTAGAAACTGCAGCCGATTGGCTTGCCAATCGGCCGTCCTCCTTTCTCCGGGGAGCTTCCCTCCAAGCCCCAATCCACGATCAACGCCAAATTCACCCGCCACAGGCGGGCAACACACGTGTAACATCGCAATTCCTTCTCACCACGAAGAACACGAAGAGCACGAAGAACGGCACCATCAGTGTCATCTGTGTCCATATCAAGCTGCTGCCGTTCGACGGGGCTCACGGCCCTGAGCTTGGCGAAGGGCCGTCCTCCGCTTCTTGCCGAGCGATTCGACCGATACCGTGCTCTTGCACGCCGGGCACTGCCACAGCTCGACCGGGGGCAGCACCCCCAGCCGCTGCACGGCGTAGAACCTCGCCCGCTCGTGCGTGCATCGCTGTCTCGGAGCCATAAGCGCCTCCTTTCCGTCGTCCTCGCCTGTCCTTCGTCACCACAAAGGCACGAAGGCACAAAGAACGACCTGTCGCACTCGCCTCGCGTCTTGCCGGTCACTGATCACTGCCCACTGATCACTGACCACTGCCGTCGCTGGGCCCGCCGGCGGGCTTTCGCCCACAGGCGGGGAACCCAAGGGGGTCAGCAGCGTTTCTTTCTCAATCCGATCAATGCGGGGCGATCGGGCGATCCTCTTGGGATCGCCTTGTTGGAATCGCCTCGGCAGAATGGCCCGTTTGGCCATTCTGCAAGCGGCCGCGCCTCGCCTAGCGTCTCCTCCTGCGAAGCGTGAGGAGAGCGGTCGCCATCAGGCCCAAGCCAGCCGGCTCGGGGATGACGCCGCCGGAGGCGGCGGCATAAACTTCAATCTCTTGTACTCTAACGAAGCCCTCTCCACCCCATGCCGCCTGCCCCGCTGCAAGTCCGTAGAGCCGAACCCCGTCCACCGCGCCAAGTGCATCGAAATCGAACGTCGTGGGGCCGTAGACACCGTCTGCGGGGTGTACGGCGTCAACCACCGCGACGTAGTCGTCCGTCACGCTTGCCGCAGCAAGCCAAGTGGTGCCACCATCCGTTGTGTACTCGACTGTTGGAGCAACTATGGACGCCAAGTCTGGGGCTTCTCCAAACCACCCGCCGTTACTGAACACATGACCATAGAACACGATTTGATTGACATTTGCGACTGGGGAGTCCCACATCACGATCGCCGCATTATTTGCCTCGAGAGTATGATAATCGCCAGTATTAACATCACCGTCGTTAAAGACGGCGTACTCTCCTAACGTACCAACTTGGGAACCACCTGCATCGTACCCAGCGTGGTAAACATGCGCACTCGGGTCTTGAGTGAGGTCTGTGCCTGCAGCGTTGGCCACGCCCGCCATCGCGATCACGGCGACCATCGCCAC
>CAYLQD010000057.1:2623-22693 GCA_964385685.1 uncultured Planctomycetota bacterium | reverse complement strand
CGGCTGCCGGCGCTGCGCCTTTGCCCAGGCGCTCGAGACGAAGTGACCGCGCCCGCCGGGCTTGACTGCCGCCCCGCCCTCCCGTAGACTGCCCGCTGACAGTTCCAGTGCCCGACCACAGCAAGGAGTTCCCGTTGCATAAGAAGCCATTGGCCGCCGCGTTCGTGCTTGGCCTCGCCGCCCTGTCGACCGGCTGCGGGCTGTTCGCGCCCCGGCCCGTGCCGCCCGCGCGCCCCAACCACGTCATCATCGTCGGGATCGACGGCCTGAAGCCCGGCGACATCTCGCCGGACCGCACGCCGCACCTCTATCGCATGCAGCACGACGGCGCCTACACGTGGAAGCTCGTCGTCCGCAACCCGCACAGCCGCCTGGCGACGTACACCGAGGCGCTCGACACGTTCGGGTCGACGATCTTCGAGCGGTGCCGCGCCCGCGGGCTCGGGGCGGCGGCCATCGTCCGCTCGCCCGCGCTCAAGCTGGTGGACAACCGGGCCGTGCTCGCGAAGAACGTCTCCGTCACGCTCGACAATCCCGAAGCCGTCGCGACCTACGCCGCCGCGCGCTGGCTGGCCGACCGGCCCGCGTGCCTGTTCGTCGAGCTGTCCGCCGGGAAGGAACCCGTCGAGCGGAGCGACGCGGCGCTCGCCAAGCTCCACGCCGCCGTCGAACGCGCGGGCCTCGTCGGACGGACGACCTTCATCGTGATGTCGGCAACCGGCCCGCCCCGGTGCTGGATGATCCGCGGGCCCGGCACGCGGCACGGGCACGAGATTGCCGCGCGACTGACGGCGGCCGGCACGGGCGCCGCCGCGGCCCATCTGATCCTGCCCGGCGCGACCGGCGCGCGACGAGACCTGTTCCCGGCCGCCGCGTTCCACACCTACTCGCGCGAGGCGACGTCGAAGGGCGAACGCGAGGTCCCGCGCGGCTCGATCCGCGGCCGCGTGCTGTCCGCTGCCGGCCGCGCGATGCCCCGCGCCTCCGTGCTGCTCGTCAAGATGGAGCCCGTCGACGGGATCACCGAGCGCCGGGCCGACGCCGGGACCGACGGACGGTTCCGCTTCGACAGCATCCCGGCCGGCACGTACGATTATGTGTTCGTGTTCGACAACCTGCCGGCGCGGCTGCGGCGAAGTCTGCTGGTCGCGAAGAGCCTCACGGTCAAGCGCGACACGACGACGGCGCCCGTGCTCCGATACCGGCGGATGCAGGGCTCCGACCGCACGGCCCCGGCGATGCCGCCGGCCGAGGCGATGACGTTCCTGACCGACCGGCAGGTCGCCCGCCTGCGTCGCGCGGCCCGGTCCGGGGCGCCGATGCCGCTGCTCGCCGCCGACGCGCTGACCGGGCGGCGCGTCCGCACGCCCGTCATCCGCACGTGGCTCCTGGTGTCGGCGGCTCGCGTGACGCGCGATTTCCAGAGGCGGCCGCTCGCGCCCGGCGCGGTCAACGAACTGATCGATCTGGCCGCGGCATACAACGTCAATCGCGGCAACGGCCTGCTCAACAACACGGAAGACCGCGACGTCCGAACGGCTCTGAACCTGGCCGGCTCCCGCGTCGCCGAACTGGTCGAGCAGCGCGACCTGCCGCCCCACGCCCGCACCGACCTGGCCCTCGCGCTCACGATGGCGGCCATTGTCCCGCGCCCGTGCCCGAAGGACGATCTGGAGCCGTACGGCGCGTGGTTCCGCAGCCGTCTCGACTTCCTCGCCGCTCGCGCCGAGCACGACCCGGCGACCGTGGACCACGACGAATTGTCGGCGGCGCTGGCCGCGGCGATGGTCTACGACGCGCTCGGGTGCGACGGCCACGTCGACAAGAAGCTGCGGCGGCTGACGAAGCTTGTGGCGGCGTCCCTGACGCCGGCCGAGCGGCGCGTCCTGCCGGACGGCCCGGCGAAGCCCGCCGCGACGCTCGGCTTCCTCGGCCTCGCCAAGTCGGCGTTCGCCGACGAGCGGCTCGGCGAGCGATGCCGCGGCTTGTGGGCCGCGTGCGGCTCGCCGGTCTGGACGCCGCGCGGAAACGAATCGGTGCTCGGGCCGCTCCTCACAGCCGCCGCCGAGCCGCGGACGCTGCCAGCGGCGCCCGCGCGGAGCGCGAAGCTGACCGACACGACTGCCGTCCTGACGCACGCGTGGGGAACGCCGGGCGAGTGGCTCGTCCACGTCAACGGCTGGTCCGTCGACGTTCACGCGCGGGGCGCGAAGCTCACGACTCTCTCGACGGACCCGCGGGGCGCGTGGGCGACGAGCCAGCCGAAGATCGTCCGGTTCAAGGCATCGCCCGCGTGCGACTATGTGCTGCTCAAGGGATTCGCGTCGGGCCAGGCCAGGACGGGGCAGGCGGTGTTCCGGCACGTGCTCTTCAACAAGCTGACGGGCTACGTCGTCGTGTCCGACGAGTTCCCAGCCGGGGCGCGGCTGACGACGGAAGCCCGGGCCGCGTCGGCGCTCGCGGACGGGCGCATCGAAGGCGAGCGCGGCCGGGCCGGACAGGTTCTTTCGATCGCCGCCCGCGCCGTCTCCCTGAGCAAGGATCGTTCTGCCCTGACGTTCGCGAGCACGTCCAGCCGCCCGACGTTCGTCGTGTACTGCCCGCCGGCGGGCTCGAAGGCCACGGCGAAGCTGGGCACGTGGGACGTGACGCGGACGAGTCTCGCGGAGCCCGAGCAGCTCGGCTTCGGCGGCGTGCACCTCGTGCTTGCGGCCGACCGCGGCCGCGAGTTCATCCGGATCGCGCGGCAGCCGGCCCACGTCGCCGACAACCTCGAGGATAATCTGCTGCAGGGATCGGTCGGGCTGGTCCGCCGGGGCGCGAAATCGACCGACCTCGTGCTCGTCCGCGCCGACTGGGCGCAAGTCGACGAGTTGTTCTTCGCGCTCGACGACGGGCAGGGCTATGTCACGATCCACGAGGCCGGCCGCGCGGAGGGCTGGGCGCGATGCCGCCACCGCCCGCGCGCGAAGCTGTTCCTCGGCGAGGATGCGCCGGCGACCCTGCGCCTCCAGGTCGACGGGAAGCGACGCCGGCTCACGCAGGACGACGACCGTGCGACGTTCCGCCTGCCGGCCGGGCCTCACGCCTTTCGCATCGAGTGAGGTTGCTCGCAGCTTGACGCGCCGCGCTCGCCGGGTGTATATTCCCATTGGACGGGGCATTCGCCGGAAGGGGCGAATGATGCGATTTTCGGTCTGTATCGAAACGATCTTCACCGAACTGCCCCTGCACGAACGGATCGAGCAGTCGGCGGCCTGCGGCGCGGTCGCGGTCGAGTTCTGGACCTGGCGGGACAAGGATCCGGACGAGATCGCGCGCGCGAAAGAGGCGGCGGGGGTCGACGTCGCCGCGTTCGCCGCGCTCGGAGAGCACCGGCCGAACGATCCGGCCGCGGCGGATGAGACGGCGGCCGAGCTGCTCGACGCGATCGAGGCGGCCCGACAGATCGGCGCGACGGGCCTCATCGTCCGGACCGAACACACGCTCGAAGACGTCGCGCGGGAAAGGCAACTGGACGCGCTCGTGTCGCTGCTGACCGTCGCCGCGCCGGCCGCTCAGAAGGCGCACGCGACGCTGCTGGTCGAGCCGCTCAACCGGCGTGCCGACCATCCCGGCGCGCTGCTGAGCACGACGGCCGACGCGCTCGAGGTCGTCGACGCCGTCGGGCAACCGAACGTGAAGATGCTGTTCAACGTGTATCATCAATACGTGACCGAGGGCGCGGTCCTGGCATCGATCGAGGGCGGGATCGGCCGCATCGGGCACGTGCAGGTGGCCGACGTGCCGGGGCGCGGCGAGCCCGGGACCGGCGCACTCGATTTTGAGGAGATTCTCGGCCTGGTCGACTCGCTCGACTATGACGGCTTTATCGGACTCGAGTTCTTTCCGTCCGGCGACCACGCCGCGGCGGTTCGCAGCATGATCGAACTCGCCTGACCGAAGGGAGGGGACACAATGGACGTGATGGACGCAATCCGGCGGCGCCGGAGCATCCGCTCGTACGAGGACCGGCCCATCGAGGAGGAGAAGCTCGCGGCCGTGCTCGAGGCCGGGCGGCTGGCCCCGTCGGCGTGCAACCGGCAGGAGTGGCGCTACCTCGTGGTCCGCGATCCCGAGCTGCGGGCCGGGCTGGTCGAGGCGGCGAACGGGCAGGCGTTCGTCGGCGAGGCGCCCGTCGTGCTCGTCGCCTGCGCCGAGACCGACGGCCACAAGATGGCGTGCGGCGAGCCGTGCTACCCGATCGACGTGGCAATCTCGCTCGACCACATCTCGCTCAAGGCCGTCGAGGAGGGGCTCGGCACGTGCTGGATCGGCGCGTTCAACCAGGCGGCCGTGAAGAAGCTGCTCGGCATCCCGGAGGACATCCGCGTCGTCGAGCTGATGCCGCTGGGATATCCGGCGGACGAGCCCGCCGCGCGGCCCCGGCTTGAACTCGACGAGATTGTTACATACGATACGTGGAAATAGCACAGGGAGGCCCGCGTTGTCCGACGCCAAGCGTTCGTTTCAGTTTATGATCTCCGCGGCGGAGACGGCCCGCGCCGGCGCGACCTCCGACGTGCAGCCGCACATGTTCCGCGAAGACGCCTCGCGCCGTGTCCGCAACGAGAAGATCGCAAGCTTGTTCAAGCGGTTCCTCGTCGCGCGCGTCGCCTTCGACGCCATCATCGAGATGTTCCGGTCGCCGGAGCCGATGCGGTTCGAGCCGATCAACATCTTCGTCGAGCGCACGCTCTTCGGGATGAAGGAGGAGTGCCACGCGCTCTTCCGCAAGGCGGGCAAGCCCGCGGCCGAGGCGCTCTACGCCGAGGACCTGTTCGACGTGCTCATCGGATCGATCTTCCACGAGATGATGAAGATCAAAGAGAACTGCTACATCCTCGAGCACTACGGCCCGACGTACCGGTCGATTGCGGCCATCGCGGAGCGGCGCATCCGCGTGCCCGTCTACGAGCGGCTCTTCTTTCGCGCGTGCAAGCGCATCATCGAGCGCGCGTCGACGGGCGTCTACGAGGACATCCGGTCGGCCGAGCAGCTCTTCGACGACGCGACCGAGCATCTGCTCAGCATCCTGCCGCGGTTCGCCAACAACGGACTCGCGACACGGATGCTCATCGAGAACCAGCAGCTCGTCGAGATGGTCTATGGCGACGACGGGCTCGCGACGATCCTGAAGGCGACATACGACGGGCGGCTCGCGAACGCCTACCTGCACGCGGCGTCGAGCTACATGGCGGCCGGCCGGCTCCTCGAAGCGAAGGAGTGCTGCGAGAGCAGCTTGAGCGAGGAACCGGACCACGTCGGCGCCCTGCGCCTGATGGAAGACATCCAGAGCAAGCTCTGACGACAAGGCCGCCCCGCCGTGCCCCCGTCCTTCTTGCAATCACATTGTGCCCGCCGTAGAATGTCCCGCCATGGAGAAGATCGAGCCGAGAATCCTGAAGGGCTTCCGCGATTATCTGCCGGATCAGATGATCGCACGGAAGCGCATCATCGGCACCATCGCGGGGGTGTTCGAGCGCTACGGGTTCGCGCCGCTTGAGACGCCCGCCATCGAGTATTCGGAGATTCTGCTCGGCAAGTACGGGGCCGACGCCGAGCGGCTCCTCTACCGCTTCACGGATCATGGCGGCCGCGACGTGTGCCTGCGATACGACCTGACCGTGCCGCTGGCCCGCGTCGCCGCGCAGTACGGCAACCTGCCGATGCCGTTCAAGCGCTACCAGATCGCGCCCGTCTGGCGCGCCGAGAAGCCCGGCCGCGGCCGGTTTCGCGAGTTCTTCCAGTGCGACGTCGACATCGTCGGCTCGTCGAGCCTGCTGGCCGACGCCGAGTGCGTCGCCGTCGACAGCGACGTTCTCCGCGCGCTCGGCATCGCGAATTTCCGCATCAACCTGAACAACCGCAAGATCCTGACGGGCTTCATGCAGTCGCTCGGCCTGGGAAGCGGCGATGACGAGGCCGGCCGCGGCGTGCTCCGCACGATCGACAAGCTGCCCGCGATGGGCGAGGAGACCGTTCGCAAGCTGCTCGCCTCCGACAACGGGCTCGACGCGGCGGCCATCGACCGTGTGTTCGAGTTCGTCGGCATCGGCGGGACGAACGACGAGCGCCTCGCGGCCGCCGAGGAAGCCATCGGGTCGGCCGAGGCGGGCTCGCAGGGCATCGCCGAACTGCGCACGGTGCTCCGCCGCGCGGTCGAGATGGGCGTGTCGGCCGACTGCGTCGGCGTCGACCTGAGCATCGCGCGCGGGCTCGACTACTACACCGGCTCGGTCTTCGAGACATTCCTGCCCGACCTGCCCGGGTTCGGGAGCGTGATGAGCGGCGGCCGCTACGACACGCTCATCTCGATGTTCCTCGGCCGCGAGATGCCCGCGGTCGGAATCTCCGTCGGGATCGACCGCCTGTTCTCGGCGATGAACGAACTCGGCCTGATCGAGAGCGCGACCACGCCGACGCGTGTGCTCGTCGCACCGATGGGTGAGGCGGCGCTGACGGCGGCGTTGACCGCGGCCAGCGGGCTCCGCGACGCGGGTATTCCGACGGAAGTCACGCTCGATGAGGCGAAGCTCAAGAAGCAGCTCAAGGTTGCCGACCAGCGCGCGGTCGACATCGTCGTCATCATCGGCGACGACGAACTCGCCGCGGGCGAGGCGACCATCAAGCTCATGTCGAAGCGCGACCAGGTCCGCGTGCCGCTGGGCGAGATTCCCGCGACAATCCCCGAACTGCTCGGCTGATTCCCCGGACTACTCCCTGCTTGGCTGAAAAGCGAGATCCTTCGCTAACGCTCAGGATGACAACCTGTACGGATGGCCGGTTAGTGTCATTCTATGCGAAGCGAAGAATCTCTTAATGCCACCGAACCGCCGTTTTCAACAGAGCAACTATCCCCGAGCTTGCTGCTTGCGCCGCGCGAAGCGCGACAGCAGGATGCTGAACTCGTAGAGCGCCAGCATCGGCACGGCCATCGCCAGTTGCGTGAACGGGTCGGGCGGCGTCAGGACCGCTCCGAGGATGAACATCACCAGGATTGCGTATGGCCGCGCCCGTCTCAGTTTGTCCGGCCCCACGAGCCCGAGTTTCGTGAGAAACAACACGACGAGTGGCATCTGGAAGACAATGCCGAACCCGAGCAGAAGCCACATCACGAGCGGCGCGTACTCGTTGAGAGTCAGGATTGGCCGGAGCCCGATGGACTCGCCCTGGACGAGGAGCACGGCGATCCCGACGGGAAGGACGATGAAGTACGCAAGGGCCGCCCCGATGACGAACAACACAAGCGACGCCGGGCCGTAGACCAGGACGTAGCGCTTCTCGTGCTGGTGGAGGCCGGCCGACACGAAGGCCCATATCTCGTAGGCGATGATCGGCAGGACCAGGATGATGCCGATGACGAGCGAGACTTTGAGCCGGACGATGACCGGGACCATCAGCGACTGATAATATAGCGTCCCTCGCTCGCCGGGCCCCCCCGTTGCGTCTGCCTCGACCGACGGGCGGCAGTACTCGGCCAGTTTCGCGTGGAGCGACGTGTTGAGTGTGAACGGATTACCCGCTTCCTCGCCCCGCAGCGAGTCGAGCGGGGCACGGACGATGGGATAGAACACATCGGGGTACAGCACGTACGCGACGATCATCGCGAGGAGCGTCGCGATGATGCAGATGATGAGACGCGCCCGCAGCTCGACGAGGTGCTGCGCGATCGGCATTCGTTGTTCGTTCATGCAGATGGACCCGCCCTTCGGACGGTGCACTCTAGCACAAGCTCACGGGGGGCCGCAAGCGCCTGACGACGGCATTCACTTCTCGGAGAGCTCGGCGAAGTAACGTTCGACGAGGCGGCGGTACTCGGGGCTCACGTCGATCTTGCCCGACTCGACGAGCCGGCGGACCTGGTCGGCGGTGAGATCGCCGGATCGGATCTCGGCCTTGTCGACGATGTCCGGCTTCTCGCCGGTGTCGTGGATGTCTTGAGTGCGGCCGGCGTCGGGCTCGCCGGACTCATCGCGCTCGTCCTCCTTGTCGCGCGTCCGGACGCCGAGCTTCGCGTCCGCCGTTTCGCCCCGGTCGAACGCCTCGCCCCCTTTGCCGCGCGGCGCTTCGGGAAGATTGAACCGAGCGAGGAGGTCGGGGCTGACTTTGCCCCTGCGGACGTTGTCGGACACCTCATTGAGCGATTCGATCAGCTTGAGCGCCTCACCGACCTTCGCGCGAAGCGCGTCGACCTGCCTGTCGAGCTTCGAGCGGGCGGCGGCCGCTCCGGGCGCGCCCTTGCCGCGTCCTCCGGCGCCGACGGGGCTGCTGCCCGCGCCCTTGCCCGGCTTCTCGCCCTGGCCCTGCCCCGGCTGCTCTCCCTGCCCCTGCCCGGGCTTCTCGCCCTCCACCTGCCCGGGCTGCTCGCCCTGACCGGGAGGCAGGCCTTCCGGTCCCCGCGCGCCCAATTCATCGGACGGGCCGCCGGAGAGCCCGCCCATGCCCTTGGCCTCCGGATTGTCGTCGGGCTTGAGGACCAGCTCGCCCTTTCTGAGCGCCTCGGCGGCCTCAGGGGTCACCTCGGTCCCGGTCCCGCCCGACGGCCCCTTGCTCTGCGGCTGCCCGTTCTGGTCCGCGGTGAGAGTCGCCTTGCCGAGGTTCTGGCCCGGCCCGATGGTGTTGTTCTTGTTCAGGTTGCTCGGCGAGGGTTTCTTCGAGGAGCCGGCGCCGGTGTTGCTGCCGCCGCCCTTCGTGCCAGGGCCGCCGTCGGGGTCGCCGCTCGGATTCTCCGAGGGTTCCTGCGGGCCCGAGACGACCTTCGGGGGAAGCTCTTTTCCTTCGGGAATCAGCGGCTGCGGCTCGGCCGGTTGCGGGGCCTGCGGCTGGCCCGCCTGCGGCTCATCCTCTTTCTTGGCCGCTTGATCCTCGGCGCCCTGCTCCGGCCTGTCCTGCTTCGGCGCGTCGCCCTGACCGGGCTGCTCCGGCTGCTCCCCGTCCTTCGCGTCCTGCTTCTGAGCGACGTCCTCCCCGTCCTCGGGCTGCTGTCCGGCTCGATCCTGCGCTTCCTGTTCACCGGCCTTGGGCTGCTGCTGACCCGGATCCTGCTCGCCCTGCTCCTGCCCGGGCTCTGGTTTGGCCGGCTGCTGCCCGGGCGGCTTCTGCTCCGCATCGGGCTGTTGCGCCAACTGCTGGCCAGGGTCTTGCGCGCCTTGCTGCTCCCCACCCAGTTGCTGGTCGGGCCGGGGTTCGCCTGCCTGCTCCTGGCCGGGATCGCCCTGATTCTGAGCGGCCCTTTCCGCAGCGCCCTGCTCCGGAGCGTCCGGCGCCGCGGGCGGATGCTGTTCGCCCTGCCCGCCCGCATCGGGCTCTACGCCCGGCTCCGGCTGCGCCGGTTCGGCGCCCGGCGGCTCGTCCTGCTCGGCCTCGGCCTGCCCGCCATCGTCCGGCTTCGCGTCCTCTTCCGGCTCCGCTTCCGCTTCGTCGGGCGGGAGCGGCTCAGCCATCGCGACCTCTTCCGCCTCGCGCACCACATCCTCGAGCCGGTCGGCCAACTGATCGAGCCGTTCGGCCAGCAGTTCTCGTTCGCGACGGTCAAGCTCGTCGGCCTTCGCGGCCTCATCGACGGCCTCGACGATATCCTTGTTGAGTCGCTCGCCCTCCTCGGCCAGCTTCGCCAGCGCGTCCTCGGCATCGGTCGGAGCTGGCTCCGGCTCGTCCTCGGGCAGGTTCCGGAGCCGCTCGACAAGCTCCTCGAACGGGTCCGGCTCGTCGGCGATTTCCGCGATCTCTTCCTGGTCCAGCGCGGCCACTTCCACCACTTCGGCCCCGGGCGCGCGGATCGTGACGAAGTAGTCCTGCGACGTGCCGATGTTTGGCCGCGCGGGCATGTTGTCGCGCGCGACGGCCCAATAGCGAATGCGGTCGCCCGGGCCGGCCCCGATGCTCGGCATCGACAGCGTCACCCGCTCGATGACGCTCGGCTCCTGCGGCTTGGGCAGTTTGATCGTGCGCGTCAGGCCCCGCAGCTCGACCATCACTTTGAGATCCGTCAGGCCGAACTTGTCCTCCGCCCGGACGACGAGCGAGAGCACGTCGTCGGGCGCAAGCTCGACGTCCTTACCCGGCTCGGTGATTCGCACGTCCGGCGGCTCGTCGGCGCTCGCGACAATCGAATACGTCACCGGCTGCGGGTTCCGGAAGCCGTCCGTGTCGCGGAACCAGAGGCGATAGGACCCGTTCGACTGGACGACGAACCGGGCGACGAAACTGCGGCCGTCCGGATCCACGAGCACGTTCCGAGCGACCGGCTCGGCGCCCGCCGCTTTCACGGGCTTGTTCGTCTTCGCGGTCACGGTGACTTGCGTCCCGACGAACGTCGTGATCTGGCCGCCGGGATCGGTCCGCGACCCCAGGTTCATGTAGGCCGGGTACTCCTGCCGCACGCCGACGTCCGTGATGATTGGCACCTCGACCACGTCGACGTGATGCGTCTCCGAGCGATCATCGCCGGCCTCGATGTGGTAATCGAAATCGCCCTCCACCGCCCGGCGGGTCCACGACCACGCATCCCGCCCCGACGGCGGACGGGCGAATGCGCGACCGTCGCCGTCCTTGCCGGACCAGACCAGCCAGGCCTTCTCGGGAACCGTGCCGCTGATGCCCGTTTCGAACGTGACGTCGCTGTGCCGCAGGACTTTCACGTCCCCGGGAACAACGTCCGCCGCAATCCGCGTCGACGTCGGCGGCCGGCGCTGGCTCGAGGGCCACACGATGCGCTCGAAAGAGGCTGAGAACGAATTCCAACTCACGATTGCGGAGATAAATGCGATCGCGCAGCACGCGATCGTCATCGCCGCGACACGGATGAGCAGATCGGTGTTCGCCATGTCGCTGGGGTCGACCCGGGCCAGACGCTTGGCTGCGCGCTTGCCGACCGCGCGGGCGACCACGCGTTCGTTGTTCGAATGCGCTCCGCGGCGGCAGATCTCCAGGTACGTGACGAGCGTGTGCCTGAACCCGGGATGCTTGCGCTCGATCCGGCGGGCCATCGCGATCGTTCGCGTTCGCCGGAAGAAGAAGATGCCGAAGAGGGTCACGCCGAGCCCGAGCAGCGCGATGAGCACACCCATGATGAGCACGCGGGTGTAGGCGCTCAGGCCGCCGCCCTCGCCCGCCCACGCGACAATCCGGTCCGCGTGCACGGCGAGCGTCAGGTACGCGATCGTGAAGCAGGCGAGGCCGATGAGCCCCGTGACGAGCATGATGCCGCGGTCGTATACGGTGATACGGTGCAGCATCCCCCCGAGGATGTCGCGGTGCTTCTTCTTGCGGTCGTGTTCCGAACTCACCCGATCCAGCGCTCCAGTGCGCGCACGCCAGCCGCCAGTTTAGTATACACCCTTCCGGTCGTTGAAAAGGCGTGTTTCTTGCCCCGAAGGGGCAGCAGCGGCAGCTTGGCTGCCGTCGCAGTTTGCCGAAGGCAAACTGCCAGGCGAGCGACGCTCGCCCGATAGCCCAGGGCGAAGCCCTGGGTAGCAGATGCCCCTGAGCCAAAGCCCTGCAGGGGCGTCACAGATCCTGTATCGCCCCGTCAGGGCTTTTTCCCGCCTCACTCAATGCTCTTTGGCGAATCCGAGCCTTTCAGGCTCGGGAGGCCACTGTTCCAACGCCCCCGCTGATGGCCGAGAAAACCGTTATGCCGCAGCGGCGGGGGCTAGTGGAGCAGGCTCTCGGCGTAATCGACGACCTGGCCGGAGGCACGGGCCGTCGCCGGCAGCAGCAGGTGGGCGCTCCGTTCGGTCAGCACGCGCAGGTTTCGCCCGGCCGCCGCGAAGCTGCTCGTGGCCAGTTCGCGGTCCTCGAACTTGAGCAGCACGTGGTCGCCCCGCAGCCCGAAGTACGTGACCTTGCCGGGCTCGAGCCGCACGCGAAGCCGGTGTTTGGCGATGAGGTTGACGACCGTATCGGGCGGCGGACCGTAGCGATCTTCGAGTTCGCTCTCCGCGTCGCGCACGTCGCCGACCGTCCTCGCGCGTGCAAGCCGCCGGTACGCCTCCATCTTGAGCGTGTCGCTCCGGATGTAGTCGTTCGGGATGTAGGCGTCGAGTTGGAGGTCGATGTCGATCTCGGTGTGCTCCTCGATGTCTTCGTGCTTGAGTTCGCGCACGGCCTGGTCGAGCAGGCGGCAGTAGAGGTCGTATCCGACGGCGGCGATGTGGCCGCTCTGCTCGGCCCCGAGGATATTGCCGGCTCCGCGGATCTCGAGGTCGCGCATCGCGAGCTTGAAGCCGGCCCCCAGCTCGGCATACTCCTCGATCGCCTTGAGCCGCTTGATGGCCTTCTTGGTCGTCGTCCGGCTCTCCGGCAGGAGAATGTAGGCGTAGGCCCGGTGCTTGTAGCGCCCGACGCGGCCGCGAAGCTGGTGCAGGTCGGCCAAGCCGAACATGTCGGCCTCGTGGATGAAGATCGTGTTGGCGGTCGGGATGTCGAGCCCCGACTCGATGATGGTCGTCGCGACGAGTACGTCGGCCTTTCCGTCGACGAAGTGCGCCATGCGCTGCGCGAGCTGTCCCTCCGCCATCTGGCCGTGCGCGACGACGATCCGCGCCTCGGGCACCAGCTCGATCAGGCGCCGCGCGACGACGTCGATGCTCTGCACGCGGTTGTGGACGAAGAACACCTGGCCGTCGCGGTTCATCTCGCGCAGGATGGCCTCGCGGACCCGCTTCGCGCTGAACCGGCAGACCTCGGTGTGGATGGCCATCCGATCCTGCGGCGGGGTCCCGAGCGACGAGATGTCGCGAATGCCGAGCAGCGACATGTGAAGCGTGCGGGGGATGGGCGTCGCCGTCATCGTCAGCACGTCGACGTTGTACCGCATCCGCTTGAGCTGCTCCTTGTGCTCGACGCCGAACCGCTGCTCCTCGTCGATGATGAGCAGGCCGAGGTCCTTGAACGCGACATCGCGGCTCAGGAGCCGGTGCGTGCCGATGAGCACGTCGACCCGGCCCTCGCTGACCGCCGCGACGGTGTTTCGCTGCTCCGAGCGTGTCTTGAACCGGCTGAGCGTGTCGACCGCAACGGGGTAGTCGGCCATGCGCTCGCTGAATGTCCGGAAGTGCTGCTCGGCGAGGACCGTCGTCGGCACGAGCAGCGCGACCTGCTTGCCGGCCTCGACGACCTTGAACGAGGCCCGCATCGCCAGCTCGGTCTTTCCGTAGCCGACGTCGCCGCACAGCAGCCGATCCATCGGCCTGCCGGACTCCATGTCGTGGCGGAGGTCGGCCATCGTGTACGTCTGGTCCTCGGTCTCCGGATAGATGAACGCGTCCTCGAACTCCCGCATGAGGACGTCGGACTTGGGGAACGCGAAGCCGGGGAGCTTCGCACGCGCGGCCTGGACCTCGATCAGCTCGAGAGCCATCGCGTGGACGGCCTCGCGGGCCGCGCGTTTCCGCTTCTGCCATGCGTCGCCGCCGAGCTTGCTCAGCGTCGGCGTCGCGGCCGACCCAAGGTACTTCTGCACGAGGTCGATCTTCGTCACCGGCACGTAGAGCCGCACGGCGTCGGCGAACTCGAGGTCGAGGAACTCCTGCAGCTCGCCGGCCTTCTCGAACTGCACGAGGCCGCGGTACCGCGCGATGCCGTGCGTGATGTGCACGACGTAGTCGTTCCGATTCAGCTCGGCGAAGCTGTCGATCGGCTCCGTGCGGACCCGCTGCCGCAACTGGCGGTGCTGGCCGTAGCGGTGGAATATCTCGTGGTGGGCGACGAATGTCGTCCGGCTCGTCACGAGCTGGAACCCATGGAACAAATGGCCGATGACGCATTCGATCTCCGGCGCCTTCTCCAACTCCGTGCCCACGAGCAGTTCGTGCAGCCGCCGCTCCTCGCCGGTGTTATTGCAGAACACATAGACCTTGTCGCTCGTCTCGACGTACGACGCCAGCTCCTCCGACACCAGATGGACCTGGCCGGAGAACTGCTCCGTGCTCGTCGTGTCGAAGTTGACGATGTCCGGCGCGGGCGGCTGTCCAAGCACGCTCGCCTCGATGACGGACCGCTCGCCGCACGCACGCATCACCTTCTCGAGCGAGAACAGGCGGCCCGAGCTGCCCTCCGCGGCCAGGGCCCGCTCCGCGCGTTCCTGTATCTCGACCGGCTCGACAAGCAGGACGACCCAGTCGCGCGGCACGTAGACGAGGAACGTCGGCGGCTCGCCTTTCGCCGCGAGGTTGCCGTAGGCCTCGGCCGCGACGGCGAGCACCCGCGCGCGGTCGAGCCGCCGCAGCGAGCGCTGGATGCCGGGGTCGTACTCGCGGATCGACTCGATGCGGTCGTCGAAAAACTCGATTCGGAGCGGGCGGCGGGTGCCGAACGGGAAGAGGTCGACGATGCCGCCGCGCATAGCGAACTCACCGGGCAGCTCGGCGACGTCGCCGCGGTCGAATCCCTGCTCGACGAGCAGCTCGGCCAGCTCCTCCGGCCGCAGTTGCTCGCCGGTCCGCAACTCGAGCGCCGACGACAGCAGCGCGTCGGGCGACACGACCGGCTGGAGCAATGCCTGGATCGGCGTGACGACGACCTCCGGCGCTCGCCGCGGCGTCGCGTCCGGTTCGTCCTCCGCCGGGGTGATGTCTTCGTCGCGTTCGAACAGGAGCGCCTGGAGCACCGTCAACCGCTCGCCGAAGACCTCGTGGTTCACGAGGTCCTCTTCATCGGGCAGGATGTCCCACGCGGGGAACTGCATCGGCAGGTGGTCGGAGAAGAGACCGAAGTCCGACGCGAACTCATCGGCGGCTTCGATGTTCGACGTGACGATCAGCAGTCCGGCGGGAAGTTGCCCGGACAGGCCCGCTGCGAAATAGGCGCATGATCCTCCCCAGAGCCCGCCGACGCGTACGCGGGCGTCGCCCGTTTCAGACGCCGCCAGGCCCTCGATCACCCTCGCGAGTCCGCGGCTGCGGACAATCGGGCGCAAGAGGTCCATCGCCCTGATTATAGGCGCCCCGGCCCGGCTCTGCAAGGGCGTTCGCGGCAAGGGAATCCTGTAGTCAAAGCCCGGAAGCGGTGGTATAGTCATGTGTATGGCTGAGGCGGAATACCAGGGCTTCCCTGCAATCATCGAGCGCGTCGACGCGGCACGCCGCGCCTGGTCGCGGGCGTACGTCACGCAGAACGTCTTCCGGTTCGTCGTCCTGTTCTGCGGCGTGCTGCTCGTGCTCACGGTCGTCGCGGGGCTGGGCCCCGTCGCGACGCCGGTCCGCTGGCTGATGCTCCTCGTCCTCGCCGCGGTCCTCATCGGCGGCTCGATTATCCTGGTCTTCAAGCCGCTCTTCCGCGAATGGACCGACGAGGAGGTCGCCGTCCACGTCGAGGCGAAGTTCCCCGAGATCGAGAACGCCGTCATCAACTCGCTCCAGCTCGCGAAGGACCCGATCGTGCGCCAGCACGGGATGATCGGCCGGATCATCCGCCGCGCCGAGCACGACACGCGCGACGTGCGGTTCACCGACGCCATCGACCGCCGCCCGCTGCTACGAACGGGCATCGCGGCGGCCGCGGTCTTCGCCGCGCTCGCCGTGTATGCGATGCTCTTCAGCGGCGCCTTCAGCCGCGCGTTGCAGCGCATCCTGCTGCCGACCGCGTACGTCCCGGCGATCGGCAAGGCCGAGATCCTCGACGTGCAGCCGGGCTCGACGACCGTCATCGCAGGCGACCCGCTCCGCATCGTCGTCAAGTACCGCAAGGTCGCGGCCGGCGAGATCGGCGGCACCGTCATCTACCGGCCCGACGAGGCCGAGCCCGTCGAGCGCGAGATGAAGCCGCTCGGCAACGACCAGTTCATCTTTACGCTGCCCGAGGTCCGGAAGCCGCTCGCCTACCGCATCGACATCGGCGGGACCGAGTCGGAGAAATACGAGATCGCCGTGACCGAGCGGCCCTCGGTCAACCGCGTCGACATCGTTCTCGAGTTCCCCTCCTACACCGGCGAGAAGCCGCGACGCGAGGACGACACGAACGGCGACGTCAAGGCACTCATCGGCACCCGCGCGCGGCTCGTCATCACGGCGAGCAAGGCCATCCGCGGCGGCGCCATCCAGGGCTACGGCGACGACATCCGGCTCGCCGCCGACGCCGAGAACCCCCGCCGCCTGACCGCCATGATTCACGTGACGAAGAACGGCAGCTACACGATCGGTCTCACGGACCGCGAGGGCAACACGAACCGCTCGCCCGTCATCCGCCGCATCATCGCCCTCCCCGACCGCCCGCCGACCGTCCGCATCACGTCGCCCGCACGCGATGTCACCGCGCAGCCGGGCGACAAGGTCGACATCGCGTTCGACGCCACCGACGACTTCGGCCTCGTCGTCGCCGAGCTGATCGCCCGCCGCGAGAACTCGAAAGCCGACGGCTCCGTCGCGGCCAGGTGGACGACGTTCGCCGACCGGAAGCGCGTCCGCCAGATGCACGCGTTCGCGCTCGACCGCAAGGTCTACAAGCCCGGCGACGTCGTCGAGTATTGGATGCAGGTGACCGACAACCGCCGGACGAAGACGAGCGCGACCGGGCAGACCGCCCGCACGCCGACCTTCCTCATCAAGATCCAGGATCGCAAGCAGCTCGCCGAGGAGAAGGTCAAACGCCTCCAGGGCTGGCAGGAGCGCCTCCGCAAGGTGCTCGAGCACGAGATCGACATGCGCAACCGCGCGGCCGAGGCCGAGAAGCTCGGCACCGCCCGCCAGCTTGCGGAGCAGATGGCGCCGATCGTCAGAGAGCAGGCCGCCGAGCGGGCCGAGGTCCAGCGGATCGCCGGCGACATCAAGCCCGACGACGACAACGTCCGCCGCATCAAGGACACGCTCTACGCGCTCGCCGCGAACGAAATGGCCGACGCCGTCCGGCACGCCGAGGCCGCCGCCCGCAACACCGCCCTCCTCGCCCAGAAAATCGAACTCCGCGGCTTCAAGCAGGACGCCGACGAAATCATCGCCACCATCCGCAAGATCCTCGACATCCTCCCCCACCTCGAAGAGCAGGCGAAGAAGGAGAGCGACGAGGACGACGGGCTCGACCTCTCCGAGGACGCGAAGGAGCAACTCAAGGACCTCCAGCACGGCCTCAAGGACTTCATCGACGAGCAGAAAAAGGTCATCGACTCCACGCAGGAACTCGCCCAGAAGAACGTCGACGACTTCACCAAGGAGGACGACAAGAAGCTCAAGGACCTTGCCGCCATCGAGGACAAGTGGTCGAAGTTCATGATGGAGAAGCACCACGACCTCAGCAAGCTGCCCGAGCAGGACCTCGCCAACTCCACGATGCTCAAGGAACTCATCGAGGTCCAGAGCGAGGTCCAGATGGCCAAGGATGCGCTCTCGAAGAAGGCGACCGAAATCGCGACCGCGCTCGAAGACAACGGCCTCGAAATGGCCAAGTCGCTCACGACCCACATCGAGAAGTGGCTGCCCGACTCGCCCGACCGCGACCAGTGGAAGATGGAGGAGATGCTCGGCGAGGCCGAGGCGCCGATGGCCGAACTCCCCAAGGAACTCGAAGACCTCGTCGGCGATCTGATGGAGGACGAAGAGGACCTGATGGAAGAGGTCGAGGACGCGACCGCCGGCTACGCCGACTCGCTCGACAAGGGCGCCGGCTGGGACGCGATGGACGGCCCGATCAGCAACATGAGCGCCCAGGGCGTCACCGGCAACCGCCTCCCGAACAAGAGCGAGATCGGCGGCCGATCGGGCGAAGGCCGATCCGGCAAGTCCGCCGGCGAGTTCGTCGAGGAAAACGCGACCGGCAAGGGCGGCCGCAAAACGCCCACCCGCCTCACGCCCGACCCCTACGAGAAGGGCCAGGTCAACGATACCAGCAAGGACCCCGTCGGCGGATCGACCGGCGGCGGCAAGGCGAGCGGCGCCGGGGCCGGCGGGCTCGAGGGCCCCGTCCCCCCACAGGTCGAGGCCAAGCTCAAGCAGCTCGCCGCCCGACAGGCCGAGCTCCGCAACAAGGCCGAGAAGATCAACGCGAAGTTCAAGGTGATGGACTGGCCCTCGCCGTTCGAAGAGACGATCAAGGAGATGAAGCTCGCCGAGGACGACCTTCAGAACGGCCGCTACCAGAACGCCCTGCGCCGCCGCCCCATTATCCTCAAGAATCTCAAGGGCACGCGGATGCTGCTCAAGGACCAGATCCGCGTCAACAGAGACTACTCATCCGCCCTGCCCGATTATCTGCAGGACGAGATCCTCGACGCGACCGAGGGCGGCACCCCCCGCGGCTACGAAGCGCTCCTCAAGGACTACTACAAATCCATCTCCCAGCAAACCAAGTAGTCCTTCTGCCTCTCGTTCCTGATCCTAATCTTAATCCTAATCTTAATCGTAATCGGACCCGTCCTCTCGCTGCTAATCGTAACTTGCCCGCCGAAGCTTGCCCGCCAAGGGCGGGTCGCTTTCGCGGCGAAGGCGGGTCCTAATCTTACTCTTACTCTTGCTCTTAATCTTAATCCCAATCGCCCCTTCTTTCTCACCACAAAGTTTACCCGCCGCAGGCGGGACACAAAGCTTGCCCGCCACGGGCGGGAACAACAAACGGCTGCTCACCACAGAGCCCGGCCGCTGCTCGCAGCGGCTTGGAGTTGCCTTCGGCAACGTCCGCAGAGCCACGGAGGACAACAAGACGGCGTTTCGCTTCTCTTCGTGCCCTTTGTGTCTTCGTGGTGAACTGTTGTTCGTCGCTTCCCTTCGTGCCTTGGTGCCTTTGTGGTAAGTGTTCCTCTCTGCGTTCTCAGCGTTCTCGGCGGTGAGTCACGCTCGTGGGCTAATCCTAATCTTACTCTTGCTCTCACTCTTGCTCTTACTTCACTTGGTTGGGCGGCCAACCCTATGTCACGCCTTCGCTCGGCCCCTCTCTCCTCTCCGCGTTTGCCCCAGGGAAACTCGACGCCCAGGGTCGGGATCGGGTCAGGCAGCGGCTTCGGTGGTCGGTGGCCGGTGGTCGTTGGCAGCCGAACACCGCACACCTCACCCCGAGCGCCACTCGCGCTTCCCCGGTCGCCTCCCGAGAGTCGCCCCCTTCGACCCGGACCGCCCGCGTTTTGAGCCCGCGGTGACCTGTCGTTCGTCGTCTCTCTTCGTTCCCTGCGAGAGACTGCTGCCGCGCTTCTCTTCGTGCCTTGGTGCCTTTGTGGTGAGCGCTTCTCTCTGCGTTCCACGTGTGGACGTTGCCGCAGGCAACTCCAAGCCGCTGCTCCCAGCGGCCGCACTCCGCACTCAAGAGCCCCCCATATAGTTACACCAGAAGCGCCCCCAAAATAGGAAGCGCGAAACGAAGATTCTCACCACAAAGACACGAAGGCACGAAGAACCCCCACTACTATAGACTAAGAAAGAGCCCGAAACAGGACACACAAGACGAAGATTTTCACCACGCCGCTTGCGCGGCCCCGACGGTGCGGGGCCCTCCCAACGGCGCCCAATCGTCACACCCGTCATCGGAGGGACGCGCTCCGTCGCGTCCGAAACGACCCGCACGGAATCCGCAACATCGGAGTCGTTGTAGGGGCGGTTGGCTGATCGGCGTGCCAATCAGCTCGAACCGCCGCGCGCTACAGGGCGCGGGGCTGTACCCATCATGAGTACAACCCCAACGCGTGCAGGGCAGCGGAACGCGACGACACGGCGCCTTCCGGCTCGGACCTCGCGCGGAGCCGAGCCCCGAACGCCGCTCTTGCCGCCGACGCAGACCAGCGAGGCCCGCATGTCCCCATAATGGGGACGCACACCATGCGCCCATCCCAAGAGATTCAGGGCAATGGAAGGACTGTACTCATAATGAGTACAACCCCAACCGGCGCAGGGTGATGACGTTCCCGGCCGCAGCAAGAGCTGTACCCATCATGAGTACAGCCCCCACGCACCCGCAGCAACGAACCACGAACCGGGGCGCCTTCCGAGCCAATGGGTGCGACGAGTCGACACCCCGGACACCGCCTTCGATACGGGCCGAATCTGGCGAAGCCTGCATGTCCCCATAATGGGGACGCACACCATGCGCCCATCCCAAGAGATTCAGGGC
>CAYLQD010000057.1:0-2523 GCA_964385685.1 uncultured Planctomycetota bacterium | reverse complement strand
AATGAGTACAACCCCAACCGGCGCAGGGTGATGACGTTCCCGGCCGCAGCAAGAGTTGTACCCATCATGAGTACAACCCCGACACACCCGCGAGCTCAATGGGCCCGGGCCGACACATCATCCGCAGATGCCGGCAAGATGATGGCCGACATGCTTAGGCGCCGTTCTCTGCGTTCTCCGCGGTGAACTATTCTCTCCGTGCCTGCGCTCCGTATACGGTCGCTACGCTTCCCCAGTCGCCTCCCGAGAGTCGTCCCCTTCGACCCGGACCGCCCGCGTTTTGAGCCCGCGGTGACCTGTCGTTCGCCGTCTCTCTGCGTTCTCCGCGAGAGACTGCTGCCGCGCTTCTCTTCGTGCCTTGGTGCCTTTGTGGTGAGCGCTTCTCTCTGCGTTCCACGTGTGGACGTTGCCGCAGGCAACTCCAAGCCGCTGCTCCCAGCGGCCGCACTCCGCACTCAAGAGCCCCCCATATAGTTACACCAGAAGCGCCCCCAGAATAGGAAGCGCGAAACGAAGATTCTCACCACAAAGACACAAAGGCACGAAGGAGCCCCCACTACTATAGACTAAGAAACGGGGCCAAAACAGGACACGCGAAACGAGAATTCTTACCACAAAGGCACGAAGAAGCGGCGTCTTCAGCGGCGAAGCCCAAATCCCCAGGCCGCCGTTTCTCCCTGCGACCCAGCCGCTTACATCTCCCCCAAGTGCCGGGCGCCTGCTCCCCTGCTCCCTCCCGCCGCTTCACTTTGGCGTCGTGCCGCGCTTCGCCCTGGGCCGATAGTCGTTCGGATCGAGGCACTTGTCATACGTGACCCGGTCAATCTTGATCCAGTCCGTTCGGTCGATGCCGCGTCGGTTGTTGTACGTCGGACTGACGGGATAGGCGCAGGCCATCTTGATCCAGCGACCCTGCTCCCGCGAAATCTCTCTCACCTCGTCGGCCACTTCGGAGAGGTCTTGGTCCTGGCTGAAGATGACGGCAACATCGTAGGCCTTCTCTCTTGCCATACGCACGACGTCGAGGGCGAGCCGGATGTCGATGCCCTTCTCCTGTCCGACCTGAACGATTGTCGCTTTCCCGTCGGGAAGGGCGACCGTTTCGTCGCGATAACGCAGGGGCCGGGAGAAGGTATGGATGCCTCGCTTGCCCATACTGGCGAGTTTCGCTGTCCAGAAATGATGCCAGCGTGCATTGTCTTCTTCCCGTGGCAGGCCGGTATAGAAATGCACCTGTTCAAGTTGCCAGTCGTTGGCGTCACACGCGGCTCTCGCCAGGGCAAGCGGGTCGTAATTGGGGTAGGTGTACCCGAAAGCGTGCTTCGCCGCATAGAACAGATTCTGCCCGTCCACGAAGGCAAACGTGCGTTTCGGGGTGGGCTCGGTTGGCATACATCACCTCACCTTGAGAGGGAGACCTGGGGGCAAAAAATAACCCCGCCAGAGGCCCGAAGGCAAGTCCAGCGGGGAGTAGATGTACCACTATATTTATCGGTCATGTTTACCGGATTGTCAAGCTGATTCTGTGAGCCAAACACACGCACACCTCTAAGGTTTACCGAGACCGTAAGTTCCACGCCCGTCGTTGCCCAGCATTTCATTCCGCCGGTTTGGTGTTGAGCATCCGTTGTCGCGCTCGCTTGATGGCCTCTTCACAACGTGCCTCGTACATATCCTCCGGTTCCCACCACGTGTTCAAGGGATGAACGAGGTGGGTCTCGGGCTTTTGGCTCCTGAGTTGGATCATCAGGACATGTATCCGTGCGAACTCTCGGTCACAGTCCTCAGCGAGCCGCGCGACGTGTTCGACGGAGACCGCGAGGCCGGCGTAAACCAGGTTCCCGTTCCTGTCGTGTAGATACCGCAACGCCGTCCCCGCCGTCTGGCTGGGTGCATTACGCTTGGCTGCTTCGTCCCACTGTGTAAGCCGTTCCACCACGTCTGCTCGGAACCGCAGTCCGGGGTCTTCAGTGCCCGCGTCATAGTCCCTTAGGAGGGTCGTCAGATCGTGATGGGTCTTGTATCTGGCTCCACCCCAGAGGATCCCGGCCTTGAGGAAGAGTTCGACGGCGTGACGGAGCGCCTGGAGGACTGGAATCACGCACAGCGGGCTCCGTCCTCTCTGCCAATGCTCCGTCGAGAAGTCGTTCAGCCCGGCCTTGGCGAATTTCGCGTACTCATGCGCCAAAGCGAGGAGGATCTGCCATTCTTCCTTCTTCGCTAGGTCCGTGAAGACCGCCGCGCCGCGGTGAGTACGATCATCAGGCCTGTCAGCCACTCTCCCTGTCCCTCACAAGATGACGCCGCTAATCGGGAACGCGGTCCGCGTTGCCATCATGAATATAGCGGCCCCGGCGGAGAGCTGCAAGTCTGGCGTCGCGAACATTTGGCCGAGACAACTCGAACTCCACAGGCAGGTCAGAGCGGCGTCGTGCCGCCGCACTCCAAAGCGGGCGCGACCCGTCGTCGCCAGCGATTCCGCAAAGGGGTTTCTGGATTTGTGGCTAAGGCGAGAAGCGGCAG
>CAYLQD010000056.1:0-23577 GCA_964385685.1 uncultured Planctomycetota bacterium | reverse complement strand
GTTCAAACGTAATGTCTTCACCTTTTCTTTGCTTACCGCGCTTTATATGTTGGTAATGCGACAGACATCGCAGAAGGGGATCGCGCAGCATGGTGAAATAATCGATTGGTCCAGGAATGCCGTCCACCCAGGGTCGCAACGAATGTCCTGTAATGGAGTTGAGGCCGAAAAAGAAGATTTTTCGCGCGAAGTCTATGTCTTCGGGCGTGGCAACTGCATCGGGGTACGGTGTCGGGAGGTCGCAGTGGCGCAGCCAAGTTGAATTACGCAAGATGTACTTAATGGTGGTACCGCCGGTTTTGTTGATATGAACGAATCCGACCATTGCCCTGTCTCCGATCCTGCCGCGAGTTTACAGGTGGTGGTGGAGTTTCGAGGTCTTGCTTGACCTGGTTTCAATTGCCGACAAGAAACTGGATCTGGGTAGTGTAGCACGAGCTTATAACGTATGCAATCGTAGTTCTACTGTCCGTACTGTGAAAGCAACAGGAAGCAGTGTGCCTGTCACACTGCGGCAGCGCATCTCGTGGCGGCCCCGCGGGTTATGACGCCGCCTGTCATTGTGACGTTCTATTGAGCATGCTTCACGTGGTCCGCTACGCCCACAAGTCCCGATCCAATGTCCGGTATTGTATCGCCTCGGCGACGTGCTCGGTCTTGAGGTCGCCGTCGCCGCCAGCTAAATCGGCGATGGTGCGGGCGACTTTCAAGATGCGGGTGCAGGCACGAGCGGAAAGGCGCTCAGGCTCTATCTCCACAAGAGCATCTACGTCAGTCTCTCACGCAATTCAGGACAGACCTTTGCCGCGGCGTCCACAATCCGTCGTGCCATGTTCACGGCTGCCGCGGCATCGTCCGAGGAGACCTCCTGCACACCGCCGTAATCACCGGACGCGCGGAGCTCCATCAACGCGTCGTAGGTTCTTCCGAGTTCCGCAGGCCAAGCTCCCCCATGCACAAGTTCCCGGTGAACAGCGGCTCGCACTGCCGAGTGTTTGGAGAACGATTGCCCTCAGAGCGCGAACAAAGCGCTCACGGCATGGAACGCTGCGTAGTACGCACGCGACACCGCCGAATTGGCGTCGATCTCCAGCAGTGCTTCGGCGGAGACAAGTGCGCCCATCGCCCGCTTCCATTCGCCGCTGGCAAACTCCGTCATGCCGGTCGCGCCTTCGGCCGCCGATTCCCAGAATCCGTTGGCACTTCCGAACGATGCCCATTCGCGCTCTCGCGACCGAAGATGGGACCCGAGCGGCAACAGCGTACCGGAGCGCGCACGGTCATGCAACGGGCTTCTCGTCCGGCCCGGCTTCGTCGCGCCCGCCGCTTGCGGCGGGCCGGCTGCGGCGGCCGCGCCGGCGGAGCCAATTGATGACGAGGAAGGGCGGGAACAGGATCAGCCGCCGCCGCTCGAACCGCTCGAGAAAGAGCGTCTCCTCCTCGGTCATTCGCTCCGGCGTCAGGAGCCGCTTCATCTTCAGAACGCCCGACCGGTCGACCGCATCGAGGAGCCGCTCGACCGCGCCCCGGAACGGCAGCCACCGCGGCACGAAGGCCGCGGACACGAAATCGACGACGTGCACGCCGCCCGCGTCGTCGATCACGAAGTTCTTCCGGTTCCGCAGGTCGAGGTGGAACACGCCCCGCTCATGAATCGCGTCGAGGATGGCGAGACACCGGTCGTAGAGGTCGGCGGGCACCTCGACCTCGCCGCTCCGGACCCTCTTCCGTTTCACGTAGGAGCCGTCGACGTACTCGATGAGCAGGCCGTCGCGGTCGAGCATCCCGAGCGCGCGCGGCACGCCGGGAATTCCGTCGAGCAGCTTGTAGATCCGCAGTTCGCGGGCGAGGGCGCGCCGTCCGAACGTAAAGCGGAAGAGCGGGTTGCGGCCGTGCACGTCCTTCAGGATCGCATGGCGGCCGTCGAGTTCGACGAGGCGGACGAGCGCGTCGCGCCACTTCGGCCGCGCCAACTCGCGAACGACGTGGGACTCGACGTTCTCGCGCGTGAGCTTCTCGAACGGGCCCACTAGTTGCCTTCCATTTCGCTGAGGAGCGCGAGGGCGGCGTCGGCGACATGGCCGACGGTGATGTGCAGCACGCACTTCGGATCGCGGCACGTCCGCTTCTTGCACGGGCGGCAGTCCATCGGCAGCTCGACCACCCGCGCCCGCGGATGACGCGGCGCGTAAACATCCGGGTCCTTCGGCCCGAAGATCGAGACGGTCGGCGTGCCGACGGCCGCGGCCAGCAGACCGGGGCCGGTGTCGGCGCCGATGAACGCGTCGCACAGCGAGAGCAGCGCGGCAAGCTGCCCGACCGACTCCGTCGGCGGCGCGATGACGGCGTTCGTGCCCGCGGCCGCGGACACGACCATCTCGTATTCCCCCGGGCCCCACGTGATGAGCGACGCGAACCCGTGCTCGTCGAGCACCCGCACGATCTGGTTGAAGCTCTCGAGCGGCCAGCGCTTGTACGCGCCGAACCGGCTCGTGCCGGGATGGATGGCGACGACGGGCCGCGTCGTCAAGGCGGTGCTGTCGAAGGATTCCTGCGCCCACGCGAGCGCGTCGTCACGGACGTCGACGGTCGGCGTGCCGGTCACGGACTCGGCTCCGCAGGCCGTCGTGAGCGCGAGCGCGCGATCGACCCGGTGCATCCGCCCCCTCTCGATCGGGTGGTGCTCGTTCGTGAAGAGGTAGTTGAACTCCTTGCAGAATGCGGGCGCGTAGCCGACGCGGGTCGGTGCGCGGGTCGTAAACGTCACGATGCCGCTGCGGAGATTCCCGTGGAGGTCGATGGCGAGGTCGAACTTTCGCGCGCGGAGGCCGCGGGCAAACCGCGCGACGTCGGCCGGGAGTTTCGAGAGGTCGTCGAGCCCGCGAAGCCGCGAGAGCCAGTCGCGCTTGGGGACGGAGATGATCTCGTCGAGCCGCGGCGGGCACGGGAGCACGTCGTGCCAGAGCGCCTCGACGAGCCACGCGATATGGGCGTCGGGGCACGCCGCGCGGAGCGCGTCCAGCGCGGGGAGCGTGTTGATCACATCGCCCAGCCCGCCCAACCGGACGATGCAGATTCGTTTCGCATCCAACATGACGCGAGATTATATCAGGAAACGGTGCCCAGTGTCAGGTGTTTGGCGTCCGGGGCGACGGGGACGGCCCGCCCGAGGCCGACTCCTCGGCCCCAGTCTTGCCCCTCTTCGCGGCCGAGGCGGCGCACCGCAGGAGCACGGCGACGAACAGAAGGAAGGCGCAATTGGCGACGGCAAGCCATTTGCCGACCGTGCAGGCGAGCGCCGCCTTCTCGTGCGCCCGTTGGAAAGCCCTTCCCGTCTCCACCTGTATCGAGAGGCGAGCTTCGCTTCGGCCATGGACCCTGCGCGACTCGAGCCCTGCGAACCGATCTCGCCCGTCGCTTGGCGGCTCCGGCTCAGCCGCCGGGGCATCGGAGTTGAGAAACTCCGCCGCGACTCCGTCCGGCCCTCTCAGCGTCGCCGTCCAGACGGCAAACCCGGCGTCGGCGGTGAACAGCAAGACCAGGACCACTCTTGTCACGCGGCCCATCGTGTGCTCCTTCCACCCTCTTCCTGCCGCCGGCTACCGGCGGCCCGCTGTCTTCACCCCTTGATGACGCCCATCGGGCGGAGGCGGCAGACGCGCCGCGCGAGCCCGGCCTTGCAGACGACGTCGACCACGATGTCCACGTCCTTGTACGCGTCGGGCTGCTCCTCCGCGAGACCCGTCCGGCTGCGCGACTTGGCGACGATGCCCCGCTTCGCGAGTTCCTTCGCGATGGAGCGGCCCGCGGCCGACTTGACCGCGGCCTTGCGGCTCATCACGCGGCCCGCGCCGTGGCACGTCGTCCCGAACGTCTCCTTCATCGCTGTCTCGGTGCCGAGCAGCAGGTAGCTCGCGGTCCCCATGTCGCCGGGGATGATGACGGGCTGGCCGAGGTCGCGGCAGTCGGCCGGCATCTCGGGATGCCCCGGCCCGAAGGCGCGCGTCGCTCCCTTGCGGTGTACGCAGAGCCGCACCTTGCGGCCCCCGACCTCGTGCGTCTCGATTTTCGCGATGTTGTGCGCGACGTCGTAGATAAGGTCGAGCCCGAGGTCTTCGTCCCGCTGGCCGAAAAACTTGGCGAACGTGTCCCGGACGTGGTGCGTCAGGATCTGCCGGTTCGCCCAGGCGAAATTGGCGGCGCACCGCATCGCGCCGAGATACTTCTGCCCCTCGGGCGAGTCGACCGGCGCGGCGGCAAGCTGCCGGTCGGGCAGGTGCAGCCCGTACTTCTTCATCGCGCCTTCCATCATCCGGAGCGAGTCGTCGCAGACCTGGTGCCCGAGCCCGCGCGAGCCGGAGTGGATCATCACGGCGACCGAGCCCGGTGCGATGCCGAGTTGATCGGCCGCGTCGGGATCATGGATCTCGTCGACCTGTTGGACCTCGATGAAGTGGTTGCCGGCGCCGAGCGAGCCGCACTGGGGTTCGCCGCGCTTGTACGCGCGGTCGCCGACGGCGTCGGGGTCGGCGCCTTCGAGGCAGCCGCGGGCCTCGGTGTGCTCGATGTCGGCCAGGCGGCCGAACCCGCGCTGCACGACGAACGCGGACCCGCGGGCGAGCAGGTCTTCCTCCTCCTGCCTCGAGAAGCGGATCCGTCCGCCGACGCCCACGCCGGCGGGGACCTTGTGGAAGAGGGCGTCGATCAGTTTCTCGATCCTGGGCCGCACGTCGCCCGCGTCGAGATTCGTCCGCAGCAGCCGGACGCCGCAGTTGATGTCGTAGCCCACGCCGCCGGGCGAGACGACGCCGCCCTCGTCGATCTCGGTCGCCGCGACCCCGCCGATGCAGAACCCGTAGCCCCAGTGGATATCGGGCATGGCCAGACTGGCGCCGACGATGCCGGGGAGCGTCGCGACGTTCGCGACCTGCTCGGGCGCGCGGTCCGCGCGGATCAGCTCGACGAGCCGCTCGTCGGCGTAGATGATCCCGTCGACCCGCATGCCCTCTCTTGCGTCGCTCGGGATCCGCCAGCGGCATTCGTCAATCCGCTCCAGCGGCCCGTCCCATCCGCGTTTCATCGGTCGCCTTCCTTTCCCCGCCTCCCCGCCCCGATCGCATCAAACGTCAAACAGCACCGTCGCGTGCCACGTGTCGCCTCGCTGTTCGACCGAGAGATCGTGGTGCGTGACGGCCTTGATCTCGGTCTCCAGCTCGTGGTGCGGCCCGAGCGGCTCGCCGTGCGCCGTCGCCCGCACGTTCGTGTCCGTTACCGATTCGACGTCGACCCGCCGCGTGACGAACCGGTCGACCTCGAGCAGGAAGAGCAGCTCACCGAGGAACGCCGCGAGCAGCGCCGCCGGATCGTCGGCCGTGACGCGAACCGGTCGCGTCTCGGCCTCGTTGATATTCTCGGCGTCGCCGATGATGCTCATCATGCCGAGCGCCGCGTTGGCGAACAATTCCTCACGGGTCGCGCCGCGGGCGGCGAGCCCGATGTCGGCCGTGTGGTCGATGATCTCGAAGGGTTGCATGACTTCCGGACCCGGCTGTGTAACATCTCTTGTGGATTATACGACGATTCCCGCAGGCACGCAAATAGCAGCCCACCGGCAAGGTTGGATTTCTTGACATGCCCGTCTCTGCTGCAATAATGGAGGTGTGGAGCTGGAGCCGGATGCAGATGGGGACCTTCGAAATGACTCGGCAAACGCGAAATCGAACCGCCGTTCGGATGCTTGCGGCCGCGCTGCTGCTCGCGCTGTCTGTTCCGACCGCCGCCGCGGCAGAAGACCAGAACGCCGCCCGCTGGTATACGCTGGCGGAGCGGGATGCGGCGCTGCAACTGGCCGTCAAGCACAAGCTCCCGGTTGCTGTGCTGTGGTACGGCAACAACCAGAAGGCCGGGCTCCTCGACCAGTGGCTGAAGCAGTGGAAGGCGTCGGACCTGAAGACGCACTTCGTCTGCATCGACGCCGAGACGGCGGTGCAGAACAACCAGATCACATCCGTCGATCCGTTCGTGATGAAGCTGCTGCAGAATACCAGCGTCGACCTAAAGCAGTTGATGCCACCCTACCTGCTCCTGGGCTCGGCCGAAGGCAAGTGCTACAGCTACGTCTACCTCCGGACCAGCCCGCCCGACGCGGTTCAGGCCGTTCTCAAGGCACTCGCCCACCACCGGGCCGCGGTCGGCGGCGTCCGGATCGACATCGAGGTCAAGCCCAAGCCTCCCGAGCCCGCAAAGCCGGGTGCCGAGCCGGCGGCGCTTAAGCAGAAGAGCGATGCCGCCCGAAAGCTGTGGCGGGAAGGCAAGCACGAGGAGGCGATGGCCCGGTACCGCGAGCTGGCCGCCGCGCGGGCCGCGGACCCGAACTCCGCCGTCGCCGCCGAACTCGCGAAGGACGAGCCGGCCATCAACGCACGCGGGACGGCCGGGCTCAAGGCCGCGGTGAAGGCGGCAAATGAGGGCAACCTCGACAAGGCCGCCGCCGACCTGGCGAAGATCGAAACCACCTACAAGGGCTTCCGGCCCGCCGCCGAGGCCGCGCGACTGCTCGCGCAGATCAAAGCGGCGCAGGCGCGCGCCGGGGCGGGCGGAGTCGCCCGAAAGCCCGACAACGGCGGAGCCAAGCAGCCGGCCAAGCCCGCCCCGGAGCCGAAGGCGCCGGCTGGCCCCGGCCCGGACCCCGAGGCCAAGCCCAGAAGATGGTCGGGCAAGGTCTCGTTCACCGGGAAGGAAAAAGACGAAGCCCTCGCTACGGCGGCCATGCTCAGCCGCCCTGTCGCGCTCATCTGGTACATCGACGGTCAGAGCGCCGGGAAGGTCGGGGAATGGCGCCGCATGCCCGAGGTATCGAAGCACTTCGTCTCCATCCGGATGAAGGCGGAGATGCAGGGGCGGATGATCTCGATGAACGATCCCCTGCTCAACCGTATGTTCACGACGAGCGGGATGCCGCAGGGCCAGGGCCTCATGCTGCCGTACCTGTTCTTGGGCACGTCCGACGGCCAGTGCCACGCGTACGTGGAAGGGGGCTCCAGCGCGAGCGCCGCGCGAACGGCCGCCCGAACGGCGGTCAAGAAGTTCGGCCGCACGCTGAGCACCAAGAATGCGCTCGCGGCCTGGCGGCGGCTCGAGGACGCACGCCGCCTCTGGGGGCAGGGCAAGCATGGCGCGGCCCTTGCCAAGTATCGCGACGTCATCGGCCTGAAGGCCGTCAATCCGAAGCTGCCCATCATCGCGGAGTTGAACAAGGACATCGGCTGGATCGACCGCCGCGGGACGGAGGAACTCGCGGAGGCCGAACGGCTGCTCGAGAAGGGCGAACTCAAGCCGGCTCTACGGGAGGTCCGCAGGATTCACGCCGCCTACAAGGGCTTCGACACGACGAAGGACGCGAAGGAACTCCACAAGAAGGTCAGGATCGCGATCAAGGAGAAGGCCCTCGCCGCAAAAGGCATCGGGGAAGGGGCCGAGCCCGACGATCCCATGGCCGAGAAGCCCGCTAAGCCGCCCGACAAGCCCGACGACAAGCCGGATGCGGGGGGCGACAAGGGGAAGGACGAAGACAAGCCCAAGCCGGACTACGAAGACGACTTCTGACGGCTGGCCCAGGCGCCCGCCACCTCCACCCATCCGAATCAATCCACGGCCGCGTCACACGCCGCTCGGCGGCCAGCCGTCGATCTCGGCCAGATTTCGTGCTGATTCCGCTTGACAAAGAGTCTACACTATAGTATATTCACAAAGTGAATACACTCTGGTGTGGACAGGTATGAAGGCAACGCAGATCAAGTATCTCTTTATGCTGTCAGCACTTGCGGAGAGGCCGCAGGCCACGCACGCCGACCTGGCGGCGACCGTCGACATCCCGCCAAGCTTGGTGAACCGCTATTTGCGGCGGCTGGCCGGGTGGGGCGCAATCAAGATTTCGGGCCGGAACCGCAAGCGCTACGACGTGACGCCCGAGGGCCGGGATCGGCTCGGGCAGGCGTCGTGGGAGTTCCTCGCGTTCGGCGCCGAGCTGCTCGAGGCGCTGCGCGAGCGGACGGTCGCGGCGCTGGCCAGGCACGCGGGGCGGCGGGCGGTGCTCTATGGCGCGACGCCCGTGGCGGACATCCTGCGGCGGTGGGCCGCCGACGCGGGGCTCGAGGTCGTCGCCCTCTGTGATGAAGAGCGCCCGGGGCGGAATGTCGCGCGGCTCGATGACCTGGCACAGATAAAATATGACGTCATCGTCCTCGCCGACCGGGACCGGGCGGACGACGGCGTGCTCGCCCGGCTGCTCGACACGTTCGGCACGGTGATCAACCCGTTCGCGACCGACGGCGCCGCGGAACGGGGACGGAGGTGAATGATGCGGTCCAGTTCGCTTCACGAGCTTGACATTCTCCAGGCGATCGGCGACGACGAGAAGGTGTCGAAGCGCGACCTGCTCCACCGGGTCGGCGTCGCCGGGCGCCTGGCCGACCGGTATCTCAAGCAGCTCGTCGCGAAGGGGATGGTGAAGGTGAAGACCGCGCCGGCTCGGCGGATGCTCTACTGGCTCACGCCGAAGGGTTTCAGCGAGAAGGCGCGCCTGACCTACGAGTTTGTGACATACACGTACCGGATGAACCGCGAGTGCCACCGGCTGGCGTCGAACATGTTGCACGACCTCGCGACGAAGGAGGGCGTGCGGCGGGTCGTCTTCTACGGCGCCGAGCCGCTGGCCGAGGTCGTCGGCCTGTCGCTCCCCGAGAACAACATCGAGCTGGCGGCCGTGGCCGACGAGGACCACGTCGGCGAGATGTGCGCCGGACACCGGGTTCTTTCCATCGACGCGCTTGACGAGCTGGAGTTCGACCGGATCGTGTTCACGAAGTTCTCGAGGCGGGGTGACGTGATCCTGCTCAAGCTGCTCGAGACGAAGGGCGAAGTCGTGGACCTCTTCACGCCGGAGACGCCGGAGGGGGATGCCTGATGTCGGCGATCGCGGAAGTCGTCTCGCGCCGCTACCTCCTCTACCAGCTCGCGGCGCGCGAGATCAAGGCGCGATACAAGCAGTCGGTCCTCGGGATCGGCTGGGCGGTGCTGCAGCCGCTCGCGCTGATGGCCGTGTTCTCGATCATCTTCACGAAGTTCCTGCCCGGCGCGATCAAGGCCGAATATCCGTATCCGGTGTTCTTCTTCTCGGGCATGCTGATCTGGGGGCTCTTTGCGCGGAGCTTGACGCTCCTGACCGACTCGATGGTCAGCAACGCGGACCTCATCCGCAAGATCTACTTCCCGCGCGAGGTGATCCTGCTGGCCGGGCTGGCGGGCCGGCTGGTCGACTTCGGCATCGCGGCCATCGTATACGCAGTGCTGATGGTCGTGTTCGGGGTGGCGCCGACGCTTCAGTTCCTGTGGGCGGTCCCCGTTGTGGTGGTCGTGCTCGGCCTCGCGCTCGGCGTGTGCTTCTTCACGTCGGCGCTCGAGGTCTGGCGGCGCGACGTCCGGTCCCTTGTCGCGCTGCTCGCTCAGGTCTGGTTCTATGCCACGCCCATCATCTATCCGGTGGCGCAGGTGCCGGAGGGGTGGCGCTGGGTGAGCTACGTCAACCCGATGACGGGCGCGGTCGAGGCGTTCAAGGCGGCGGTGTTGTATGGCCGCACGCCCGACCTGGGATTGCTGGGCGTCTCCGCCGCGTGGGCGGTGATGCTTCTCGTGCTCGGGCACGTGTTCTTCCGTCGTGCCGAGCGTTCGTTTGCGGACATCATCTGATGAGCGACGAGCCGGCCATCATTCTCGACGGCGTCTCGAAGATGTACCACACGCGCGCCGGCACGGGCACGCTGCTGTCGATGATCCCGGGGCTGCAGCGTCGCGAGTCCGACGCGTTCTGGGCGTTGAAGGACGTGAGCTTCGAGGTGCGCCGTGGCGAGTGCCTCGGCATCATCGGGCCGAACGGCGCGGGCAAGAGCACGATCCTCAAGGTCCTCTCGCGGATCACGTCGCCGACGAGCGGCCGCTTCGATGTGCGCGGGCGGCTCTCCAGTCTGATCGAGGTCGGCGCCGGCTTTCATCCCGAGCTGACGGGCCGCGAGAACGTGTACCTGAACGCGGCCATCCTCGGGATGAGCCGCGCGGAGACCGAGGCGAAGTTCGATGCCATTGTCGACTTCGCCGAGCTGTGGGACTTCATCGACGTGCCGGTGAAGCGGTACTCGAGCGGGATGTACGTCCGGCTCGGCTTTGCCGTGGCTATCCATACCGAGCCCGACGTGCTGCTCGTCGACGAGGTGCTCGCGGTGGGGGATGTGGGGTTCCGCTCCAAGTGCTACGAGACTATCGCCGACCGGCTTCATCGATCTGCCGTCGTGTTTGTTTCGCATTCTCTGCCGACCATTTCGAGGATATGCGACCGGGTGACGGTCATTCACCAGGGGGCGCAGCAGTTCCTGGGAGGCGTGGCCCCCGGCATCGAGGAGTACAGCCGCCTGTTCCGCCGCCACGAGAAAAGGGTGTTGGGTACGGGCGAAGCCCGCATCGAGAACCTGCGCCTGGTTGACGAGAATGGGAATGAGAGCAACTCGTTCGCGCACGATTCCCCGCTGAAGATGGTTCTGGACGTCGCGGCCGATGCGCGGTACGAGCGCGTTCATCTGTCGGTCAGCGTGGGGACGCCGGACATGCAACTTGTCGCGCAGTGCCATTCCGGTAATGACGGCGTGACCCTTCGGAACACGGGCGAGCCCCAGCGAATCGAATTGACCATCCCCCGCCTTCCCCTGAGCCCGGGGCAGTATTACCTGGGCTTGATCGTTTACGATGAGCGCGGGATTCGACCCTTGGCGTGGCACTACGCGGCGGAGCAGATTCACGTGTCCGGGGCGGCCGTGTGCAGCGCCGCGACGCTCTGGCATGCGGATTGGAGGGTCGGCCAGCCGTGAACGCGCCGGTACACGAGGTGACGTGTCCGTTCTGTGGCGGCCGCTGTCGCGCGGCCTACTGCATGGAGGAGTACCAGATACTCCGCTGTCGCCGCTGCGGCACGGGTCAATGCGACCCGATGCCTGACGCGGAGATGCTGAGCAAGCACTACCAGGGGTTCATGGGTGAACTCAGCGCGGATATGCTGCCGCGTTTTCTGTCGATCGGCCGGGAGTTGTTCGAGTCGTCCGGCGCCCGCGCCGGTCGGTGCCAGAGCTTCCGCGATGTGGGGGGGGGGGGCGGGTTCTTAGCGAAGGCGGTCGCGGACCTCGGCAACGGGCCAACCCCACCCCCCCCCCGGCCCCCCCCCCCCCCCCCCCGGGCGGGGGGGGCGCCCGCGCCTTCCAGGAGGCGTTCGAGGACCTCGGCTACGGGCCATCCACATACGTGGACCTGGACCCCGAGTCCTGCCGCTTTGCCCGCGAGAGCTTGGGGCTGGAGAGGGTTGTTCACGGCGACATTGCGGAACTTGATAAGATCCTGGGCACACAGTTCGACTTTGTGTACAGCCGTCACGTCATCGAACATCTGCCGGATCCGGTTGGTGCACTGGCGCGGCTGGTGGCGGCGCTGAGGAGCGGGGGCACGCTCGTGGTCCAGTGTCCGAACGGAAACTCGCTCGAATACCTGGCATACCCACGCCTGGGGCTGAGGCAGCGTCTGGGAAGGATTCGCAGGGCGAGCGGGCTGTCCAAGGTCGGCGTCCTGGTCGTCGTGCTGACGGGCGGGATGTTGCACGGGATGGACCCCCCGAGGCACCTGTGGGCCGTGACGCCGGCGGGAATGACGTGGTGGGCGAAGCGGGCCCGGGTGGATTGCCGAATCCGGACGTATCACCTGGGCGATCGAACCTATTCACCGCACTATGTGCGGCCCGCCGGTCTTGTGACGCGGATGGGTGATCTGCTGGGTCAGCAGATCTTCAGTCGCATCCGCGGGGGCACGCACCTGGTGGCTTTTGTGCGCAAGACGGACGCCCTCAACGCGTTGGCTTAGAGGCGATCGATGGCCACTCGGATCTGTCTATACACCGCGCGATACCCTTCGGAGGAGGTCGGCCTGTACCCTCTGGGGCTTGGCTATCTCGCGTCGTATCTGATGCGGGAGGGCCTCGTACGTGAGCAAGACATCCGCATCGTCGACACGATCGAAGAGGTCCGGGCGTTCAGGCCCGACGTCGTCGGTGTCGGCTCGGTCAGCCATGTCCTGAAGGACGCCCGGGCTTTCGCCCGTCAGTGCAAGGAGGAGACGAACTGCCTGACGGTTCTCGGCGGTTATCATATTACAGCGATTCCGCGTGACCTTCCTTCGGAGTTCGATGTCGGCGTTCTGGGCGAGGGCGAGGTCACCTTTTGCGAGGTCGTATCGCTGTTTCAGAAGGGCGGGCTGCGTCCTGAAAGCCTGAGCCACGTTCCCGGCGTGTGCTACCGAGACGGCTCCGTGATACGAGTCACCGAGCACAGGCCACTGATCGCTGATCTCGATGAGCTTCCGTGGCCGTATCGGTCCCGCCGGTACTCGGACGAAGCTCCGATCTTCACCTCGCGGGGCTGTCCCTACCGATGCGTGTTCTGCGCGTCACACGGATTCTGGGGAGGGAAGTATCGCGTACGGAGCGCCGAATCGGTGGTGTCGGAGATCGAGCACCTTGTCCGCTGGGAGCGGCCGCGAAAGATCGTCATTCTGGACGACCTGTGGATGGCGGACAAGCGCCGGTTTCGCGAGATCGTAGACAAGCTGGTCGTCCGCCGCATTCCGCACCAGGTCACCTTCCGCGGCTTCTGCCGGTCGAACGTTGTCGAGGAAGAAGACATCAAGCTGCTCAAGAGAATGAACTATCGCACTGTCCGCTTCGGGGCCGAGACCGGCTCGCCGAGCCTTCTCAGGAGGCTGAAGGGCGCCAGCGTGACAATCGACGACCACCAGAGGGTCATCGATCTGTGCGAGAAGCACGAGCTGCCATGCGGCGCATCCTACATGTTCGGTGTTCCAGGGGAAACAGAAGACGACCTGAAGGCGACCGTGAGTTTCCTGCGCAAGAACCGGGGCCGGCTGGACATCAACGGCCTCTATCTTTTCAATCCTATCCCGGGAACTCCGATCTGGGATGACATGATGCAGCAAGGCCTCGTGTCGGAGGCCCTCCCCTTTGAGGACATGCGGCTGGATTTTCTCCGGCCGAGCTTCTCCTGGGATAACCTCCTGTACTTCAACGACGACAGCGTACCCTTGAACACGTTCCGGGACACCATCGAGGAGATCAAGGCCGAGTTCATCGGCCCGATGTCTTCTTCGCCGCCGGACAAGAAAGACGCGCCCGGATCGTCGACCATCCGTGCCGTTCCCCACGATGAGCGTCGGCGAAAGAACATATCGGTTGAAGAGACCACCCTGGCGGCGGGCCTTTGCATCGGCTGCGGACTGTGCGCCGCCGTCTGCCCGACCGAGGCCATTGCGATGTCGTGGGAGCGCGGCAGCGTATGGCGCCCGACCGTCTCTGCCGAGAGATGCACGAGCTGCGGAGCGTGCAACGAGGCCTGTCCGAACACGCCGGAGCGTCTGGCAGAAACGGCGACGCGGAGCTGGTCGGAAGGCGTGCGCTACGGCCTGCAGCCGTCCGCGAAGTGCTTCACCTGTTACGATTCCGACGCGAGCCGCAGGGTCCGAAGCGCCTCCGGCGGGGCGGTCAACGCGGTTCTGGCCGGCCTGCTCGAGCGGGGAATGGTCGACGGGGTGATCGCCGCACTTCCCGTCGTCGGGGCAGCGGGACAGCCGCACTCCGAGTTCGCGCTGCTGCGCTCGGTCGAAGAGGTCGATGCTGCCAGGAGTTCGCAGTATCATCCTCTTTCCTATGCCGATGTCCTTCGTGAGATTGTCTCGTCCAAGGGGCGTTTCGCGATGACGGCGCTCCCGTGCGGCGTTCGCGGGCTGGAGCGTACGCCCCTCGACGTCCGAGAGCGAATCGTCTACGTCCTGAGCTTGTCATGCAACCACAATGCCACGGGCGGCTTCGTCGATACGGTCGCCCGGAAGGAAGGGATTCCGCCGGACATCCCGTTCGAAGTCAACATGCGCGACAAGCACGGTCGCATGTCTGACGCCAGTCAGTTCAACAACTGCTTCCGCTTCCAGGGGGGCGAGATCCGGCGCAACCGCTTCGAGACGGCTTACTCGCCGATGTGGCGCAATGGTTTCTTCGCAGAGACGAGTTGTTTTTACTGCGGGGATTTCCTGGGCGCCGGCGCGGACCTCTCGGCGAAGGACGCGTGGGGGCGCCTGAGCGACGACCCGCTGGGCAAGTCGCTGCTCGTCGTGAGGAACACCGACCTGGTGGACCTTCTGACCGACCTGCGCGAGGAGGGCCGCATCCATCTCGAACCATGCAGCGCGACGGACGTCTTCGAATCGCAGCAAGTGTCGTTCTATTCCAAGCACGTTCAGATACGCGACCGGCTGGCTTGGCATCCGGCGATTCGGCGGGAACTGGCCCGAATCGGGTACCCGCCGGGAACGTTGCGGCGATGGTGGCGGCCGCCCACCATCGAGTTCGCGCGCCTGCGGCTCATGTCGGCCTTGTCGCGGCTCTGCTGTCGGCGGTTCGGACGTGTTCCGGTCAAGGCGTTGCTGTTACTCGGGGCGCCCCTGTCGCTGGCCGGCTCGGCGATCCGGCTCATCTTCCGCCGAATCCCGGACACGCTGCGGCGGCTTTTCAGGAAAGGGTCCGGACCGAGCGCCCGGCCCACGGAGTGATCGATAATGAACGATCCGAGAAACCTGAGGCTCTGCATCAGCGGGAGCTTCGGCAACCGTGACATTGGCGACGAGGCCATGCTGACGGCGGACCTCGATTTCGTCCTGAACGAATTGGGTGTCCCGCGCCGCAATATTACCCTGATCGGCCATCAGCCGGACTACATTTCCAGCTATCATCATCACCCGGCCGACCTGTGCTTCCCCTCGTCCTGGTTCGAGGAACACTACGGACCGAAACCCCCCGCGCCCGGATGGTTGCGCAGAGCGAAAGCGCGCCTGACTTCGATCGGAAAACCGAAAGTCACCGATCCGGTCTCGCCGCGACTGACGGAGGCGGTTGCGCGGTGCGATGCGCTCGTGGTAACCGGCGGCGGCACGATCAACACGCGCGAGCGGGAGGGCTACAGCCTGAAAAGGATTCATGCTCTCGTCGGCTTCTTCGTAGACCGGGAGAAGCCTGTCTTCATGAGCGGGCAGACTGTTGGCCCTCTGGGCCTTTTTGCTGAACACGACCGAATCGCTCGCGAGATCATTGAGTCCGTCGACGTGCTTACCGTGCGGGATAGACACTACTCGCGTCGATATATCGAACTCATTGGGGCCGAACCGAACGAGTTCATCGAGACTGTGGACGACGCGTTCGGACTGCCCTATGAGGAAGAGCAACTGCCGGAGGACGTGGCCGGCTTTCTGGCAAGGGGCGACGCGGTCGCCGTGAACGTCACTGAATACACATCCGCGACACGTGAGCAAAGGGCCTTCATGGCGGAACTGTGCGAGTACATCGCCGCCACCCATCGCATGAACATATTGCTGCTGGGCCACTTGCCCGCAGATGTATTTCATCTGACCGCGATAAGGGACATGGTCAGGAACGACCTGAAGCCCGCTATGTTCGTCCCAAACACGTCCGCGTGGCGGGACAAGACACTGAAGAAGGCCATTTCGTGCTGCAAGGCGGCAGTTGGAGGCCGGTACCATTTCGTGGTAATGGCGGGCACCGCCGGTACGCCGTTCATCGGAATGTGCGAGAACCACTACTCCTACATCAAGCAGGATGGGTATGCGCGCCCCCTGGGCCTGCAGGACTTCATACTCACGGAGAAGGAAACGTGGGACATGTCCATCCTCAAGTCCAGATTCGAGCAAGCTCTCGCACTCCAACTCAACATCGAGCAACACGTTCAAGTGCCCTCGCCCTCCATGCAGCGTCTCGGACGCTGGGTCAGGGAAGCACTGTGAAGCTGAAGAAGCCGAAACTGCTGGTGTTGGATCGTGGCGATGTCGACATCGCGCCGGGCCGCGTCGACAGGCCCCGGGCGCGGCAGGTGCACGGAACAAGAGAGAGGGCCCTGCGATGAAGAGCATCCTGATTCTGAACTGTTCGCTCCTGGGGCCCAACGAAGTGGCTTGGTGGAATTCGTTCTATGAGGCCCACGGTGATAACGTCGAGGTCTTCTTCTTCACCACCGACACGAACGCGGAACTTGCCTTTCCAAATGTCATCCAGATCTCGTACCACGATATCCTCTCCTGCGCCGACGCCGCCTTGGACGACGGGACCGACGACCTCCTGTCCCAGGTGGCGGAATATGACAAGATCTGGGAATGCTACGATCCCGTGGTGTCGAAAGCCAAGGCGCGTTCGTGGTATGCCTACTGGCAGACAGCGCTGGCTGTGTGCCGGCCTGCCGCCGTGTATTCCTGGAACGGCTACAACGTTCCCGAAGTTGCTTTGGCAAGGGCGGCCGACCTGGCAGGCATCGCGACGTTTCACTTGGAACGCGGCCCCTTCGCGCGAACGTTCGTGTGCGACAAGAAGGGCTTCAATTTCAGCGGATCATTCATCAGCGACTATGACAAGATCGATGTCGAGCCCGACGAGGAGAGAGTGCGGAGATTCCGTCAGGCCTATTTCAAGGGCGGCGTGAGCAACTGGGAGCAGCCGGAACTCGTGAGCGAGCGGGACGCGTTCTTCGATACCCTCGGCATTCCCAAGGACAAGCTTCTCCTGTTCTTTCCCAGCCAGTTGGACCGGGACGCCAACTCAAAGCTGTTCAACAGGCACTTCTCGTCGGTGTATGAAGCTCTGGCAAGTACGGCCTCCGTCCTCGAGAAGCACGCCGACCGCGTCTTCCTCCTTGCAAAGAAGCACCCGAAGCAGGAAGACGACACGGAACGATACGCGGCCGCATGTTCACGTGTCGGGAAATGGATCGAAGACGCCCACATCTTCGACTGCATCGCGTTCGCCGACGCCGTCATCTCCATAAACTCCGCCGTAGCCGTCGAGGCCGCGCTGTGTGGCAAGCCCACGCTCATCCTGGGCAGTTCCATCCTTCAGCCCAACGAAGCCGTCCTCAAGTTGACGGACCGCGAAACGTTCGACGAGACAATCGACGACCTGTTGTCGCTCGCCTCGGGCCGCGAAACGCGGATCGATCCCGCCTACTTCAGCAAGCTCCTGTTCGGGTATTTGTTCTCCGCAGAGCCCGAGTACGTGGAACTCGGCCTGAAACGGCCGTCGGACTTCCCGGTGCCGCGAGATACAGGACCCGCCGACGATGCCAGACGACGCTGCGCCGAGGCCATCACCTCGTTCATGCAGTCGACGCGGCAGTCGGCACTGCTTAGGGCGGAGTACGCGACGCTCGAACGGGAGTACGAACGCTACAAGTACGGCTACGAGCGTCTGGCGTCGTCCTGGGCCAACCGAGCGTGGAGCAAACTCAAGGGCATCATGGTGAGAGAAAAGTCATGACCAACGTCTCCGTCTGTATTGTCGGCCGTAACGAGCGGCCCACCCTCGAAGAATCGCTCCCGATGATCCGGGAGCAGATCGGCGTCGGTGACATCGAAATCCTCTTCGCCGACAGTGCAAGTGACGACGGCTCCGCCGACGTCGCCGCCGAACACGGTGCCCGGGTCATCTTCGTGCCCGAGGGCGAGTTCCACCACGCGCTCACACGCCGCATGCTCGCCGAAGAGGCCGCGGGCGAGTTCGTCTGCATGCTCACGGGCGATGCGACCCCCTACGACGAGCACTGGCTCTGGCGCCTGATCGAGCCGTTTCAGGCCGACCCGCTCATCGGGATGTGTTACTCGCGCTGGTACGCTCGGGACGACGCGCCGCCGTCGCAGCGGGCCGACATCAAGGCGACCTTCCCCTCCGTCGCCCGCGAAGCATTCGCGCCGGCTGACGATCCGGTTGCGAGCGCCGAGTTCCAGGCCAGCCCGTACCAGTTCATGTTCGCGACCGACGTGTCCAGCGCCTACCGGCGCGACATGTTCCTCCGCATCCCGTTCACCGAGGAGATCTTCACGTGCGAGGATCAGTTTGCGTCATATTGGCTCATCCAGAACGGATTCAAAGTCCGCTACTGCCCGCTGAGCCGTGCCTACCACTCGCACCACGACACGTTCGCGACCGAACGCGAGCGATTCCGCACCTACACCGAGGCGTTCGACGTGTTCTGCCACGTGCCGGAACCGACAACTCCGAACATCTTCGCGGCCACCATCGGCAGCCTGCTCGAGACGATCGGCATTGCCCGCGCGATGAAGGCCGGAATCGGAGAATGGTGGGGCATCTACAGGTCGAGGCTCGCGCGCCGCGTCGGCCAACTCGACGCGGTCCGCGCGCGAAGACGGCGGGCGAAGTAACCGGGAGCGAACGATGTTCTACCAACGACTCAGCCGCGCGTTCGAGAAACTCTCGCACGCGGCAAGCTACGGCGAAATCTACGGCACCGGCGCGCTGCTCAAGCGGCTGTTCCTCGGCCGCAAGACGTTCCCCTGGGAGCAGGGCGTCTTCCCCATCACGCTCGAGCTTGCCGACCGCAGCGACATCCTGAAACGCCCGCTCGACCAGCCGCTCCCCCCGCCGGCGAGAGAGGTCCGGCGCGTCGGCTGGCTCCTGCCCGAGACCGGGCCCGGCTCCGGCGGGCACCGCCACCTGCTGCGCATTGTCCGCGCGATGGCCGAGCGCGGCTATGAGAACCACATCTACGTCTGGGGCAGGCCCAACGCCGACACGCCCGAAGCCCAGGCGAGCTGGACGGCCGAGCACTTCTTCCCGATCGACGCGACCTTCCACCTCCGCACGCTCGACTTCGATGACGTCGACGCGCTCGTCGCGACCGGATGGCATACGGCGTTCCCCGTGTGGCTCGCCCCCGACGACGTGTTCAAGGTCAACGTCTTCCTCGACCTCGAAACCGAGTTCTTCGTCCCCGGCTCGCGGGCGCACTGCGCCGCCGACCTCGCCTATCGCTTCCCGATCCCGAAAGTCGTCTACGGCTCGTGGATTCGCGAGGAGATCGCACACCGCTACGGGCAGACGGCGCTCGAGATGCCCTACGCGGGCTTCCGGCCCGAGCTGGCCGGTCGGAGCCACGCCGGCCCGGGCGGCACCGTCATCGCCTACCTCCGTCCGTTCACGGAGCGCCGGGGCAGCATCCTCGCCATGCGCGCGCTCGAACATCTGCACCACGTCTTCCCCGACGTCCGCATCGAGGTGTTCGGGTCCGAGCAACTCAGCCCGCCGCTTCGCTGCCCGCACACGAACCTGGGCGTCCTGCCGCCGGACAAGATGATGGAGCACCTGCGGAACGCGGACGTCGGCCTCGCGCTCGGGTTCACGAACCCGTCCGTGCTGCCGTTCGAGATGGTCGCCGCGGGCCTGCCCGTCGTCGTCAACCTGGGCCGGAACAACGAGGCGGCGTTCGAGGACGGCGCCGGCACGGTGCTCGTGCCGCCGGGAGCCGGCCACATCGCCGACGCGCTCCACCGCCTGCTGCTCGACCCGGAGCTGCGGGCCGCCGTCGCACAGTGCGGACGGGGCTACATGACCGACATGACGTGGGACCGGACGACGGCCGCCTTCTGCGATCACTTCGAGGCCCTCTGCCGCGGAGAAGCGTGATATGCGCGTCCTGCTCACTGCGACCGCGGCGACCGACCAGCGGCTCGACGGGCTGACGATCTTCGCCGAATCGCTCGCGACCCACCTTTCACGCGAAGGGCACACCTGCGCGCTGTTCGTGTCGGACCTCGAGCAGCATCCCGTCCGGGCCGAACTGACGACGACCGAGGTGAACGGTCTGTCCGTGTTTCGGGCGGCGCTGCCCGAGCCGCGGTCGCCGGAGGAAGCGCTCGACGTGCCCGGTGCGGCCGACCTGTTCCGCCAAGTACTCGCGGACTTCACGCCGGACATCATCCACCTCCACGCGCTCGAGTTGCTCGCCGCCGGGATGATCGAGGCCGCCGCCGACGCGGCGATCCCGACCGTCATGACGCTCCACGACTTCTACCTCATCTGCCCCGCCGTCCGGCTGCTTCGGCTCGGCGGCGTGCCGTGCCCGGGGCCGGATGGCGGCGACCGGTGCGGCTCGTGCCCCGCCGCCACGGGCCATCTGACCGGGCGGTATCGCGGCCCGCTGCGCTGGCTCGCGCGGCGATGGGACGTCGCCGTGCGTCGCCGCTTCGCAGATGCGTACCGGGCCCGGTTCAGCCGCGTCGCAGAGGCGGTCAAGCGGCTCGGCGCCGTCGTCGCACCGTCGGAGTACCTCGCCGGCCGCACGGCCGACGCAGGCATGCTCGGCTCGTGCGAGGTCATCCCGAACGGGTCCGACGTCGAGCCACTGCCGCCGCGGAACGGCGGCGGGCCGCCCGTCATCGGCATGCTGGCGCACCATTCGGCCGCGAAGGGCACGCACCTGCTCGTCGACGCGCTCGCCCGCATGCGCGCCGTGCCGCTCCGAGTCGTCATCCACGGCGGCGGTGAGCCGAAATACCTCGCCGCCGTGCGCAAGCAAGCCCGGCCCGACGACCGGATCGCGTTCGAGGGCCCATTCACTCCGGCCGACGTCCGCAGCATTCTGGCCGGGCTCGACGCGGTCGTCCTCCCGTCGATTTATCCGGAGAACTGCCCGCTCGTTGTGCAGGACGCGCTCGCGGCCGGCCGGCCGTGCGTCGTGCCGTCGGAGGGCGGGGCCGCGGACGTCGTTGCCGACGGCCGCAACGGCCTCCACTTCGCGAGCGGCGATGCCGCCGCGTTGGCCGATGCGCTCACCAAGCTCACGAGCGAGCCGGACCGCATCGTCTCTTTCCGGGAGAACCTGCTGGCGGAGGAGCCGGTCATCGCGCGGGCCGAGGCGGCCCGCCGCTATCTCGCCCTGTATCAGCGCCTGCTCGAACGCCCCGCGCCTACTTCCCCTTGACCTCCCACGGGTCCGCGCCGATCAGCTCATTGAAATGATCGGGCGGCACGCGCACCTCGTCGGGCTGCGCCTGGTTGTACTCGTGGCTCGCGGTCGAGACCAGAATCGTGTCGGGCTCCAGACTCATCCAGCCGTGGTAGACGCCGGGCGGCACGACGACGACCGACGCCTGCCGGTCGCTCCCGACCAGCATATCGACCTTCTGATGCGTCGGGCTGTCGGGCCGGTCGTCGACGAGCACAAACTTCGCCGAGCCCTTCACGATGCAAAACCAGTCGTGCAGTTCGGCGTGCTTGTGGAACGCGCGGACGATCTTCTCGATCCGGTCGCCGACCACGTAGACCTGTCCGAACTGCGGGACAAAGGCGTCGGTCCCGTGGACGATCTCGAAGAGGTAGCCGCGGCCGTCCTCGTGCACGGTCAGCGGGATCTGCTGCACGTCGTGGATGTTCACGTGATCTCTCCTTTTTCGACGAGGTAGGCGTGGAGCGCTTCGCGCCACGGGCGGAGCGGCCCCAGCCCGAACTCCTTGTGTCGAGCCGACGCCAGAACCGAGTAGGCCGGGCGGCGGGCCCGCGCGGGAAAGTCGCTCGACGACACCGGCTCGACCTCGCACTCGCGGCCCGCGAGTTCGAGCGTCGCACACGCGAACTCGTGCCACGAGCATGCGCCCGTGTTCGTCACGTGCACCGTCCCGCCGGCGCCCCGCTCGAGCAGCTCGAGCACTCGCAGCGCGGCGTCGGCCGTGTACGTCGGCGCCATCATCTGGTCGGTCACCACGCGCAAATCCTCGCCGGCCCGCGCCTTCTCGAGCATCAGCTCGGGGAACGTCCAGCCCTTCTTGCTCGTCACGCAGCCGTACAGACTGCTCGAACGCACGATGAGATGACTCTCGGGCGCGACGGCGCGGACGAGGTGCTCGCCGGCGACCTTCGACGCGCCGTAGACGTTGAGCGGAGCGGGCAGGTCGGTCTCGACGTACGGTTCGCCCCGATCCGTCTCGCCGCCGAAGATGTAGTCGGACGAGAAGAAGACGACCGTCTTGCCCATCTCGGCCGCGACGGCCGCGACGTTGGCCGCGCCCGTCGCGTTCGACGCAAACGCCTCGGCCGGATTGTCCTCGCAGCCGTTGACGTTGTGGTACGCGGCGAGGTTGATGACCGCGTCGAAGCCGAGCGGCCCGAGCGCCGAGCGGACCGACTCGACGTCCCGCACGTCGACCTCTTCGATGTCGAGCCCGACCATGTCGTCGGCCGCGAGATGCTTCGCGAATTCCTGGCCGACCTGGCCCTTGGCCCCGATGATGACGAGTCTCATGTCCGGGTGTTCCGTCAGAGCGGCCCGCCGCCCATCTCGGCAAGCCGCCGCTGCATGTCCACCAGCAGCTCCAGCCAGCGGATGTTGTAGTAGATGGGATTGTCGGTGTCGATGCCCTCCTCGAGCGAGTCCCACATCGCACTGACCGCCGACGTGATCGTCCGCTCCAGCGGCACGCCGAACGTCTCGCCGAACCGATCGCCCGAGACGCGATAGCTGCGGACGATGCCGACCTGCTGGATGTCCAGGTCGAGCCGGACGCCCTTGCCCGACTCGAGCGCGCGGCGCACCTCGCGGGCGATCCGCAGCACCTGATAGTTGTCCGACAGCACGTTGAAGATCCGGCCCGCCACCTTCTCGTCGGGCGCGTCGAGCGCCGCAATATAGGCGTCGGCCGCGTCCTCGATGTGCAGCAGCGGCCGCCACATCCGCCCGCCCGCGTGCACGACCAGCATCCGCCGCTCGAACGAGTCCTTCGTGAACGTGTTCACCACCAGGTCGTACCGCATCCGCGGCGACGCGCCGAACACCGTCCCCTTCCGAAGGATGACGGGGCAGAAGTCGTCGCCCGCCATCGCGAGCAGCCCCGTCTCCGCGTTCCGCTTCGAATACGAGTACGGCGCCTCCGGATGTACGTCCGAGTCCTCGTCGTAGACCGTGTCCTCCGCACGCAGCGTGTAGTAGACCGAGCACGACGACGCGAAGACGAACCGCCGCACGCCCGCCGCGGCCGCGGCCCGCGCGACCCCCATCGTCCCGTCGGTGTTGATCGACTCGTTCGCCGCCGGGTTGTACTCCGCGGTCGGATCGTTCGACAGGCCGGCGAGGTGCACGACGGCGTCGATCCCATCGAAGACCGATGCATCGGCGTTGCGGATGTCGCCGACGACCAGTTCGATCCGGTCCTTGACCGGCTCGAGCCCCTGGCTGCCGAACACCAGCTTGTCGAGCACGCGGACCTCGCAGCCGTGCTCGAGCAGCTTCGGCACGAGCACACTGCCGACGTACCCGGCGCCGCCCGTGACCAGAACGCGCTTTGCCATCTCCATGCCCTCTTCCGAGGCGTGCGGGGGAAAGGAACGAAGCGATTCTAACCCGTCCCCCGAGCCAAGTCAAACTTGAACGCCACGCGACCGCTCCACCCGCACACCCCGCCTCCATCTCCCATCCCAATCCGCCTCTTACTCCTACTCTTGCCCTTACTCTCTTGCTCTTACTTCAACTTGGTTGGGCGGCCAACCCTATGTCACGCGTTCGCTCGGCCGCTCTCTCCTCTCCGCGTTTGCCCCAGGGAAACTCGACGCTCAGGGTCGGGATCGGGTCAGGCAGC
>CAYLQD010000055.1:0-24094 GCA_964385685.1 uncultured Planctomycetota bacterium | reverse complement strand
GACAGGGGGCAGGGGGCAGGACGGCAGGCGATGGAGCGTGGACAATAGACTGAACGGCCCTTCGACGGGCTTGGGGCCGAGGGATCAGGAGCGATAGGGGAAGCCCATCGAACGGAGTTCGTCTTTGACCTCGCCGTAGAGGTCGACGTATTCCGGGCAGGGCTCGCCGGTCTCGAGGTCGTAGCACTCGGGATATGTGACGCCGACGGGGGCGTCGTCGATCGTGTCCTCGTACCTGGCGAGCAGCTCTCTGACAAGTTGGTTGGCGTCGGACCGGCTCATCCCAACGCACGCCTCGGCCAGCTCGACGCAGCCGAGCTTCTCCATCGGCGTGACGCCGTCGTTGACGACGGCCCGCGCGGGATGGCAGGTCTCCATCGAGCCGCCGGACGTGATGGCGGCGGCGATGTAGGCGGCGGACTCGTGGTAGTACTGCTTCGTCATCGGGCCGGCGGCGGCGTAGGGGTTGGCCCAGATCAGCTCCTTCGTGTTGCGGGCCGCGGCCTGCACGCTGACGGCGACGCTCCAGAGGACGCCGCGCGTCGTCGTGCACCGCTGGTTGATGTGGAACGGGAAGAGGAGGTGGCAGGCGCAGTTCATCACGATGCGGCCGAGGAGGACGTAGGCCATGTTGCCGACGGCGACCTCCGCGGGCCCGCCGAGATAGCCGCCGACCATCGGCGCGGCCTCGAAGACGACGTTCGCGCCCCACTGCGAGAGGAAGGCGAGCTTGTTGAGCGTGTCGATGTCGAGCTTCATCTCGGCGGTCGCTCCGACGAGCCACGCGTCGGACGGCCGCAGGCCGAACTGGGCGCCGCTGGCCGCGATGCCGGCCAGGTGCGTGCCCGCGGTCGAGATGCAGTTGCCGATGGCGACGCCGGGGCGGCCGGCCTCGGCGAGCGCCTCGCGGGCGAGCTGGATCTGCCGGATGGCGGCGAGGATCTCGGACGGCGTGCCGGACTCGACGGGCTCGCCGTGGTACGTCTCGAGCGCCGAGATGCTGATGGAGTCGGCCCGGTCGATGGCGGCGTAGCCCTTCACGAGCGCCTGGAGGATGCGTTCGTCGCTCACGGCGATGCCGGCTCCGACGTGGAGCCACGGGCGGCCGTCGTCGTCGGGGCGGCGGGGGAGCCACTCGCGGCGGTCGTCGCCTTCGCCCATGACGCATCGGCCGGGCGCGTTGGCGACGGCTTCGAGGATTTCGTCGCGGGTGAACCGAATGACGCGGCCGGTGTCGCGGCAGTAGGCGCCGACCTCGGCGAGGAACTCGACGCCTGCCTCGAACACGCGGTCGGCGAGGGCGTCGTCAGACGGGACGGGCGTCTGGGGATCGTAGATGATGTTGTGTTTTTCGCAGAGCGAGCGGGCCGTCATGAAGACGCGGTCGAGGTTGAAGGCGTCTTCGCTGATGGCGGGGCCTGTGCGGGTGCGACGCTGGATTTCGAGGACGTCCATGGCGTGCTCCTGTCTGCGATTGGACGGGCGGCGATGCCGCTCCGGGCGGGGATTCTAGCACGGGTCGGGCTCGATGTTAAGAGCTGGTTTTGGGGTGGGCGTCTCGGCGATCGTGTGGTTTCTGTAGGGGCACGGCCTGCCGTGCCCTCGTCGTGTTGTCGTTGTGCGCGGGCACGGCAGGCCGTGCCCCTACATCGCGGGCCCGAGGCGCAACCGTTGGCACGCAGACCCTGGAACGGTCATCTTCGGGGCACAAGGTGTGTTGGGCGGATGCGAGGAGCGAAGACGATGGAGAAGTGCGTACTAAAACCCCACCGGGGCTCGTGCAAGGCATATAATTCTAGGTGCCACGAAGCGAGACGCGGGGATTTCCGGGACCGTTTTGGGAGGAAGGACCGTGTCAGTCCTCGGTATGCAGCCGGACGTGATGGCGAAGCTGATCCTGGGCGTGTCGATCCTGGGCGGGGCCCTGATGTGTTTCTTCGGGATCCGCCTGTTCAAGATCGTGCTTGGCCTCGCCGGGTTCGTTGTCGGGGCGACCGTTGCGGCCTATTTCGCCGTCAAGTTCACTTCGGCGGCGGGCGCCGGTCCGCCAGCGGTTTCCTATCCCGGGTTCATCCAGGTGCTCGAAGCGATTCCGGGGGACACGGTGGTCCTTGTCTGGTCGATTGTGGGCGGGGTCGGCGGGGCCGCCCTGGCGGTGCTCGTGGATCCGGCCGGGGTGTTCCTGTTGGGCGCCTGGCTCGGGCAGATGGTCGGCGAGTTTGCGACCGTCGGCCGGGCCGAGGGGTCACGGCTGATGGTGCTTGCGATCCTTGCCCTCATTGGCGGCGTGCTGGCGATGGTGATGCGGAAGGCGATCACGATTGTCTCGACGGCGACGATCGGATCGTGTGCGCTGATGTTCGGCATGTACGGCCTGCTGAAGAAGCTGTCGCCGCACGATGCGGTGACGCGGCTTCAATGGGGCGACGACACGGTCGTGTTGCTCTGCTGCGCGCTCGTGCTGGCCCTGATCGGCGCGTACGTTCAATTCACGACCGCGCCGAAGGACAAGAAGGAAGACCCGGTCTACAAGAAGGTCAAGCCGAAAAACGCGTGAGCGGCCGGGGACGGAATCCCGCTGCAAGCTCACCGCCGGCCCCCGTGTATAATCCAGTGGCAAGACGGAGGGCCGACCGATGCGGATAGTCCAAACACTCGCGATCGTTCTCGTGCTGGCGGCGATTCTCGCTCTGCCCCCGGTCCTGCGGGCGGGGGAGGCCGACCAGGCGTACCAGGAGTTCCTGAACCGCGTGCTGGCCGAGGCACGGGCCATCGAGCAGGCGAGGGAGCTTGAACGCAAGCACACGCCGCCGCCCTCACCCCCACCGCCGCCGCCGGAGCAGCAACTCCTGAACGAAGCGGCGATCAAGGCGCGCGTCCGGGCCATGGATCGGGAGCGCGTGCGCGCGCGGGCACAGGCGCGTGCGGCGGCGGCGAAGAAAGCGGCCCCCACCGACGAGGAGCTGGCTGAGAAGGCGCGAAAGCTCGTCGAGGCCGAGCGCCGGCGCGCCGCCGGTGTGCAAGCCGGGCGGCTCGAACGCCTTCTCACGTCGGCCCGCGAGCACATCGACACGGGCCGGCTGGCGGCCGCCGCGAAAGCGATCAAGATGGCACTCGAGATCGATCCGCGCAACGCGCAGGCCGGGCAACTCCAGAAACGCGTCGAGGCGGCGCGTGACGCGACCGCGCAGACGAGGACCGAGGTCGACCTGCGGCGCGAGACCGCGGAGAGCCACCGCTACATCGAGCGGATGCGGGTGCCCCAGGCCGACGTGGTCACCTATCCGAGGGACTGGGAGAAGCGGAAGGCGGAGACCGAGCCCGCCGTGCTCGCCGGCGCGGACGCGAAGCCCGACCCGCAGGTGGCCGCGACACGGAGGGCTCTCGAGAAGAAGATTTCGATCGAGGCGATCTCGATGTCGCTCGACGAAGTCGCCGCATACCTTCGGCACGTCGCGAAGCTCAACATCGTGCTCGACAACGACGTCGCGGACAAGACGATCGACCTGCACATGCGGAACGTGTCCGTCGAAACCGTGCTTCGGTGGACGACGAAACTGAGCGGGCAGGCCTACGTCGTTCGCAACGGCGTCGTCCACATCGGGCCGAAAGAGAAGATGATTCAGGAATCCATCATCAAGGTCTATGACGTGTCGGATATCCTCCGGATGCGCCGCAGGCTCAGCAAGAACCTTCGCCGGCGGGATGATGGTCTGTTTGAGGAAGACTCGCCGACGACCGAGGAGCTCGCGGAGGACCTGATGGACTTCATCAAGATCGCCACGGGGCGCGACCGCTGGGGCGACGACCCCGGCGACGGCCGCATGAACGTCCGGCTCGGCCGCTTGGTCGTCAACGCCGAGCCGTCGCTCCAACTCAAGGTCCTGAACGCGCTGGGGAAGATGCGCGAGTAGGGGCGCTCGCGTCGCCTGTTGCAATCGCGTGCCCGCGCGCCTACAATCCTCCGAAACGAATACAGGGCCCGCCTCCGTGAAACCGAACCTCGTCTACATGACTGCTCGGGACAAAGATGAAGCGGGGCGGATCGGTCGGGCGCTCGTCGAGGCCCGCCTGGCCGCGTGCGTCAATGTCCTCGACGGCGTGCGGTCGATGTACTGGTGGGAGGGGGCGGTCCAGGACGAAGCCGAGGCCGTCCTCATCGCGAAGACGACGGAGGCGCTCGTGCCCGCCCTCATCGAGAAGGTGAAGGAACTGCACAGCTACGAATGCCCCTGCGTCGTGACGCTGCTCATCCTGAACGGCAACCCCGACTTTCTCAAGTGGATCGAGGATGAGACACGATGAGGGCCGCGGTCTATCACGGCAAGGAGGACGTGCGGCTCGAGGAGACCGCCCGCCCGGCCATCGGGTCCGGCGACGTGCTCGCGAAGGTCGACGTCGCGCTCACGTGCGGCACCGACCGGAAGATGTTCCTCCGCGGCCATCCGCTGTTCCAGCCGCCCTTCGTCTTCGGGCACGAGTTCGCGGGCACAGTTGTCGAGGCCGGGGCGGACGTCGGCGGATTCGAGCCGGCCACGCGGGTTGTCGCGCTTAACTCCGCACCCTGCGGCACGTGCTTCTACTGCATGCGCGGGCGCCAGAGCATGTGCGAGGACCTCTTCCTGCGGCTGAGCGGCGCGTTCGCGGAGTTCGTCGCGGTTCCGGCGCCGATCGTCGAGACTAACCTGCTCGCGATTCCGGACGGCGTCTCGTCGCGAGACGCGGCCCTTGTCGAGCCGCTCGCGTGCGTTGTCCACGGAATGGACCGGTCGGGAATCGAGACCGGCGACGTCGTCGTGGTGAACGGCGCCGGGCCGATCGGGCTGATGTTCACGCGGCTGGCGTCGCTCCGCGCAAGCCACACGATCGTGACGGACGTGCGCGACGACCGGCTCGAGCGCGCAGGGCGCCTGGGCGCCGACGAGGTGCTGAACGTGTCGGGCCTGGATGACCCGGCGGCCGCGGTGCGGGAGCGCTGCAACGGGGGCCGTGGGGCTGATGTCGCCATCGAATGTGTCGGCCTGCCGGAGACGTGGGAGAGCACAATCGGGATGGTCCGCAAGGGTGGGATCGCCAACCTGTTCGGGGGCTGCGCGGGCGGGAGCGAGATCACGATCGGCACCGACGTCATCCACTACTCGGAGGTGCAGCTGCGGGGCGTGTTCCATCTGACGCCGAAGCACGCCCGGCAGGCGCTGGAGTTGATCGCGCGCGGCGTGGTCACGTCGGACGAACTCGTGACCGGCGAGTTCCCGCTCGACCGGATAGAGGAGATACTTGCCGCGCTGGTCAGTCACGACGGAATCAAGTCCGCAGTGTATCCGTGAGGTGTCTGGGTTGCGGGACGAGCGCCGCGTCGTTATACTGCGGCGGGCACAAAGGAAGAGCGATGGCGAGACCGAGCTGGGACGAGTACTTCCTGCGGATTACGCTCGAGGTTGCTGAGCGGTCGACGTGTCTCCGCCGACGCGTGGGCGCGATTCTCGTGAAAGACAAGCGGATCCTTGCGACGGGCTACAACGGCGCGCCGCGCGGGCTGCGTCACTGCGAGGACGTCGGGTGTCGTCGCGAGCAGGAGAACGTGCCGTCGGGCGAGCGCCACGAGCTTTGCCGCGGCCTGCACGCCGAACAGAACGCGTTTCTTCAAGCGGCAAGTTTCGGCGTGTCGAGCGAGGGCGCGACACTGTATGCGACGTGCTATCCGTGCTCGCTGTGCTCGAAAATGGCAGTAAATGCAGGTGTGAAGCGTGTGGTGATCATCGGCGAGTACCCCGACGCGCTTGCGAAGGAAATTCTCGAGGAAGCCGGGGTCGGTGTCGATGTCGTAACAGATGTTCCATCAGGTGGTTAAGGCCTGTCGCCCGGGTCCTCGGGTGACTTTTTGAGCAGATCGTGTCGATTTCGCCCAAAAAAACTTTGCGACCCTGATATTGTGTGCTATAATTCCATCCGCCCCAAGATATGGGGGTTTGAAAGGCAGGGCGTACCATATGACGTGTCGTATGTTTTTGCATATGCCGCTTCAGGGACCGGCAGGTGAGCCGGAACCTCTGTAATAGTCGTAACTCGCTCTATAACCGAATGTTAGCTTGAGGGCGGCGATACTCGCTGCGGGATTCGTTTGAATTGTCCTTTCTGCAAGACAGACACCGACAAGGTGGTCGACTCGCGGCCCGCCGAAGAGGGGTTTGTGATCCGGCGCCGGCGCGAGTGTCTGGCCTGCGGCAAGCGCTACACGACGTACGAACGCGTGGAGGCGGTGCCGCTCCGTGTCGTGAAGAAAGACGGGTCGCGAATGCCCTTCGACCGCACAAAGCTGCTGGCCGGCCTGTTGAAGGCGTGCGAGAAACGTCCGGTGCCGCTGAGTGCGCTCGAGATAATCGTGGAGGCGGTCGAGCGCGAGGCCTGCAAGAGGCCGGACAACGAGATGGAGTCTCGCGATATAGGAGAGATGGTGATGGCCGCGCTCCGCGACGTGGATCACGTGGCCTATGTGCGATTTGCCTCGGTCTACCGGGACTTCAAGGACCTCAACCAGTTTCTGGACGAGCTGAGGCCGCTGCTTCAAAAGAGCCGGACAAGGGAGGAATGAGAGAGGAGGGGTCTCTGGATGGGTAGTCTACAAAGTGTCATCAAGCGCGACAGCCGGGTGGTTCCGTTCGATACCAGCAAGATCGCCGACGCGATCTACCAGGCGGCGAGCGCCGTCGGGGGCGAGGACCGCCAGATGGCGGAAGACCTGGCCGAGATCGTGACGGTCTTCCTGGAGAACAACTACAGCAACGACAAGCCGCCGGGCATCGAGGACGTCCAGGATCTCGTCGAGAAGACGCTCATCGAGACGGGGCACGCCAGGACGGCCAAGGCCTACATCCTATACCGCGAGCGGCGGACGCGCCTGCGCGACGGCCTGCGGGTCCGGAAGCCGGTTCGCTCGAATCGGAACACGACCGACATCTCGCTGCTCGTCGACGCGGGCTCGCGTGACGAACTCCTGAGCTGGGACAAGGTCCGGATCGCAGAGGCGCTCGTGACGGAGGCCGACCTCGACAACGCCACGGCGTACGAGATCGCCGGCGCCGTCGAGAAGAAGGTGTTCGCCTCCGGCTTGCAGCGCATCACGACGACGCTGATTCGCGAACTCGTGGACAACGAGCTTTTCGAGCGCGGCTTCGACCGTACGCTCAAGAAGCAGGCGATGATCGGCATGCCGCGGTACGACCTGGAGCAGTTGATCTTCTCGAAGAGTAAAGAGAACAGCAACATCACGGCCAACAACCCCGAGGCCATCAATCTGACGATCGCGGAGCACGTGCTGAAACAGTTCGCGCTCGAGACCATCTTCTCGGACGAGGTCGCCGAGGCGCACCGGGAGGGGAAGGTCCACGTGCATGACCTGGGATACCCCACGCGAGTCTACTGCTCGTCGCATTCGCTCGAGTACCTCAAGAAATACGGGTTGTCGCTCGAGAACCTTGATACCTCTTCGGGGCCGGCGAAGCACGCCCGCACGCTGACGGGCCACCTGAACACGTTTCTCGCGTCCATGCAGGCCTACTACGCGGGCGCGCTCGGGATCGGCTATATCAACGTGCTCTATGCTCCGTACCTCGACGGCATGAGCGACGAGACACTGCTCCAGGAGGCGCAGCACCTGATCTTCTCCGGGTCGCAGAGCGCGTTCTCCCGCGGCGGGCAGACGCTGTTCCTCGACTTCAACATCCACACGGGCGTGCCGAGCTACATGCGGAACATCGAGGCGATCGGCCCGGGCGGGAAGCCGACCGGCAAGACGTACGGTGACTACGAAGAGCTTGCAATGAAGTTCAGCAAGGCGATGCTCGAGGTGTGGCGGCGCGGCGATGCCGACGGACACATGTTCGCCTTCCCGAAGTGCGACTTCCACATCACCGAGGACACGTTCCGCGACCCTCGCCAGCACGAGGTCTTCCAGTTCGCCTGCCAGGTCGCGAGCGAGAACGGCTCGGTCTATTTCGTGTTCGACCGCGACGAGGTGACGCTCAGCGCCTGCTGCCGGCTGCGGACGAAGATCGAGGACAACTACATGCTCGAGCACCTCGAGAGCATGCGGTTCTGCGGCTTCCAGAACGTGACCATCAACCTGCCCCAGGCGGCGTATCGCGCCGGCTACGGGAACGTCGACGCGTTCTACAAGGAAGTCGAGTCGGCGATGCAGATCGCGATGCAGGCGCATCTCGAGAAGCGCAAGTTCACGGCGCAGATGATGTCGGGCCCGTCGATGCCGCTGTGGCAGGTGGCCAAGACGGCGGCCGACGGGCGGCCGTATATCGACTTGGACGAGTGCACCTACATCATCGGGCTCCTGGGGCTCAACGAGTGCGTGCGTTACCTGATCGGCCGCGAGCTGCACGAGGGCGACGACGTGATCAAGCTCGGGCTCCGGATCGTCGCCTTCATGAATCTGAAGGCAAAGGAGTTCGGCCGGGAGCACGGGATGAAGGTGACGCTCGAGGAGTCGCCCGCGGAGAGCGCGGCGCGGCGGATGGCCAAGATCGACCTCCGCAACTTCCCCTGCGCCCGCGAGTATGTCCGCGGGGACCTGGAGAAGGACGAGTACTACTACACCAACAGCATACATCTTCGGGCGGATGCGCCGGTCGACATGCTGAGCCGCATCAAGCTTCAGAGCAAGTTCCATCCGCTTATCGAGTCGGGCGCCATTATCCACGCGTTCGTCGGCGAGAACCTGCCGTCGGCGGCGAGCATCGCGACGCTCGTGGAGAAGACGCTGCGGCAGACGCAGGCGGCACAGTTGACGATCTCGCCCGAGTTCACAATCTGCAAGCCGTGCCACAAGATGTCGGTCGGCCTGTCGGAGAATTGCCCGGCGTGCGGCTCGGCCGATGTCTACGGGATGACGAGGATCGTCGGCTACTTCAGTCGCGTGAGCAACTGGAACAAGTCGAAGCTGGGCGAGCTTCGGGACCGGCATCGTGGCGACTACGCCGTGTCGCCCGTGCCCGAGGCCCAAGTCGCTGGAGCGGCGGGGACGTAGCGGGGCCGAGAGAGGTCGGAACCGTTCACAATTGAGAGGAGGCAGGGACCGAATGCCGGACAGGAAGATTTTCATCTTTGGCAAAGAGGACTGCGGAGCGTGTAAGAAGGCCAAGCACCGCGTGGGGAACTGCATCACGAAGTACGGGCTGACCGATGAGGTGCCCGTGGTCTTCATGGACATGGACAGCGTCGACGGGCTCACGGAGGGGGCCTTCCGCGACGTTTGGGATATTCCAACGACGATCGTCGAGCAGGGCGAGACGACGGTCGCCCGCTGGGATGGTGAACCGCCGAAGAGCGAGTCGCTGCGGGAGTGTCTGGCCGTGTGACGTGGGCGGGCCGAACCGCATTGACTGATGGACAAAGTGGCGCTCGCGCGACCACCGCGGGCGCCGCCGCATGTCTCGCACCCATATCCCCATCCGCAACAGTTACCGCAAGTTACGCGATTTCCGCATGTGCCATTATGTCACTCTGCGACGGCGTGGAACGCCCTCTGTGGCCTGTCGTGCCAGAATGGCACGCCGGCGGCGCGCTGATTTCGTCTCGGAGTCGTAAAGACCTGTAAGTCTTCCGTCAAATGTAGAATGTAAACCACGTATGCAGAGGCCGTTACGGTTCACGGTGTCTCAATAGGCGGGAATTGGCGAGCGAAGGCATGGGATTTGCTTGTAAGAAAAGTGCCCGTGACGGGGTTTGGTATTCAGGTGGGTCCGTTCGAGGGCATCAGCGGGCCCACCCATTTGAAAACAAATGTTCTTTTCCATTGAAACCCCTCTCTCTGCCCCGGGTGGGCGACCGCCGTTTGAGGCCTGCCCGGGGCCGCCCCCTCGCGGGAGGGTCCGCTTGGATGGTGGTGCGATGGATAGGCAGCGGCATACGGGGTGTGACACGGCACCGTTGGAACGGCGACCCCGTTCCGGACGGCTCATCTGGAAGTTCGCCGTGTTCGACGGGGGCCGAAGGACGACTCGGGGAAACGCTCGCGCGGGCGACCGCGTGGAAAGGAGTCCCGACGATGGCCGTTCGAAACTCACAACCAGATAGAAAGTGGATGACCTGCCTTCGCTGCGGCAGGCGAATCTATACCGACATCTACCATCGGCTGTGTCGTCGCTGCCGAATCCGCAACCAGGAAGTGAGCCACCGAGTGGGCCGCGTATCTCGGGAGTTCGTCTCCCTGATCCGCCGCGGCGGGTTCGACGACGTCTTCTAGCCGCTTGCCCCGGTGCCTGCGTCCGCCTATAATCCTCAGCATAGCGATCCCAGTCCCCAGTCGTCCGGAAGGAGATAAGATGATGGTTCAGAGTTCCCGCAGATCACTGCGAGCGGTCGGACTGTCGGTGCTGATCGTGGCGCTCGCCGCCCCGATCTGTCTGGGCGCGGATGCTGCGACCGACGACGGCAAGGTGCTCGAGGCCATGAGCCGCGCGGTCTCGCGGCTGGCCGCGAACGTGCGGCCGACGGTCGTGAGCGTTTACACGACAAAGACCGTCAGCATGCGGGGCCATGGCACGCCGTTCGACGAGCTTTTCAGGCGGCGGCCGGAGGGCGCGGAGCCGAAGGAGCGCAAGTTTCAGCAGAGGGGGCTCGGCTCGGGGTTCATTATCGACGCCAAGAGGGGCTACATCGTCACAAATAATCACGTGATCGAGGGCGCCGACGACATCAAGGTCCGGATGTCGGACAGGCGCGAGTTTGAAGCGAAGCTGGTCGGCGCCGACAAGAAGACGGACATCGCCATAATTCAGATTGAAGCCGGGGACCTGAAGGCGCTGGCAATGGGCGATTCCGACAAGCTGTCCGTGGGCGACTTCGTCGTCGCCGTCGGAAGTCCGTTCGGGCTCCGCGAGACGGTCAGTCTGGGGATCGTGTCGGCAAAGGGCCGGTCGGGCCTTGGGATCGAGGACTACGAGGATTTCATCCAGACCGACGCGGCGATCAACGTTGGCAACTCGGGCGGGCCGCTCGTCAACATCTACGGTCGGGTCGTCGGTGTGAACACGGCCATCCTGTCCCGCACGGGCGGGTCGGTCGGTGTCGGATTCGCGATCCCGATCAACATGGCGAAGAACATCATCTCGCAGCTCATCAAGACGGGCACAGTTGTCCGCGGATGGCTCGGCGTGATGATTCAGGACCTGACGCCCGAACTCGCCGAGCAGCTCGGCCTGGAGAAGGCAGAGGGGGCGCTCGTGACGCGCGTGGTCGATGACACGCCGGCGGCGAAGGCCGGCCTGAGGGCCCGCGACGTGATCCTGAGCTACGACGGGCGGAAGGTCGAGAGCGTGGCGAAGCTGCGCGGGCACGTGGCGGCGACCAAGCCCGGGAAGTCGGCGGAGGTCGTCGTGCTGCGCGACGGGAAGAAAGAGACGCTCAAGGTGGCGATCGGGAAGATGACGGACGAGGCGGTCGTGGCCGCGGCGGGCGGCGGTTCCTCGAAGGAGCTCGGGCTGACCGTCCAGGATCTGACGCCCGACCTTGCGAGGCAGCTTGGCATCCGTGCGGACGGCGGCGCGGTTATCACGGAGGTCGATGGGGCGGGGCCGGCCGCGCGAAAGGGCATCCGGCAGGGCGACGTGATCCTCGAGGTCAACCGCGCACGCGTCAAGACCGCCGCCGACGTCGAGAAGGTGCTGGCGAACGCGGACCTCGAGAAGGGCGTTCTGATACTGGTTGCCAATCGGCAGGGCAGCCGGTTCGTCGTGCTCAAGGTCAAGAAGCAGAACCGGAAGTAGGGCGGGCGGCACGCGGCCGAACGCACGGGGCGTCGCGGGGTGATTCCAGACCGAGTCGCCCCGCGTTTTCGCGCGAGGCCCGCTGGGCTTTCGCCGCGCCCTGTTGAATGCGCCGCGCGAGATGGTAGAATAAGCGGGCGACCGGCACCGGTGCCCGGCGCATCCGAGCCCTTTGAGCGGGTCCAGACGGATGGTCGAGGTCATACGCAAGGCCCAACTCCGCGACGTCGAGAGCATCCACGCGCTCGTGAACGAATTCGCCGGCGACGGCAGCATGCTGGCGCGGTCGCTCAGCGAAGTGTACGACGACGTGCGCGATTTCACCGTGGCCGTCGCTGACAACGGCCCGGACCCGGCCGTCGTCGGGTGCTGCGCGCTGCGGGTGTTCTGGAAGGACCTGGCCGAGATCCGCTCGCTTGTGGTGTCGGAGGGCACACGGGGCCGCGGCGTCGGGCGTGGGCTCGTTGCGGCCTGTCTCGACGAGGCCCGCGCGCTCGGGGTGCCCCGCGTGTTCGCGCTCACCTACGAGCCCGATTTCTTCGCGAAGTTCGGCTTCGGGCTGGTCGATCGCGAGGCGCTGCCGCACAAGGTGTGGATGGACTGCTTGCGCTGCGCGAAGTACCCTGACTGCGACGAGGTCGCGGTCGCGGTGGACCTATAAGCCGCTTGCGGCGGGAGATGACTCGGCGTGCCGAAGTTCCGAGCAAAACGGTTCCTGATTACGGGCGTGACGGCGCTGCTGCCGACGCTGCTGATGGTCTACCTCCTCTATGCCGTCGTCGTCTGGATTCACACGCACATCGGCAGCCGGTTCAACCGCTGGTTCAAGATCGAAGAGTCAAGCTGGACGATCTTCCTCGGTGATGCCATCGCGTTCGTCGCCCTCGTCGCGCTCGTGTGGTTCGTCGGGTTCATCCTTGCCACGTACATCGGGCGGGCGCTTTTCCGACGGCTCGACCGCGCGTACCGGCGCATTCCGCTGATTCGGATCGTCTATCCCGCCGTCAAACAGGTGACGGATTTCTTTCTCGTCCGCCGGAGCGTCCGGTTCAGCCGCGTGGTCGCGGTTCAGTATCCGCGGCTCGGCGTGTTTTCCATCGGCTTCATCACCGGCGACGGGCTGAGCCAGATTCGTACGCAGGATGGCGAGCAGTTGATGAGCGTCTTCATTCCGAGTTCGCCCGCCCCCATCACCGGCTACACGGTGTTCGTGCGGCGGAGCGACGTGATCTCGCTCGACCTGTCGGTCGACGAAGCGGTGAAGCTCGTTGTGTCGGGCGGCGTGGTCGTGCCCGATCGCGAGAACCTGTCGTATGACCCCGCCCTGGTCGAGGGGGAGGGGAACGAGCCAGAAGACCCGGCGGCGGAGCCCGAAGAGCCGCCCGCCCTGGAGGAGTGACTATGCCCGGACGAATGGCTGCGGCCGAGCGCGAAACCAAAGAGACCCGGATTCGGGGCGAGCTGTCGCTCGACGGCGGCGGCGAGGCAACCGTGCAGTGCGGCGTCGGGTTCCTCGAACACATGCTCGAGCTCTGCACCCGCCACGGGCGGTTCGACCTGACCCTCGAGGCCGCCGGCGACGTCCACATCGACGACCACCACACCGTCGAGGACGTCGGCATCGTGCTCGGGAAGATGATCGACGAGGCGCTCGGCGACCGCGCCGGCATCGCGCGGTTCGGCCAGGCCGCCGTGCCGATGGACGAGGCGCTGGCCGAGGTCTCCCTCGACCTCAGCGGGCGCGGGCTCCTGGTCTTCAATGTCGCGTTCAGCCAGGAGAAGATCGGGTCCTACGACACGACCCTCACCGGCGAGTTTTTCCAGGCCGTCGCGTCGAACGCCCGGATGACGCTTCATGTCAACGTGCCCTATGGTGACGACGGGCACCACGTGACGGAAGCGGTCTTCAAGGCGTTCGGTCGCGCGCTCGCGCACGCCGTCGCGGTCGACCCGCGAGTCGACGGGATCCCCTCCACGAAGGGGACTCTATAGCCCGTCATCGGGCGTCCACATGTCACATGTTGCCTTCGGAAGCCGCCCGTGTTGCCAGGACACAACACGGACGGGCGAAGGCGTTTTTTTTTCGCACCATCGGCCTTTACAAAAGGCAACATGCGGAGTATATTACGAGGGTCAAGCGCCGAAAATAGCCTTGGACGGCCACGGAGACCGCATCATGGCATCAAGCCCGGGGCGCAAGCGTCGCAGAGATGGGAAGGCGCTAACCACCGAACCACCCGCCGCCGGACCACCGGGCCAGAATCCCGACATGACAGACGTTCAGGACGAACTGGGGCACCAATTGCACGAACTGACGATGTTTGGCGAACTCGCCCCGGACGTCAACAAGAACGAGCTTCTCAACTCGATGCTCTCCCGGTGTCTTTCGCTCTTCGGGTGCACGTCCGGCTCCATTTCGCTCTATCGACCCGACACCAACGAGCTTGAACTTGTCGTGGCTCAGGGGCCGCAGGCGGAAGCGCTCTCCGGCTCGCGTCAGGCCGTCGGGTCCGGCATCGCCGGCGTGGTCGCGGAGCGGCAGGAGGGCATTTTCGTCGAGGATATCGACGAATCCGACGAATTCGCGCGCAGCGAATCCGACCGCTACCAGACGAACTCCTTCGCCTGCGTTCCCATCGTCTACCGCGGCGAACTGCTGGGCGTGTTGAGTCTGTGCGACAAGGAATCAGGCGAGCCGTTCGGCGCCGCCGACGTCGGCCGCATGCTGGCAATGGCCGGCTCCTCGGCCGGCACCATCCGCCAGTCGCTCCACCAGGAGAAGCTGCGGAGCTTCAACATCGAGCTGCACCGCCGGCTCGACGCAGCGATCGAGCGGCTCCAGGACACCAACCAGGAGCTGGCCCGGCTCAAGAACTTCAACCAGAGCATCCTGACCAGCATCGTGCTCGGGCTGATCGCGTTCGACGATCGATTCCACGTGACGTTCACCAATGCGGCCATCCGCCAGATCTTCCGCCTTGAAGGCGTGCCGGCGGACGACGACCAGAAGTTCCAGCATCTTGCCATCGACTGCGACGGCCTCGATTGGGGCCAGGCGCTCGACGCGGTCGTGCGCGAAGGCCGGTCGATCCGCTGCGCCGCCGCGGAATACCTGCCCGAAGGCGAGACCGAGCGGCAGACGCTCAACATCTCCGTCTCGCCGCTCCGCAACATGCGGCGGCGCGTCAGCGGCGGCGTCATTGTTGTCGAGGACGTCACCGAGCAGGTCCGCATCGAGAAACGGCTGGCCGCGTCGGAGCGGCACGCCGTCATCGGCAAGCTCGCCGCCCGGGTCGCCCACGAACTGAACAACCCGCTCGACGGCATCCTGCGGTTCATCAACCTCTCCATCGCGCTCAAGGGCGAAGACGACCAGACCCGCGAGTACCTGATGGAGTGCAAGAAGGGCCTCGAGCGCATGGTCGGGATCGTCGGGTCGCTGCTCGAGTTCTCGCGCAGCACCTATCCCGCCCATCACGACACGCGGCTGAACGAGGTCATTCGCGAAGCCGTCAGCACCCTGCGGCATCGCGCCGGGCAGCAGGGGATCGAACTCGTCTACGACCTGCAGGACGACGTGCCCGAGCTCAAGTGCGGCGAGTTGGTCCAGGTCTTCCTGAATCTGACCAAGAACGCGTTCGATGCGATGCGCGGCGGCGGCCGCTTCGCTGTGACGAGTCGCCTCGACGGCGCCGAGGTCATCGTGACCGTGAGCGACACCGGCTGCGGCATGCCGGAAGAAATCATGAACCGGGTCTTCGACCCGTTCTTCACCACGAAAGGCCCCAGCGAAGGGACGGGTCTGGGGCTCGCCATCTGCTACGACATCGTTGAAAAGCATGGGGGAAACATCTCCGTCCAGAGCGAGGTCGACCGGGGGACCACGTTCACGATCGTTTTGCCGGTCGCTTAGAGTAGGAGTTTAACATGGCACGCGATGCAGCCACCCGCGGCAACGTCCTGGTCGTCGACGACGACCTGATCGAATGCCGCTCGTTGTCCGAGTTCCTCAAGCTTGACGGGTTTCAGGTCGAGTCCGCCACGAGCGGGCACGAAGCGCTCGACAAGCTCAAGGAAACGTCCTTCGACATCGTTCTGACCGACGTCAACATGCCCGAGATCACGGGGTTCGACTTGTTGCACGCGGTCAACAAGGACTACGCCGACACGGCCGTGATCCTCATCACGGGCTACGGCCAGATCGAGGGAGCGGTCCGCGCGATCAAGGAGGGCGCCTACGACTACATCACGAAGCCGCTGATCGACGACGGCGTCAAGATGATCATCAACCGCGCGCTCGAGCAGCAGGAGCTGAAGAAGGAGAACATCGAGCTCAAGAAACAGCTCGGCCTCCTCGTGGGCGGCGGCGACATCATCGGCCGCGACCACCAGATGCGGAAGGTCATGGAGATGGTCGAGTCCGTCGCCGATTCGCGCGCGACGGTCATGATCACCGGCGAAAGCGGCGTCGGCAAGACGCTCGTGGCCCGCTCCATCCACGCGCGATCCGCCCGGAAGGACCAGCCCTTCATCGAGGTGTCCTGCGGCTCCCTGCCCGAGTCGCTCCTCGAGTCGGAACTGTTCGGCCACGCCAAGGGCTCCTTCACGGGCGCCGTGGCTGACAAGGAAGGCAAGTTCCAGGTCGCCGACGGCGGGACCATCTTCCTCGACGAAATCGGCGACGCCCCCCTGTCGATGCAGATCAAGCTGCTGCGCGTCATCCAAGACAAGGTTTTCGAGCGCGTTGGCGACAACAAGACCGTCCACGCGGACGTGCGGCTCGTCGTCGCCACGAACAAGGACCTGGACGAGGAAGTGCGCGAAGGGCGGTTCCGCGAGGACCTCTTCTATCGCGTCAAGGTCGTCTCGATCCACATGCCGCCGCTCCGCGAGCGGCTGGGCGACCTGAAACTCCTCGCCGAACATTTCCTGACGAAGTACGCGGCGGAGAACGGCAAACGGATCGAGGGCATTTCCGACGAGGCCCTCCACCTCATGCAGATGCACAGTTGGCCCGGCAACGTTCGCGAACTTGAGAACGTGATCGAACGAGCCGCCATTCTGACGAACGCGACGACGGTTCTCCCGGAAGACCTCCCGTTCGACGCCTCGAAAGTCGACCGGTCCGGCGGGCCCGGAATCATTATGACCGGCCCCGGCTCGGTCGTTCCGCTCAAGGATGCGCTCGAAGAGCCCGAGAAGGAGATCATTCGCAACGCCCTCATGGCCTATGACTGGTCACGAGCCAGGGCGGCCGATGCCCTCGGTATCAACCGCAGCACGCTGTTCAAGAAGATGAAGAAGTTCGGGCTCGAGCCGCCGGAGGGTGTTACGGCCAACGCCGATGAATAGCCCCGTCCGAAGATTCCGGCGCCACCTGCGATCCGGCCGGACTCTCCGTGTCTGGCTCGCGTCTCTTCTCGTCCTGTTCGCCGCCGCCGGCGCCGTCCTGTGGCTGGCGATGCCGGGCCCGGCGGAGCGCGCGTATTACAGGGGCGTTCGGCTGCTCGAGAAGGAGCGCGGGCCCGAGGCCGCCGCCGAATTCCAGCGGGCCCTCGACCTGGATCCGGGCCTCGAAGGAGCCTGGCACGGTCTCCTTGCCGCAGATCCGACGCCCGCCCTCTGCCGGCGCGTCGCACAGAACTGCCCCGGCCTGTTCGACCCTTATCAGCCGCTCCAGGACCGGGAGCTTCTGGTCCGCGGCCCGGGATGGTCCGCCCAGGCGTGGCGCGAATCGCTCATCCGATACGAGGAAGCCGTCCTCGCCGCCGAGTCCGACGACGCCGACATCCTGCGCTCCGATCTGCTCGGACGCAAGGCCGTCGCCGAGGCGTGCCGAGACATGCGGGGCATTCGAGCCGATATCCAGATACTTCTCATCAAGAAGCGTCTCCCGCCCGCGAGCTTGCGATCGCTCGAGACATACGATTTCGCTCGGTCGCAGGAGATGCTCGTTGGCTCCATCGCCCTGTTCGACGCGCCGAGCGCCTGGCTCGAGTACTTCCGACGGCTCGATGCCGCGGGCAGAGCTTTCGCGACAGGCATGGCTCAACTCAAACAGGCGGCCGAACTCGACCCGACGTTCCTCCCGACCCAGCTGACGCTGGCCTATGTCGACCTTGCTCGTGGCGACACGGCCGCAGCGCTCGAGCGATGCCGGCGCCTCCTTGCCGAGCACCGCGGACGGCCCGGCGATCCGGTCGAGCTTCGCCTTCGCTTCTGCATCGCGCAGGCGCTCAGCGAGTCCGGCCAGCCCGAGCCCGCGCTCGCCGAACTCCGCAAGATCCTTCAACTCCGGCCCGGCGACCACGAAGCCCGGCTCCGAGTCGGCATGCTCAGTCTCGACCTCGGTCGGATGGCCGAGGCGGAGGCCGCCGCCAGGGCCGCGCTGAGTGGACGGCGGGCCGACTACCGCGCCAGCTACATCCTGGGAACCATCAGCCTGGAACGCGGCGACCACGTCGCGGCGGCGCAGCAACTGCGCACCGCGTTGCGGGGGCGGCCGCAGGACGTCGACATTCGCTACTCGCTGGCACGCTCCGAAGAAACCGCAGGGCGGCACGCGTCCGCGTTTCACGAGTTTGCAGAGATCGCCAGACGCAGCCGGAGGCCCGGGTGGGTATTCGCGGCCGCGGCCGCATCGGCCCTGGCCGCCGACCAGGCGGCCCAGGCACGCGGCGCGGCCACCCGCGGGTTGGCAGACACGAAGCTCCTGCAGAAGCGCCCGAAGCTTCGAGTCGCCCTTCACCGCTTTCAACTTGCGGGCGCGGCCATGACGGGCGGGAGCGACCTGGCGCAGATCACGCCGCCCCCCGTCGCGACCATCGAGCCCGACCGCGAGCTGACGAATTATCTCCTTGCCGGGATCCTCGCCGGCCGGCCATACGCCGCCCCGGACGCGGCCGTTGCCGCGAACAAAGAGCACCTCGCATTCTTTGAAGCTCAAGGCGACGAGCCGTCGGCCCGGTATGCAGCCGCCTTCCTGCTCGCGGCCGCGGGCCAGACCGACGCGGCCCGGAAGCGGCTCGAAGCGCTCAACACCGCGCAGCCGACATACCTGCCGGCCGCGGTGCACCTCGCACGACTCCATCTGATTGACGGCAAGACCGAACTCGCAGCTCGGGCACTGCGCCGCACGGGCGAGGCCGACACGTCCTCGACCGTTGCCCGCACACTCGCCCTGATCGACTCCCTGCAGGGTGTGCGGCTGAGCGGCGGCGCCGACGACGGGCCTGCATCCGCGGCTGTGGTCGGGCCGCACCTGGCGTTCTTCGCCGTCGCGATGCACCACGACTACCTGGCGTGCGCGCGCAGAATCGTCCTGCTCGATCCGTGTTCGACGACGGGGCGGGCGATCCTGTCGCTCACGTATCCCCATGTGAGGCAGCACGGTCTCGCGGGCGTTGGCCGCGCGGCGGAGGCCGACGAGACAGTCGACCTGGCGCTGCGGCGGGCCGTGGCGGCTTATCAGGCGCAACGCGGGCGGCTCTACCGCCTCGCGATCGGCAACTTCTGGGCAATGCTGCCGGCGCGATTGTGAGAGGCCCTTTTCGGGCGAGAAGTACGTGGCACGACGGAACTCAAAAGCCGTAATCTGGTTCTGCTTGGTGGGCCTGGTCATCGGGCTGCTGGCGATCGCCGGCCTGCTGATGTACGCAATGCGTCCGCGCCCCAAGCTCACGATCGAAGACGCACGCCGCGACATCGCGAGGCGGCGGTTCCACAGCGCCGCCGACGCTCTGACGCAGGTCCTCAGGGCCGAGCCCGACAACGTGCGTGCTCTGGTCATTCGCGGCGAGTGCTATGTCGCCGTCGGGCGCCGCGTGGAGGCGCGGGCGGATTTCAAACGGGCGCTCGAGCTTCAGCCGGGGGCGCCGGAGGCGGGGCTTGGCTTGGCGCTCGTGCTCATGATCGAGGGGCACCACGAGCCGGCGCTCGCGGCCGCAGGGAAGATCGCGGAGGCGAATCCGAAGCTCCTCAAGGCACACTCCACCGTGGGCAAGATCCACTACGCCATGTTCGACGCGGCCGCGCGCGAGTGCGTGCGCATCTGCGAGGACGGCGGGGGAGGGCGCCTGGCTCTCGACGCGGCCGCCGAGGCGCGGCTCGGACGCTTCGAGTCCGCCGAGGCCTACTGGCGCGACTGGTACGGCCGTAAGCCCGCCGACGCTCGGGAATCCGGCCTGCGGGCCAATATCGATCGGGCGAAAGAGCAGTTCGCACTGGCCCTGCGGCATCTTCGAATGGGCTCGGGCTTGACGGCCGACCTCCCCGGCCAGGGCGATATCGACACGCTCCTCCAGCTTGCGTCGGCGCTGCTCGGCAGCGGAGATCTCGACGCGGCCGAGCGGGCGGCCGATGCGCTGAGGGGCCTCGGTGGCCCGGCCGTCATGCAGGCCGACATCATCCGCGCCGAGGTGCTCATCGAGCGAGCGACCCGCGACGCCCGCAAGGCGGCGGCGGAGGACCGGCCCAAACTCGCCGCGCGCGCCGACAAGGCTACCCGCGAGGCCATCGGGCTTCTGGAGTCCGTCCTGGAGAAGCACCCGCGGACCGCCGCCGTGCGCGACCGGCTCGCCGTGCAGTACGTTCGAGCCGGCATGTTCGACAAGGCGGAGCGCCAACTCACACGCGACCTCGGGCAGCCCGCCAGCATCAACGCGCGCTACGTGCGCGGCATCGTCCACCTGGCAAAGGGCGAGTACGACAAGGCCACCACGGAGTTCCTCTCCATCCAGGGGCAGATGGCGAACGATCCAGGCTTCCACTTCAGTCTGGGCCTGGCGTATTACGGCCGCGGCGGCGCGGCCGCTCTCGCCACCCGCGCGGCCGCCGAGTTCCGCGAGACGATTCGCCTCCGGCCCGACTTTGTGCCCGCGCGATTCCGGCTCGCCAAGCTCCACCTCGAAGGCGGATGGTATGAAGAGGCCCGCGAGCAGTGCAAGAAAATCCTCGCCATCCCAGGCCGGTCGCGCAACCTGAACGCGCAGGTCTACCTGATGCTGAGCGAGGCCAGCCGCAGCTTGAAGGACTATGACCGCGTCTACGAGGCCCTTGAAGCGGCCTACCGCGAGCTGCCCGCGGAAAGCACCCTCATGAAGCAGTACCTCTTCATGATCGGGCAGGGCCGGCAGGACGACGTGATCGCCAACATCCAGGCCCTTATCGAAAAGGAAGAAGACAAGCCGACCTACGCCTGTATCCTCGGCTACGCCTACCTCAAGAAGGGCATGCCCACCGAGGCGATCGAGAGCTTCGAACGGGCGCTCACGCTCGACCGACAGTACGTCATGGGCTACGTGTACCTCGCCGGCGCCTACGAGTCCCTGAATCGGCCCGACAAGGCGAGAGAGCAGTACGAGCACGTGATCGCCATGCTCAAAGACCTCGAGCTGCCCGAGAGCCCAGGGCTCCACTACCGGCTCGGCGTCGTGCTCATCAAAGAAGGCCAACTGGCCCGAGCCGAACAGGAGCTGCGGCGCACCCTCGAACGCGACAGGAAGTACGTGCCCGCGCGGCTGCGGCTCGCCGAACTCGAACTCAGGCGGCGCAACCTGACCGCCGCGCTCGAGCAGGCCAACCTGATCGCCGTTCAGGCGCCCGGCGAGCCCGAAGCCCGGTTCCTCGTCGGCCTCATCTACAGCGCCGGCGCCCGCCGGCCGCCTGCCGAGATTCGCGCCGAGATCGTCGAGCGCTGGCGCACCAATCCCGCGCGAAGAGACGAAGAGCCGACCGACCGCGACATCGAGGCGGAGCGGCGCCTGTTCTGGGACCTCGCCGTCCAGAACTACGAGAAGGCCATCGAGCTGGACCCGCGGTTCAGCCATTCCTACGAGGTTGCCATCCTCTACGCCGTCCGCCGCGAATTCGACAAGATGACATCCGTCTACGCCCGGGCGCTGCACGTCGCCCCGCCGACCGCCCGGCCGCGGCTGCTCCGACGCCTCGCGACTGCCCAGCTCTGCGCCGGCGATCACGACAAGGCCGTCGAAAGCGCCCAGAAAGCCGTCGACGCGCTCAAAGCCCTCAACAAGAAGGACGCCGACGAAGAACTCCGCACGCGCTTCACACTCGCCAACTGCCATCTCGCCCGCGGCAAGTTCAAGGCGGCCGCGGCCGAGATAAACCGCATCGAAGGAGCGCTCCCCGGCTTTCAGGACGCCTGCCTGGCGATGATGGCGCGGTTCGCTCGGCTCAGCAAGCAGGCCGCCGAGGCGCCCAAGCGGCCGCCAGCCGACAGGCAACCCAAGCAGCCGGACGCCGACGAGCCCGAGCAGCCGGCCGCCAGGGAGCCCGAGCAGCCCGACGGCGATCAGGCCGAGCAGCACCACGGCATCCGCCACGTGTTCGTCGCGCGCGGGCTCAACCTCGGCCTGCTCCTCTCACGGGCCGGGCTCGTCTGGCTCCCCCACGCCGAGAACACCTACGAGACGCTGCTCCGAGACGACCCCGACAACGTCGTCGCCCTCCACCTCCTCGGCGACCTCTATCTCGTTACGTCCCAACTGGGCGGCGGCGCCGTCGACGACCAGCTCAGGAAGGCGGCGAAGGTGAACGCGCGCATCCTTCGGCTCGCGCCCAACTTCGCCCCCGCGCTCCGCAACCTCGGGCTGATCGAAGACATGCGGACCCGCGAGGCCGCCGCGGCCGAGACCACGGTCACCGCGCGGCTCGCCGCCCAGCGCGTCGCCGTCCGGTCCTACCAACTCGCCATCGCGGCGGCCCCGACGTTCTGGATCGCCAAGCTCGAACTCGCCGCCCTCTATCAGCGCGCCGGCGCCAACGACCTCGCGCTGACCCTCTACGAAGACGTCATCAAGCTCCGGCCGACGGAAGTCCGGGCCCTGAATGACTACGCCAACCTGTGCGCGGAAGAGAAACGGAACCTCGATAAGGCCATCGAGCGTGCCAAGCTCGCGGAGAAGCTCAGCCCGCTGAGCGGGGCGGCCGCCGACACGCTCGGAGTGCTCCATACGATCCTCGGCCAGCCCGACGCGGCCATCCAGAAACTCGAAAAGGCGCGGCTCCTCCTGCCCAACCATCCCGCCGTCCTCTACCACCTCGCCGTCGCCTACGAGAAGGGCGGCCAGAAGGAGAAGGCGCTGGCCGCGCTCGACGAACTGCTCGCCAAGGTGCCCGACCACGAACAGGGCCTCGCGCTCCGCAACAAGCTCAAGGGGGAGTAGGGGAGCGCGGCCCCGCCATCCCCGTATCCCGACCTCAGCCGTAATCTTAGGGCCTCTAACAGAACCGCAGTGGGGCAGGCATTCCGTCCGCTGTTCCCGCGGGGCCTGCCAGATGGCGGACAAGAATGTCCGCCCCACTGTTTTGTTAGAGCCCCTTAATCTCGATCCTGATCGTGATCGCCAGTTGCGACCGTCATGTTCTTGCTGAGACTCCCGTCCTCTGCGACCCCCGGGTGCTCCGCCCTCGTATGCACTCAGGGCCCTGAGCCGTGTCGAAGGGCCGCCGTTCTCTGCGACCTCTGCGGTGAAATGTCAGAGCCGGGGAGTAGGAGAGGGCGGCCGCTACCTGGGGCCGCCGTAGACGCCCGCGGGCCGGAGTTCCGCCTCGAGCGCGTTCACCCGCTGCCACGCGCCCTGATCGTTACCCACGACGGCCGCTCGGCGGTAGCACTTCAGAGCCAGCATCTTCGTGCTGCGCTTCTTCGTCTTCACGGCCGCCTCCTCGCACAGCTTCCCCCACGACCCTGCCATCCAGCGCGACGTCGGGCCGTAGCGAGCGGCCAGCCGCATCGCGCTGTCCGCGTTCTCCCACTTCGACAGCAGGACGCTCCCGCAGTTGTACGCGGCCTCGTCGAAAATCTTGACCGCCCCATACGTCCGCGTCCGCCAGGCCGAGAACCGCGCGAGGGCCGTCAGGCACGCCTTCTCCTGTCCGTAGTCGGCGTACAGCTCGACGAGTTCCTTCGACGCCTTCGCCCATCGGTCGACGACGGCGTCGCGTGCGAGGCCGGCCGTCGGCGAGAGCTGTGCGCCATACTTCCGGACCTCGACCGCGTGCGTGTCCACGGCCTTCATTGCCTTCGTAATCGCCGCGCGCTCGGCGTCCGTCAGCGGCTGGTTGAGGGCGAGCGGATCCTCTTTCTTCTCCGGTTTCGGCGCCGGCGCGTTGGGGCCGCGGGCCTCGATCGTGATTGTGGGCTTCGGCCGGCGGGCCTCGGCCAGCTCGGCCTCGAGCTGCTCGACGCGCTGCTCGAGGGCCGCGATCTTCGCCTCGAGCCGCTTGAGGGTCGCGGCCACATCTTCTTGGGCCGACGCGCGCGGTATCGCCGCGAGCGCAGCGACCAGCGAGAG